>NZ_JBHZGV010000002.1:0-360102 GCF_043359985.1 Comamonas trifloxystrobinivorans
ACGTGATTTCTTCATGGTAGAGATTCTCCTGTGAGAGTCTCTACTTCTCAGCGCGCTGGAATTGCGGGGGGATTACCGATCCATGGGGCTTGGGCATCTGCTCTTGGCATGTACACGGATGACATGCGAGGTTATATCCATATTCCGAAAAATCCGACTTATCACATCACCAGAGATGATGCTGCATCATTTCTCTGCGTGTTCCACCGGCTGAGCTACTTTGCGAAGATGCAGACCAAGGAGTACAACCAAGGCTTTCACACCTTTGGTTGCAGCTACAACTAGGCAGGGCAGGGCAGGAGAGCATAAGAGCAGTGAGAAATCACTGCTCTGTTCTGATCCACGGTTTGGGAGACCTGTACGGCTTTGAGGGCTTCAGCGGCGTTTGCCTTATTGTCGTCCGTAGCGGTTGTGAAAGACACTGATTAAGGACATGACCAGCCCTAGGTGATGTCGCCGTAGAGCGTTCAAATACTTCCAGCTTTCCTTTCAACGTTTCTCGCGTCAGTCAATGTCTCTTATGCAGCGATTGCCTTCGGCAACCGATACGAACGCTGCACCTTCAAAGGCAAGTTCCTGGGCGTGGACTTCGGGCGCGATCCCAATATCGACCCGGTGTCCAAGACCTATGACACCCTAGGCGAGTTGATCGAATGCGACTTCACGCAGGCCACCTTGGACTTGTGCCGCTTCTTTAGCGTGGACATCCAGCGCCAGAAGTTCGCTCCCTGGCCACAGTTTGTAGTGCCATACGATCGGCATCTTGCGGCATCCAAACTAGAGCGGGAATGGTCCGGACAATTCAAAGAATTTCTTGATTTGGCGGTGCACCAGCGCGAGAAACTCTCAGCCACCACTGGTACGGTGGATTACTTTTGCCACAACAAGAAAAAGAACCGGGGTTTCAACCTCACCGAGGCCGAACTGCGGCAAGCGTTGCTGGATGTAGGGGGGGTAGTGATGTAGTTTGTGCCCTGTCGGGCGCTTGCGTGGCCTTGAAGCCGCTGATGTTCGTTGTCGTACGGTCGCCGCTAAGTTGCCGCTTAGTCCTTATATAGTTCCCGAATCCAAGGCCGATACTTGTCCAACACCCGCTGCACTTGCAGCGGGTCATCCAGTCAGCGCTACGTGAGTGGGCCTATGGCTGGACGTACCAGAACTCAGCCGAACGAACCAATGCCTTGGCGAGCTGGCTGCATCACTACAACTGGCACAGGCCGCACAGCGGCATCGGTGATATCGCCCCGATGTCCAGGCTCAGATCTGCAAATAACCTCTTGACGGGCCACAACTAGTGACCGGCTTGCGTGGTGCAGATATTGGTTTACTAAGAGGTCGCGTGCCTCCGACCGCTCAGCGGCCCCTCCAACTATAACGCTTGGCGAAAATTTGGAGAAATTGCAGGTGGACTGACCCAAGACCCGCTGGGTACGGTGGGAAAACTGGTCGATTGGGCGACATACACAGTGCCAGATGCGCAGCAAAAGGCTGCGCAAATTAATGCGATGTATGGAGCTGATCCTCGTTATGCCCTGATAGCTCGGGCAGCAGCAAGCCCGCTGGGGGGCGGGGCATACGGGCTTGCTAACTTGGCAGGAGCGAGCGCAGCCACTCAAGAGATGACTTTGGGCGTAGGCAGCGCTGCCGATGGCTTACTGATGTCTGCTGCCGCTATGAAAGGAGCTGTGCCATCTTTCTTGGGGGCTCAACGCTCAGGCACAATGGACGTGCAGTCTCCCTATGCACTTACCAGTAACAACTATCTTTCTAGTGTTATTGGTGCAGATAAGATGCAAATGGGTATCCGCTTCGAGGCCAACCAAGGTTTACTCGACAGTTATTCGCTCTATGGTGGGCGAACCGCCACGCAGCTCTACGTACGAGCCTTTGATAGCAAGTGTAACTTGCTGCGGGGTAGCGTGCGACTTGACCAATTGGGCTTGCGTGCTGATGGCGGCTGGGACTTGATCGACTATAAGCTCTCGCCCAACGCACGGTTGACAGTGAATCAAGATGCGCATTGCACAGCATTGAAGCAATAGGGGGGATTGGTGACTGGGTTGAGAGGCGGTGATATTCGTGCTCCGAAAGGAACGATTCTTCCTCATTCCCTCGTCAACATTCAGACAGGGCCGGTGCCCATCTACAGACCAGGAAACTAAGTATATGGATCGGATTGAGCGCGCAATTTGCAATACGATGCAAGCCACACTCAAGCGGTATGGTTTTGAGCTGTGCAAGGACTGGGGTTATTTCGTGCGCAACCAAGGCTATGGGCATGATGCCTTTTTAGTGGTCAACCAAGGCACCGCCAAGGGGCGGTTTTTTGAGATTAAGTGCTATGTGGAAGTGCGCCATGACAGGATAGAGATCCCGTGGAATACTTTGGGCATGGTCTACGGCGAAGACAATCAACGCCAGACGTGGACGCTCAATTGGCGCCCTCCACTGGGGCAGGATGCGGTTCCAATGCATGTGGTGCCTGAATCGATGAATGAAGATGCTGCGCGTATTGGACAAGAGTTATCGAATGTCTTTGAGCAAAGGGCGCTGCCCTTCTATCAACGATTTGGCGATCTGGCTGAGGTAGAAGAGTGGGTCAACAAAAAGCCTTTGGCTGACACCAACCCTTCTGCAGGCGGTCCGATAGAACACCTAGCGATGCGCAGTTTGCTGCTGGCCAAGGCCGTTAACCCACAGCGCTACGCGGCAGTGCGTGAAGCGTTCATTCAAATGGACAAAGGCATGTTTCCACGTGAGCGGCGGATTCAAATGTTACAAAAGGTAGATAGCATGCTGTTGTCCGCAGAATAGGCTCACCAAGAGCGCGAACCTTGGCGTTGCCGCGCATGCGGCCACGGTCAACGCCTTGAGCAAGGGAGCGGTTACCGCAAGTACTCGCTGGGCTGCACTTCCGAAGGTGTGCAAGATTTTGTGTAAATGGACAATCCACCGCAGGCTGCGGCCTGCATGTCCGTAAACACAATGACAACCAAGAAGCACGAAGTACCCCAAGAACTGCTGGCCAGCCTGCTGGCCGATTACAAGAAGCCTGAAGACCTGATCGGTGAGAACGGGCTACTCAAGCAGCTCACCAAGCTGCTGGTCGAGAAGGCGCTCGATGCCGAGCTGACCGAACATCTGGGTCACCAACGTCATGAGGCGGTGGCCAATACCGGCGGCAATACCCGCAACGGTAAGAGTAAGAAGACCCTCAAGGGGGAATTCGGCGAGTTGCCCATCGAGATTCCCCGGGACCGCCAAGGCACCTTTGAACCCCAGTTGATCCCGAAGCACCAGACGCGATGGAGCGGATTCGACGACAAGATCATCTCCCTGTACGCCCGTGGCATGACGGTGTGCGAGATCCAGAGCCATCTGGAGGAAATGTACGGCACCGAAGTTTCGCCCAGCCTGATTTCCTCCGTCACCGATGCTGTGACCGATGAAGTCAAGGCGTGGCAGGCACGCCCGCTGGACGCTCTCTATCCCATCGTCTACATGGACTGCATCCATGTGAAGGTGCGCGACGGCGCGGTGCGGGTCAAGGCCGTGTACCTGGCCATCGGCATCACCATGAACGGCGAGAAGGACGTGCTGGGCCTGTGGTTGGCGCAAACCGAGGGCGCCAAGTTCTGGTTGCAGGTGGTAACGGAACTGCGCAACCGGGGCGTGCAGGACATCTTCATCGCCTGCGTCGACGGGCTCAAGGGATTCCCTGATGCCATCGAGGCGGTATTCCCCAAGGCCGTGGTGCAGCTCTGCATCGTTCACATGGTGCGTCACAGCCTGAACTATGTTTCCTGGAAACGCCGCAAGGAAGTGGCGTCCGACCTGCGCCGCATTTACGAGGCAGCAACCGTCGCTGATGCCGAACTGCGCTTAGGTGAGTTCGAGGCCCGCTGGGATGCCGAGTATCTGCCGATTGGCCAGTCATGGCGTAGGAACTGGGAACGGCTCACGCCGTTCTTTGACTATCCGCCGGAAATCAGGAAGGTGATTTACACGACCAACGCCATCGAATCGGTCAACATGAGCCTGCGAAAACTGACCAAGAATCGCGGATCGTTTCCGAGCGACGAGGCGCTGACCAAACTCTTCTATCTGGCCCTGCGCAACATCAGCCAGAAGTGGACCATGCCGATTCGAGACTGGAAGGCAGCATTGACCCGGTTTACCATTCAGTTTGGGGATCGCATCTCCGCAAACTGAAGTCCGCCCCGTTTACACAAAATTCCGGACACGCCCGCGCTCTTGTTGGGGACGGATGTCGCCATGGGGCAAACTCTGTGGTTGCCCCGGGGGCCTTGTTGAAGCCGGAAACCATCGTTGGCCGTACTTCGCTTTGCGACCAAGAAATGGCTTAGTTGGACGGCCCTGAGCAGCTTATCATCGTTAGTAGTGCTAGATAGGTGACGACTTCGTCGCCAAAAGCGTGAACTTCCGCTTTGAGCCGCATCCGGCCAATAGCAGTCCTTTGATGCGCACTAGAATACTGCGGGAACACTCCGGCAATACTAACCTGAGGCTTTACTTTGAAAATTCCATGCCGCTGTGGTTCTCTCATTGTTGATGGTACGGATTACCTACCCAACAAAGCACATTTAACGCCTGATCAAGGCTGGTTCAATGTTTTTGACACTATCGACAGTGCCATCATTGATTCAATCTTCAGCGGCAAATTAAGCAAAGATGATGCATATATGCACGCAAGAAAAATAGTCCAGACGCCGACCCGCACGATGTGGCAATGTGGATCTTGTGGACGGTTGTTTATCGACTCTCAGGATGGATCGCTACAGTGTTTTTCGCCCGAAGACCCAGAGAAGGGAAAGAACATCCTTGCTTTAAGAAATAGCGTTTAGCTTATTGGAACGGATGACTCATGTTGGTCGAACTGGTACAGTCACTATCGGCCATGAGCGGACATCAATACCGACTTCCTAGCATCATGAAATCTGATTCTGTTATTCAACTTGCGGTCGAGCGCGGTGAGCGATATGGGTTGGAGTCTCTGGCTGGAGTTCAGCGGCTTGTTTTCGCGATTTCCGAAGCAGAGGTCTACTGCGACAAGGACGGCATTGAGGGGCTTATTCACCGATACGGACTACCTGCGATGCGCACCTTCGCTGAGGCCTTTGAGGCGGTCGGAGCAACTGACATCGCGAATGCCTTGCTTTCTTTGGCGGGGGGTGGGTCAATATTCGAGGGCTCGCTCGCCCTAGCGAATAGACTCATTGCTGATCGGCACGGATATACGTATGAGAGCCTGCAGGCACTTGTACGACGCTCGGCCTAATATGCCAATCGGCGACTTCCAGCCAGAAGCAGCTGCCAAAAGGAGGTAATTTTGTTTGGACTAAAAGAGAGGCTGCCACCCGTCAGGTTAGAGGCTGTTCATCATCTAGTTCTTGGTCGGCTTGAGCCCAGCGAAAAGATATCATACATCCTGGAAGGCTCTATCGGTGTAGGTGGGATGAAGATAGATATTCGCGTGAATCCCGATGGTGCTTCATGCGAATCTGCTCTTTCTTTGGCAGCGAATGCGGTTTCAATACTTCCGGAACTTGATGCTAGCTGCAAACTGCTAGCCGCAGCCGAGTGTTTGGCGTCATATAACAACGATTGGAGATTCGGTGCAGTTGCTCGGCCAGATAGATCAACGACGGCTTTTGAGAAGCCGATGCTCAGAGAGGAGCAGTTCGTCGAGGCACTTTCCCTAACGGGTCTGTACGCAACCGGCACTGGCATGCTTGAACTCAGTTACGAAGTCGGCGATCTCTTCTGGGGCCATTGGCTCTGTGTCACCTCATTCGACGGAGTCGCCTTAACCGACACCCATGTTGAGTTGCAAGGCTGAAGAAAAGTCTGCCTCGCGCCGGGATGAATTTTCACTGCGGGTCGAACTGCGACATTCACTATCGGCCAAGAGCCGTCACCCAATGCATGCTCAGCCCTAAGACGCTCATACCAATGCAAGCCTCCTCAACTGTCCCCCCGTCAAGGCGTTCGCGCCTTCGCGGTGCCGTCTATGGCTTTCTTGTTGGTGATGCATTAGGTGTGCCTTACGAGTTCTCTAGTGCGGCAGAGCTACCATTACCTGATCTCATTGAGATGACCCCACCCGTGGGCTTTCAACGGGCACACCAGGGAGTTCCACAGGGAACCTGGAGCGACGATGGCGCACAGGCATTGCATCTGCTCAGGGTCTTGCTTGAAGGAGATGCTGCCATCGAGGAACGGTTCGCCAAAGGTCTGCATTCTTGGAGCGTCTCGGGCGAACTCACTCCTGATGGTCGGGTGTTCGACATTGGCATTCAGACACAGGAAGCACTTGCTCGTCTTGCGCGAGGTGTACCACCAAATCAGAGTGGCCCTTACGAAGAGCAAAACAACGGCAATGGATCACTTATGAGAGTGCTTCCGGCTGCGCTACTACCTGCGGCCGATGATGGCGTGCTCATCGATCGGGCACGTAGGCAGAGTCTTCCGACACATGGGCATGCAAGGTCGTTGCTCGCTTGCTCTCTGTCGACCCTGATTTCTGCACGATTGCTCGAAGGTCAAGGATTCGTGAGGGCTCTGGATGATGCTCAAGAGTACCTCGAAGATACAACTGCAGGAGTGGAAAGACATGAGCTTCGCATCTTTTTAGATGGTAGGCTGGACGCACCAAACGGAAGTGGCTATGTGGTCGATTGTTTCTGGTCCTCCGTGGCTGCAGTTCTTCGCACTCATACTTTCGAGGATTGCGTGCGGTGTGCTATTTCCTTTGGAAATGACACAGACACTACCGCGTGTGTTGCCGGAGGATGGGCCGGGTTGCTATACGGAGAGGATGCCATTCCAGAGCGATGGCGGGAGCAACTGCAGGGGAAGCATTTTGTAGAGCCACTGCTGGAGCGGCTAGTTGCTTGTTGGGACTGAGTTCGGCCAACTGCTGACATCCAACCAATGAAAATAGGCCCTCGCTACCTGCACAAGAGTAAGTCTTTCTCAGATCCCAAGGAGGAGAAGGCTGCACTATCGGCCTCCTTGGCAAGCGCGCCTGGATTGCTTTCAGTCGAAGCGATCAAGGAGCACCACAAAGGGGGTAATCTTGCAATCTTGGAGGTTGACCGGTCTCGCTTGGACGACTTCCTTAAGTACATGGACTCTCAGGGCTGGATGGACGCATTCTGAGTGGTTGGAACGTCTGCCGTGAGCAAAGCTTGACGACAGCTTCGGGTCGACAGTGACTGCGGTAATCGGCCAAAAGCGGATGAGGAGAACGCCTGGTGACGCCTGACAAATTGCATTGGACGGAAAGCAACATTGAGAGCATAGGCGTTGCAGGGCGAACTGTATCTATTGTGGCTTCCCAAGTGTTTGTGCTTGGCGAACAGGGAATGCACCGCATCCGGGCGACCTTCCACAACGTATCGCGAGCTAGACTCGAAGTAACTGAGTACATCGGCCCGCCTCAAGCTCCGGCCGGATTCAGTCCAGCCTATGTGATTGAGAAAGTCGAGCCACTTACTGGTGGCAGCTTCAGATCGTACGGGATAGAAGGCATTTCCACGTTTCTCCCTATCGCGTGGCTTGACTTCCAAATTCATGCTGAAACTGCAGTCGTCGAAGTGCTGTGAGAAGCAATCCGCCGATGGCTGCTATGGGTCGAACTGCGACATTCACTATCGGCCAGGAGCTACCGCTGACGGTAAGGAGAGCGGGCATTCAACCTACGAATTCACCGGGCCGCGCAACTTTTGTATGGCCCAGGTAGACAAGGTCATACCAAAGCATCAGTTGCGCTTTCACCGAGATTGGCGGCGGAATACCTGGTTCAAGAGTTGTAGGCGAATCTCCGAAATGCTCGGGTTGCATTTGAATTCTTCGATCTGCCGAAGCTCAAACAAGTAGCGATTCCAAAATGAGTTCCACTTCTTAATTTTTTTTCGGAGAAGGTACGTGAAGCTTCCAATGGACTCGAACACTCTCCTGACCGCAAAGTGGACAGATGACCGTCTCAATGTTTTGGTCTTTTCGTTGAAGCTTGCGACAGTGAAGGCAAGCGAATGTCCGACTACTCATGACGCATAAGGTAATGTATCCAGCAGAATTTGGCTGCGAGAGAAGTGGTTAACCCACTTGATGCCTTGGGCTTTGGTGCATGGCAGAGTGCTTTGCGGTGGTATGGATGAATGTCTTTTTGGGGTGGTCCTCGTTCACCCGCACCCAGCAAAAAGTCCACTAGTGCGGGCATTTGCCAGAGTTAAATTGGCAGGAGTTCTTTGACACAGATCGTTAGGTATTTCTATCAATGTGTGATTTTTGACACAATCTTTAAATTAAGATGGTGGGAAAAATTTAACCACAACCATCATGAACCACTGTTCGTTTCGTGCAATCGCTTTCTCTAGCCTCTTGAGTGCTGCTTTGTTGACTGCTTGTGGCGGTGGGGGGGGAGGCGATGAGGCTGCTGAAGGTGGAGGTAGTGCGCCCATAGGACAAGCAGATTCTGAAGACTGCTTCAACCGGGGGCTGTATAAACCCGGATCCACTGTTGAATATGAGCGGAAAGTGGGGGATGTATCTATTCCTTTCGTATGGCAAGTTACGCCATACGCAGCAACCTCGCAAACCCCAGCCTTGGTTCAGGTGTCGACTGTTGTGCAAGGAGCCATTTCTAATGGCGGGAACTTGTACTACCTTGACCAAGACACGCTCCTTGAGTATGGCATCCAGAATGGTGACATGATTGGATGGAGCACCCCTCCATTTCGACGTCCCTTCCGAATGCAGCCAGGAGAGGTGAGTCATCAGGTCGTTTCAACTAACTACCAAACCAGTACCGATCCAGGGCCATTGGACATTTCGACTAATATTGTTCACGACAGAACTTATGTAGGTCGCGAAGTCGTAGAAACTGCCATGGGAAGGTTTGAAACTTGTAAATTTGAAGTTAGGCAAAAAGTTACCTATCATGACAATAGCATAAAGCCTAGACTTATAAGTAGGACAGAATGGTACGCCGCAACTCCGCCATATAGAGGCTTTCTTTTGAAGAATACCTTTGTTGTACAGCCAGATGGCGAAGCAGTTACTCAAGATGAAAAGTACGAAGTCTCCAAAATTACAAAATTCGATGTTAAGTAGAACTACTACAAGCTAAGTGTAAGCAATTTGCATATGATCAAAGCCCTGGGCGATCAGGTCCACGGCGTGCATATGCGCTATAAAGCAAATTTTTTTATTTCTACCTATAGCTCCATTGTGAATCGTGCAGAACTTGTGGAAATCCTGGCCACCAAGAATGACCTGTCCAAGCGAGTAGCCAGCGATGTGCTCGACACGCTGATTGAGACCGTTCAGACGGCTGTCAAAAAAGGCGATCCGGTGCAACTGGTTGGCTTTGGCACTTTCAAGTCGGTCAAACGTGCAGCCCGAGTCGGCAAGAACCCGTCCACGGGCGCTGCGCTCAAGATTCCTGCTGCAACAGTGCCCAAGTTCGTGCCAGGCGCGAAGTTCAAGGCAGTGGTCGATCCCAAGAACGCCAAGCGTAAAGCCGATAAGGCCAGCAAGTAGTCCTGCGCACTAACGGTACTGTTATTAGAGGCGAGCAGACCACGCTAGAAAAAAAGAAGACGTACCCCTTGGTTTGCCCGCAGGCTCTTGGGCCTGGGGGCACAGCGCTCTGCGCTCCCATGGGCACAAGAGAGCGAGCAGGACTGTCAGAGGCGAGGCAAACCGCATAAAGCGCGGTAGTCGTTGCAAAGGTAAAAATGGCAGGGAACAGCACTTTAGATGTGACCCAGTGTTTCGTGGGGAGGGTGTGCACTTCACCTCGAATGTCATCTGATGGCGCAGAACCTCACGGCGCAGAACTTGCCGTCCAGCGCATGATGCGCAACCACGTCTTTGTGCTCAAAATGATGCCGTAGGCTGCACTGGCTCGGGCATCAATAAGACTCGATCCAGCTGCCTGTGTTGGTGACGACCTCCACCTCAGATGCCTCGCATGGCCCAGAAAACGAGACCGATTCGCCGAATTTGAGCTTCTTGGGCAGAATGGGCTCTTTGCTCAGAAAATCGACGTTCTCGATTTTGCATTTGCCTCGGTTGACGATGATGTCCTTGACGACGACGTTGTCCTCGGTCGCTTTGGCTTTTACCAGAGCATACCGGATGCCGAACACTGGATTGACCTTGTCCCGGGTCTCGATGTCCACATTGGGCGTGGAGTCGCGACAGCCGCTGGTCATGGCCGCCGCCGCAATGGCGATAAGTGTGATGAGGGTGGTTTTCATAAACGCTTTCCTGGTGGTGCAAGTCATCCATGCAGATCAGCCCCCGACACCACGAATACCGCCAATAGTGGTGATACCGACGATACCCGCGACTGTGGCGGGGGGGGGGGCGTGACTGCAGGGATTGGTGTGGGTGGAGTGTGGGGAAAGCAGATGCCGAGGGCAGGCACCTGCGGTGGATGGAGCCGCTTTTCAGCCCAACAAGGTAAAAACAAAACAAATGATCCAGACACTGAAATACGCCAAGCTCTGCCGTGTCGCCTTGGCCCTTTGGTACAGATAGACCGGTACCAGCCACACCCAGCCTTTGAACTTGCGGGTGTCGTGTCCCGCTTTTCTGAGGCGGCTCTCGTCTGCGAATGACAGAGCGAGATTGAGCCCCAAGGTGATGAACCAGTACTTGGCATCTTCCATGGCGCTTTGGGCTGCGAACTCGTTGCCCTCATGAATGGCTCCCGCAACCACCCATTCCAGCATGTATCCGAGCACTGGTGCAAAGGCGAGAACCCACACCAGCGTGTTGTTCATATGGTCGCCGGACAGCGGCGGCGGGCTCATGGTATCCAGGTGCATACGCAGATCGGTGTTTTCGATAGGAATCCAATCGGCAAAGCCTTGTTTCCAGACTGGTGTGCCGTGAGAGATGGCGGATGCCCGAATGAGCTGGGCGATGGCGTCCCCAGAGACCGGCCCCTTTTTGTGGCCGTTTTCTTCGTAGAACCACTGGGTAGTTTCAGATGACTGTGTATTTGTTGCGCTCATGTTCATGTCCTCTTGAATTGGAGTGTTGAATAGAGATATGCCGGTCTTGGAGGCCGGTGTGTGATGGAGTACTGGAGTAGTTGTGGGGTGGCCGCTGACGGAGACCCTGTCAAAGTAACAATGGCAGGCCACGAGGCCCGCCATTTATGCCTGCGAGGTGCATCAGTTACCCGCTACGGGTGATACAGGCATTGTTGACACGACTGGCACTGCAGGCAAGACAGCAATGCAGGCGGTCACCCTGCAATGCATGACTTCGCCATCTGCGCTGGCAAGTCGCCAACTGCCATCCACCTGAGGACGCAGCTTTGCGCCAAACCCGCTGCCCCAAGGCGCAGGCCAGTGTGGGCCAACAACCAGCAAGGCATGTACGGTGCTATCCGTGACAGTACTGTTCGTGGATCCTTGCATGGGCCTGTCAGCACGGGCTTGGTGCCATGCCTCCATACCAACCATCCAGGCCCAGCGCACATTGGGGGAGCTGTCATTGCATTCCACTTTGCGATCCAGGCTTTCCAGCCGCAGCAAGGCGCATCCCCCGGCTTGCAGTACCTGTGCCATGTCCGTTGCCATATTCACAGTGATATCCATGGCTTGGCTTGCCGTATCGCCGCACTCGCGCATCTGGACAGAACAATCCGGTAGAAACGCTTGCAGCGCCTGCGCCAGAGCAGCAGGCTCAGAGTGCGGCATCTGCGTCTTCACCAGGGACTGTGGCGATACTGCACTTGTGCTCATCACGGCAGCGCACTGCCGCGCGCACCACCAAGCGCCTTGTGGACCACCGAGTCTGACCCTGGCCGATGGAGTTTCAGGCAGAGGCAGCGCCTTCCAGCGCCATGCACCTGCGCTGTTTCTCGCAGCATACGACCAGACGCCATCGAACCTGAGCCCATCTATGTAGCGATGCTCCAAATGGAAGGAATGTGATGGCACAGGTTCATGCGCACGCTCATGCTTGGATTTCTTGACCATGACGGGCCTCCTCTTGGTGAGCGCCATCCTGGTGCGGGTCTCTGGCAGGATAGAACTCCTGCATCACATCTGCGGCTTCTTCCCCAGTCTCTGCAAACAGCCCCTGGGCATAGCCTGCGCGGGCTGCTGCATCCAAGGCGGTTTGGTCCAGCCCCATCTGCCGGGCATGCTCCGCCGCTTCCAGGGCCTGGTGCACGGCTGCTTCCAGACTCAAACTCTGGCGAACGCACAGATCCACGTAGTAGATCGGCGAGCGATGCGACTGCGCGGTAGATTTACCCCGCAAGCGCAGCTCCAGCGGCAGGTAGGCCAGCAGTCCTCCCGAGATCGCCTGGAAGTACTGCATGCGCGCCATCAATGTGCGAACCGTGTTGACGCCCGTAGTGCGCAGCACAAAGGTGCTGCAGGCATCAACTTGGTTGGCTGGATGGTCGATGCGCACATGAAAGCGCCCAAAGAGCTTGCAGTTCCCCTCCATTCCGAGCGCACAGTGATCTGGCCCTGGACAGGGGTGAGACTCCACAATGCCTTGGCGCACCCGTTTGCAACTTTCGCCGTCGCCCACACAGACGGGCCTGGCCGTAGCCCGGTCAAACAGGGTGTAGGCGGCCCGCAGGTTCAGGCTCGGGTCATTGAAGAGGAGGCGCACCGGGATGCTGCGCAGTTTGGACGCGCCTGCCGGGCGCTGTGTGTCTTGGGCCGACGAAGCGGTGGTGGTGGCTTCCTCGGTAATCGGTCCTGTGGACAGGTTCTGCGCCTTGGCACGTTTGACCAGCTTGCTTTGCAGAGTGGATTTGAGAGGGACGCTGTTGCCTGAGGGCACCTCTACCACTGCGGCAGTTGGCGCACCTGCAGTCATTGAGGGGTGTACTGCCGGGCCAGCCAGCTGCGTACGCAGCGCTGCATCTATGGGATGCAATACCCAGCCTGCGCGGCTTTGCACCTGGGTGGTGATGGTGAACTCATCATCCTTCTCGGGTAAGCGCTTGCCATTGCGCTCGACCATCTTGCCGATGGCAATTCGGCCAACGACCGGTGGCGTCATCATCAGTCCTTGGATCATGAATGGGCTCCTTATAAAAACAAAGCCCCGGCGCGAGCGCTGGGGCAATAAGTGGTGATGGATGGCGGTGATAGGTGGTTAATCAATAGATTCAATGAATCAGTAGAAAGTCATTACGGGACCTGAGGGGGGGATGGGTTTCATGCTTTAATAGCGGCGCAGTTTCACTCCAATTTTTACGCCGGGCCGGGGTGGTTTTCCATCCCTGACAGTTTCTTGCCCCTGCATGCTCTTTGAGCATCGGCTATTTTTTTCCTCACCATGCCCAACTGCCCGGTTATCGGCACGGGCCTCAGGCTTCACCAATTTCGCCGGTCTCTCCCACCTCATTGACCTGCACCAGAAACCGCCGAGAACCAGCCTTGGGCTGCATGTAGCGAGCAGCCATCACTGGGTGCTCCTCTTGAAACCGCACTGCATTGAAGGCCTGCCCTTCCTTGCTGCGTTTCCAACTGATGGATCCGTTGGTAAAGCTGGCACGGGAGGCTGAGCCCATGCGCTGCTGAATCTGGTGCTTGAGCAACGCTTCCTGGGACTCCCAATCGTTGATTTGCTGACGGATCTGTACGAGTTGACTGAACGCCTGCGCGGCAGTTGCATCGTCCGTCAGGTCAATGGTCTCGCCCGTATCTTGCGGATAGAGGCAGCGCAGTGCCAGGTCGGCACTGTCAGATGCATCAGCCGGTGGCTGCTCCTCTCGCTGCACCCAGCCCCAAAATTGTTCTTCCAGCGCAATGAGCTGAGCGATCATGGCCTCATCGCGCTCGATACGGTGAATCTGCAGTTCCTGCCCACCGATCAGCACGGCAATATCCGCAGCCTGTTTGCCGGTCACGGCCAACTGGTGCATGACCTGCAGTTGCACATACTCGGGCACACCGTCCTTCCAGAGCTTGGCACCATGGATGCCTGCGGTCTTGCATTCCAGGATCTGGACATCAGGATCACCCACGACCTCCCGGTCGATGTTGGCGAGCATCCAGGGGATGCGGGGATGGCCGAGGACCGCATTGACGCGGCGCACCCTGCGACCGGTACGCTTGGTGTAGTGGGCGGCCACAATGGGCTCGAGCAAGGTGCCCCAATACAGCGGAGAAGTTTCGTCGTTGGGGTCGATGGGCGGCAATAGATCGGCCTTGCCGGTCTTGTGCATCCACAGCTCCAGCTGAGATTGGTAGGGGCTGAGACCAACAGCAGCAGCAGCATCGGAGCTGCCGATGCCGCGTCTGCGCACATCGAGCCAGCTCTCGCGAGGCATGTCCCGGGTGGAGACCAGTCGCAGTGCGGGGCGCGGGACCGGGCGAGCCGATCTGATAGGAGACACAGAAGGATTGGCAGGAACAGGTTGCGGAGCCTGCTGCGAGGGAACAACGTTAATAGGCATGAAACCTCCGAAGGAAAGAAGAGCACGCCCAAAGCACAGAAGCCCTCGCCACGGAAATGGCGAAGGCTTCTGGCTGGGGCTGGACGAATATGGCCGGGAATGGTAAAAATTCACCGTGATCCGGTAATAGATGCCTGCTGGTTCAAGCCACCAACTGCATGGCATGTTCGAGCGCCCGTTGCTTCACCGCAGCACCCTGGCCGAACCAGGCGCTATCGAGCCGGTTGTCTTGGCTGCGAGCCCGGCGCTCATGGTCCACATACTCGGTAATAGAGCACAGCAATCCCCAGGCAGTGCCTTGGGCGGCAGCCTTGGTCGCGCCGCGCCCATGGCCGTCGTAGAGCATCTGGGCTTTTTGCAAGGCGCGCTCGTTCGTGAGACCGCCCTTGCTTGTTCCTGAGATGCTGGGCTTGTCGGTATCGCACAGCACTTTGAGAAAGAAGTTCATGGCCTCGTGGCTCTTGACCTTGCGCTCGGCCAAGGTGCGCATCTGGTAGATGAAGGCATCCCATTGACCGACTGCAATACCCAACTGGCGTTTGACGGCCTGGGCATCAAAGCTGGTGGAGTGCGGCACCTTGACGGCATTCACACCGCCTTGCAGCGCAATGGCCAGGGTGTTGTTGCACACTACGCGGACGGTGGTGGGCATGGCAACAGTGGCAAGCGTCCCGTCGCAGGAGGTGGCGAGCAGCAGATAGCCATTGACCAGGTCATCGCCCTTGAGGGCGGACGACTTGCCAGTACGCGCTAATGCCCAGAACTTGCGGCCAGCCTTGAGCACGCCTGCGGTTTCCAGCTCATAACCTGCAACTTCGGTGAGGTCGCGGTAGAACTCCAGAACATCGCGGGGCTGAACAACCTGGTATCGGTTGCTGACCACCGACAAGGGCGCCTTGGTATCGCTGCGATAGAGCACCTTCTGGTCGGGGAACTCCATGGGCTCGCCATAGAGGGATGGAGAAAGTGCTGAGGATGCGCCCGAACCATCGGCTGCCAGATAGCGGACTGGCGTTTCAAGAATTTTCCACTGCATGCCAGCGGACTGTGCCCAGGTGTCGATGGATTGCTTCTTGGGCAGGGCGTGGCCCAGTTGGTGCCAGGGGGTTTGGCCGGTGTAGGCCATGGTTTCGATGAGGTGAGACATGGTGAGGTTCTCCTGAATGAAATTGGTTGGATAGGTTCTGTACGTATCAGGCTTTGAAGGAGTGGCCACAGTCCTGGCATTGGTAGTTATCGAGGTAGGATTCGTCGATCTGCTCGCCAATGGCGCCTCCGATCTCGCGCCCGACAGCGCCTCCGGCCACAACGCCGATGACGCCGCCGACCATGGAGCCGAACACCGAGCCTGCGGGGCCAGCGACAAAGCCCACGCGGGCGCCCAGTGATGCGCCTTGGACGGCATTGGCAATACCGGCTGCCGTGCCTGCGATGGCGCCGACGTTCTGGCCCACCTTCTTGGCGGTGCTTTTGGTATGGACGGACAAGGATTTACAGCGTGTGCATTGAATCATCATGAAAATTCCGGGCATAAAAAAGCGCCCCTGGCACGAAGCCAAGGGCGCTGAGGATGGAAGAAATGCGGATAGAGAAAAACCAGGGTGATGCAGGCTCAGATCACGCCGGATCTATGCCTGTATCCCCTTGAGGATATGTGATTGAGAATTTTTAGATTCGGATGATTCAAGCCTGCCCGCTACTGGCCCGCTATCAGCCAGCTACCAATTCACCAACCCGTTACCAGTAAGCTGCTAACCAGGTGCAATTCCTGCGCAGCGCTGCTTGCAGGCTGCGCGTGCACATTGCCGTGGCGATTTCGCCGCAGACCTGCAACACGTAGTGGCGTAATTGTTCAAGTATTGGACAAAATAGCGCTTTTGCTCGGTTGATCAATGCTTGATGAAGATTAAGGAAACTAGGGAATGCTCCAGTCAAGGCAGTTACTGCATAACGCGCATTGATGACTTTCATGCCAACGATGCCAATGCACCCAGGTGGGCAGTGATTGTCAAGCGCCAGGGTGTGACCTTTGCTCGCGCCTTTAATGACAACACATACTGCGGTAAACAGTCTGCGCATTTGATGGCCCAGGCGTATCGCGATGCGTTGATGCGCTTGGTGCCCCCCTATACGAGGCGGGATCTGAGCGCAAAAAGGCGGGCCAACAACAAATCCGGTATTCCGGGCGTATCTACGATTCTCTTCAATGGGAAGATCAAAGCGTGGCGAGCAACCTTGAGTGTTTGCGGCGAGACACACACCAGGTATTTTCCCATTCGGGAGCATGGAGATAGAGCCAAGGAGTTGGCAATTGCAGCACGGCAAGAGCTATTGGCGCAGTACCCAAGCCAATTTGCCACCTTCAATGCTGGTGCCACGCAAATTGCTGAGGCTGCATTTCCTGGTCTTCTGCAGCCTTGTGTGGATAGCGGTCTAGGCACAGATGCAGATGGAAGCATGCAATTGGACAAAGCTGCGTTGCATGAGAGGCGCGATCAGCTCAATGCCTGGTTCGATGACCTGCGCCCCCAGATTGTCTGTGTGCGCGTGAGCGTCTACCAAATCAGCCGCAGAGGTCACACCTACGAAGGTTTGTTCGTAACGGTGGGAGATGGTGAGTCTTCCAGCAAGCGAGCCCGAGAGGTCAAAAGCAAGGACGCCAAAAGCTGGATGCTCAAACGCAGGCCGTATGAGAAAGCTTTACGGCTGGCCTGGCCCTATATCCAAGACAGAGTGACAGAGCGGTTTGGAGTGCATTGCTGGAACGAATTCAAGGATCTCTACCGCACAGCCGTTTTTGCGAGCACGCCAGACAAAGGGCTATTCATCCGCCATCGCTACGACCGGCCAGGCGGGCAGGACATACGCAATACGCCGCCCGCGCTATTAGCACCTTTGCTCTCAGACTTTTGTATTCCTGAGTTACCGCCGCAGGAGCAAGCCGTCTTGGTATCTTGAGCTATGTCTGTTCTGGTAGACGGGTGTTACTGACCTTACCTTCAAAAACGTCTCATGTAGCTCATGCATCAACGCCAGATGAGGGCTGCGATCGCACGCCGATCCATTGAGCAATTCATTGAGCAATTGCTGGGCGCAGCCTGTTTTAACCCCGCAACACCATAATTGGCGATTGATTTTTGGTTGACGTTGACTATGATAAAGAAAAGTTATCGAATATAAAGAAGGGTTAAGGGTTAGCCTATGGCCAATCGCACATTCATTGCCCACAGTCCATTAGGTGAACAGCTGGAGTTTCGCTCGATGGAGGGGACCGAGCAATTATCACGTCTGTTCGAATTCCGGGTGCGGCTGCTGAGCGACTCCCCCAGCATCTCTGCCAAATCCTTGCTAGGCAAGGACATGAGCATTGAGATTGATCTGACCACTGAGGACGCAGGCAGCGGCAAGCGGTTCATCTCTGGGCAAGTCACCCAATTCACCTACATCGGCAGAGACGGCGATTCAAGCCTCTACGAGAGTATCCTGCGCCCCTGGCTGTGGCACGCCACGCGCCGCAGTGATTTCAAAATCTTCCAGTTCAAAAAAGCGCCCGACATCATCAAGGAAGTGCTGGGCAAGTACGGCTTCTCCATCGAAGACAAACTCAGCGGCTCCTACCGCGAATGGACCTACATGGTCCAGTACGGCGAGACCGATTTCAACTTTGTCTCCCGCCTCATGGAAGAAGAAGGCATCTTCTACTTCTTCTCCCACAGCAACGGCAGCCACAAGCTGGTGCTCGCTGACGATATTGGCTCTGTCAGCCCCTTGCCCAACGGCCCCACCACTATTGCCTATTACCCCAATAGCCGTGCTGCGCATGTGCACTCCGAAGACTTCATCGATTCATGGGTGTATGCCGAAGATATCGCCTCTGGCAACTTTGAAGCCGATGACTACGACTTCGAAAAGCCCAAGGCCGATCTGACCACCCGCCAGCAGCAGCCTGCAGGCCACAGCGAAGACAGCAGAGAGCAATACGAATGGCCGGGCGGCTACACCGAGCATGGCGACGGCGAGAACTACGCGCGCATCCGCATCGAGCAGCAAAAGGCCCAGCGGGAAATCGCGCAAGGCGAAGGCAATGCCCGCAACATCGCCCCCGGCTACCTCTTTACCTTCAGCAAATACCCGCGGGCAGACCAGAATAAGGACTACCTGATTGAGTCTGCGCACTACCGGTTTGAAGAAAACGTGCGCAGAAGCGACGGAGCCGGGGGCTCGGGCGCAGCCAAGCGAGGGGGCATCGACAGCGGCACTACCTACCGCATCAGCTTTGCCGTCGTGCCTAAAAGCACGGCCTACCGCAGTCAACGCGTTACTCCCAAGCCCCATACCACCGGCCCACAAACGGCAGTGGTTACGGGTCCACCGGGCGAGGAAATATATTGTAACAAATACGGGCAAGTTAAGGTACAGTTTCACTGGGATCGTTACGGAAGCATGGACGAGAACAGCAGCTGCTGGATACGTGTGAGCCAGACCTGGGCGGGCAGCAACTACGGCAGCATGCACATCCCGCGCATCGGGCAGGAAGTCATCGTGGACTTTCTGAACGGTGACCCGGACTACCCCATCATCACAGGCCGTGTCTACAACGCCATGCAGATGCCCCCGTGGGAGCTGCCCAAACACAAGACCCAATCTGGTACGCAGACCAACTGGAGCAAGGGCGGTGGGGGCAAGAACATGCTGCGCTTCGAGGACCAAAAGGGCATCGAGCATTTGGAGTTGTCCAGCGACCATGGCAACACCCATTTGCATATGGGTTACCTGATGAACCAAAGCACGGAAGCCAAACGCAGCTACGGCTTTGAGTTACGAACCAATGAGTGGGGAGCTATCCGCGCGGATAAAGGCTTGCTGATCACCACGTATACGCAGGACTTCAAAAACAAAATCACCCATGACAATCCGGACGGCTTTGAGCATCTGGGCGAACACCTGGCCGACAGCAAGACTTTGATGCAGGAAGCATCGTCTGCCGTATCTGCCATGGATGCAGTGATTTCAGGCCTGAACGATATCAAGAAAGACCACATGTCAGAGCTTGCCTCCGGCATCCTTTCAATGGTGGGAAAAGAGGCTGCGAAGACCTCGCTGGGCGGCATGGCTGCTGCCATGCAGGCCTTTGCGGCGGCCGGAAGCAAATCAGGAACGGGACCCGAGATGCAGATGCCGCTCAATACCGATCCAGCGTTGCCGGGGGCTAATGATCTGCTTACGCGGTCCAAGGACATCAACAAGCCCATTGTGTCCATTGTGAGTCCCGAGGGGCACTCCATGATTAGCCCCAAGCCGGTGGTGATCAGCTCGGGGCAGTCGGTCACGATGCGTGGCACGGGCAGCGTCACGGTTTCCTCCACGCAGGATCAGCTGAGTCTGCTTGCAAAAGCAGGCATGCTCACTCACGTCACTGCTGGTGGGCAGCGCACGACGGTGACGGGTGGTGATATAGCTCACGACGCACAAACGGGCAACTTCAATCTGACAGCCAAAGAGCGCATCACCATGGCGTCGACAAACAACGATGCATCTGTGATGGCCAAGCAAAACGTCAACATCCGGGCCAATGATGACTCGGTGCTTATCAAGGCCGGTCAACATATCAGGCTGGAAGCTGGAAGCAGCATTACCTTGGTCGCAGGCAAAGATGGCGCCGCGTCCTTGACACTCAAGGACACTGGAGAAATAGAGATAGTGGGCAAGAATGGCCTGATCAGCTTCACAGAGTTGCTGGATGAGCGTAGTGGAAAAATCTTGCTTAACTGTGCTGCCCCAAAAAAACTATCTGTTGAGGGGGATAATTCAGTTCAGGAATTAGTAGAGCCGGCTCCCGATGGTGATGGCGGAAAGCCAGCCCCCGGCAGCTTTGAAGATATTGCAAAGAAATCGCCATCACTTCAAGCTGATATAGAACAATTAAAAAAGGACGGCTACACCATAAAAGATGGGCCTGCTGGAGGTGGTTCCTATAAAAAAGGAAAGGAAATTATTCTGGATTCAAACCTGAATAAAGATCCCGGGCAGAAGGTGCAAGTTCTGGCGCACGAGGTGGGGCATGCAAAATATGAATACAAGGCTGACACATCCTCTAAAGAGGCGTATGTGAAAGGGCCGCTAGGTGATGAGGGGGCGGCGACCATGAATAATATAAAAGTTCAGCGGGAGATTTTGAATTCCAAAGGGCCAAATATCGGAATTGCAGGAAATTCTAGCAATCACGCTGAGTACAATAAAGCCTATGATGCCTATGAGAAAGACGGGAATGCCCAAAAGGCAAGAGATAAAATAGGATCAATTTATGGCCAAGGAGAAAAGACCTCTACAACGGGTCAGAAATATGGTGATTACTACGGTGATTGGTATGATGCCAATTACAAGAAATAATTAATGGAGATTGCTATGTTGACTATTTGGGCTTTGGTTCATGCATTAACAACTGGTGCTGAAAATAACTCTCTTACATCAGAAAATAAAATAGAGTCAATTATTCATGAAAAACTCAAAAAAATTGATGAGAATGAGTATTTTAGGTTTTTTGAAACTACCAAATCCATTTCTTTGGAGGATGGGCTGGTAATTTCAAAAATTGACTTTAGATCATCCAAAGATAATAAGAAAAATTATATCATGATAGAGGGTATTAATGGATGTTTAAAGCTGAGTGACATGGAGAAGAAGTGGGGGGAGCTTCCTTTCCCTAAGCCTCCATCTCATCCATACCCAGATGCGATGGCCGTAAGAACCTTTCAATTGAACGGTAAAGAGGTAAATTTGGGTTTCAAAATGAGCAATATGGAATGCCTGAATTCTATTTGGATGGATCTTTGAAGTATAAGAGTTTGAGTTTTTCAAAAGCTAAGAATTTATGAAATTCCATATTCAAGAAGGTGCATTTGATTTACCAAAACCCCACATTGACCGCACCACCAATGTGTTGATGCCTGAAGATGGCGTCGGCATCTCCATTGTGGTGACCCGCGATGTGCTTGAAGCTGGTGAGAGCCTGGAGCTGTTCATTGAGCGGCAGCTCAAGAAGATGAAATCCTATTTGAGTGGCTTCAAATCGAATGGTCAGTTGCCTTTGGCGATGCAAGCCTCGTCCACCAAGAAACTGCAGGGCTATTTGCTGAAACTGCAGTTCAAGCAAAACGGGGTTGCAACTTTTCAGCAGCAGGTGGTGATGCAGCTTCCTGCCTCTGATGATTTGCTTATTTTTACGGCCAGTACTGGCGGCACTATGTCTGCAGCCGACGAAGAGTACTGGCAAAAAATTCTCCAGAGCTTCAGGTTCAGAGAGGGGGCCTGATGTCGGTAGCCAGTCACCCAGCAGCGCGGCTGCACGATCCGATTGCGCACCAGAAAAACCCCAATTGGCGTTACCTTACCAAACTTGTCGTTGGCGGTATCGGCGGTGCCATAGGTGGCATGCTGGGGGGAATTGCCGCAGCAGCACTGGTGACGGGTGCTGTGGCCCTGGGTACCTTCTTGACCGGCATCTCGCTGGGTACCGGCGCGGTGATCGCCGTGGGTCTGGTGGTGGTAGCGGCACGAGTGGCTGGCAGCGTGTATGGGGCATCGTTAGGGGCTGAGGCCATGGAGCCTCTCGTCGACGAGATATGCCCCGAAGAATACGAGATCACTGGAGAGATCATTACTGCCTCTCAGGATGTGTTCATCAACAGCGAATCCACCGGCGCAGCAAGAGCAACACCCGATTCTCCGATCGATGAAGTTATTTGTAGCAAGCATACCCCGCAGATACTGATTGCCGAAGGGGCAGAGACGGTATTTGTCAATACCTGCGTGGCGTCTCGGGTGGGAGACAAAGTCGAATGTGGCGCGCGGATCGAGAGTGGATCTCCGGATGTGTTCATCGGAGATCCAAAGGCCCGCGTTCGTGATGTTGCGAGCGAGGTCTCTACGATCCTGCGGGTTGCCAATGTGTTATGGCAGTTGCATAACCTCAGAAAGGCCTGGAAGTGCTTGACTGCAGTGCCGCGGCTCGCCAAAAACCTGCCGTGCCTTTTTCAGGCTGGTGCGTCGGTTGGTTTTGCCGTCAACGGTATCTTGACCGAGGTCGAGCAAGTCATGGGCAACCCGGTGCATCTGGCGACAGGCATCAAGGTCTTGCAACCTGAAGTGGATTTTTCACTGCCAGGCCCCTTGCCGCTTGACTGGCACCGCATCTACAGCAGTGCGGATACGAGGGACAACGCGCTGCTCGGCCAAGGCTGGAGCACCCCTTTGTGCCTGCAGCTCAAGATTGAAACGGCGCAGGATGGCGAGCGTACGCTCAAGTTCATCAGCTATGGCGGGCGGGAAATCGAATTTCCTGATCTCCCGCGTGCTCAAGGGTGGTACCACGAGGTAGAGCAACTGTCTCTGTACCGCACGGAGGGCGACCGGTATTTTGTGTCCGCAGCCGATGGCATGTACTACCTGTTCGAAGAACAGGCACGTGCCGACTCTACCCAAAATGCGCTGATTCACGATCTGGAACGCATCGAAGACCGGCATGCCAACTACATATCGCTGCGCCGCCAACCGGGCACAGGGAAGCTGGAAGAATGCACGGATAGTACCGGCCGCGTTCTGCGCTTCAACTATGCAACACAGCTTGGCGGCAAGCTCCAAAGCATTGCCATCACCAAGGCAGCCCCTGGCGAGAATGTGGGGCCGCTCGTGCAGTACCGCTACGATGCCCACGGTCAGCTGCAACATGTGATTGACCGCACCCAGAAAATCTCACGGCGCTTTGCCTACAACGCCCAACGGCTGATGAGCATGCACGCGCATGCTTCGGGACTGGAGAGTTACTACGAATGGCAGCAGTTCGAAGATCGGCCCCGGGTCGTCAAGAACTGGACCAATGATGGTGAAACCTACCATTTTGCCTATCGACTGCTCCAGGGTCAGTGGGACGCGCAGGCTCCTGGGCCTAACGACGTCTTTGGGGGAACCGAGGTCGTGGATCATCTGGGCAGACGCTACCTGTGCACCTGGAATCCGCACTACGAATTATTGGAAGCCATCCGGCCAGAGCAGCAGCACTGGAAGCTCGAATACAACGACCGCTGGCTGGTCAGCAAATACACAGAGCCCGGTGGCAATACCTCGCTGGTACGCTACGACGCCAAAGGCAACGTCAGCGGTGTGACCGACCCCATTGGCCGGGTTACCGCCACGGGTTGGAACGACATGGGCCTGCCATGGCTCCAAGGCCTACCCAATGGCCAATCCTACCTCTACACCTATAGCGACTCGGGCGATCTCACCAGCATCAAAGCGCCCGATGGCAGCCTTACCCAGTATGTGTACGACGACAAAGGCCTTGCCACCAAGATCGTGGATGCCAAAGGCGGCGTCAAGTATCTGACCTGGACGCCCAGAGCCCAGCTTGCGTCATACACCGATTGCTCTGACAAAACCACGCGTTTCACCTATGACGGTTGGGGAAACCTGAGCACCGCTACGGACGCGCGCGGCGCAGTCACGCGCTATGTGCACGATGCACAAGGGCGCCTGCTCGCATCCACCACGGCAGATGGCGCCAACACCAACTATGGTTACGACGAAAGCGGCATGCTGCAAAACATTGCCGATGCCTTGAGCCGCGTCACCGGCTTCTCCTTCAACAGCCGCGGCCAGTTGCTGCGCACCATCGACAAGGAGCAACGAGAAGTCAACTTTGGGTACGACAGCGCGCTACGGCTGCAAAGGCTCGTCAACGAAAACGGTGAATCCTTTGAATTTGCCTACGACCAGGCCGATCGCTTGGTACAGGAAACGCGCGTTGGCGGTGTCAAGGTAGACATTGAATACAACCTGACAGGCATGCCCATTGCTGTCACCTACCACCCAGGGCTGGGCGATGACATCGGCAGCGCAGCTGGTATCACTGGCGCAGGTGCGACGCCAGAGGTGCCCGGTTGGGGAACAACCCATGCTGGCCAGCCAGCCGCGCCAGGCGTACAGCCTCGTCGCATCGAGCTGGTGCGCGACAAAGTGGGCAGGCTGGTAGAAAAGCGAACTGCAGAATACCTCTACCGCTATCAGTACGACCTGCTTGACCAACTGGTGGAGGCTGTCAAACTCAAAATCATCGACACCGGCCCCGCAGACACTACACCCCCCGGCAGTAGCCCGCAGACCCAACCGCTGCACACAACACGCATTGCCTACAACCTGATGGGCGACGTGGTGCAGGAAGAGAGCATTGACCACATCACTGGCCAGTGCCACACACTCCAGCACCAGCACGACCTTCTGGGCAACCGCACGCAGACCGTGCTGCCGCAGTTACCCTATCAGCCGCTGCACAAGCGAGCGCTCAACTACCTCTACTACGGCTCGGGCCACCTCCACCAGGTCAACTATAGCCAGCAAAACACGGCAGCCGCAGATGCGCAGGCTGTGCACCAGCTCATCTGCGACATCGAGCGTGACGACCTGCACCAGGAAATACTGCGCAGCCAGGGCCGCGCCCACACCCGCTACAGCCACGACCCTGTAGGGCGCCTTGCCGGGGCCTGGACACAAGCGGCCGACACACCCAGCCAGCCGTTTGGGCTCCACGATGCTGCAGCAGGCCAATGGCGCAGCGCGCTGGCCGCGTTGCAGCAAGATCCCGCCAGTCAGGTACAGCGCCCGCAAGGGCTGCTCAAGGCCTGGCAGTACGACAAGGTGGGTGAGCTGCGAGCCAGCCGCCACAGCCTGCAAGGCGACACCGGCCACCAGTACGACGCCACGGGCCGCATCCTGCACACCCAGCACGCCCCTCTGGCTGGTGTACGCCAGCCATTTGCGCAGGCGGCCAATGAAAGCTTTGGCTACGATCCGGCTGGCAATATCCAGGATGCCGCTACACAGCAGGCAGTGCGCAGCAGCACGGCCCTGTCGCAACGCGGCTACGTGCGTGACAACCTGGTGCGGGTGTTTGAAGACAAGCGCTACTTCTACGATGGCCATGGCAGACTGATCCGCAAACTTGCAGGCAGACACACCGAACAGCAATTCAGGTGGGATGAAGAAAACCACCTGATCGAAGTCATCACAACCAGACGCCCTGGTACCGAACACCAGGCAACACAAACCACACGGTTTGACTATGACGCCATAGGGCGCAGAGTCGCCAAACACGACAGCTTTGGCACCACCACCTTCATCTGGGAAGGCATGCGGCTGATCGAAGAGAGGCGGGGTGGCAACACCATCAGCTATGTGTACGAGCCCGGCAGCTACGTGCCACTGGCAAGGCTGGATGCAGACGGAGAGAAAGCAGACCAAGGCGGGATGGGTACTGTAGATGATGCGCAGCCGCCAGATGCTATCAATAGTGTTGCATTCAGCGCAAGCCAGACAGGCGCTACAGGCTCAAATCCTTCAAAAACTGCGGCCGACGATGCGGAAAGCCGTTACTGGGCATCGCTGAACGAAACGGCGCGGCAAAAAGCGCAAGCGCTGCAAATCCAGGACTGGGGTACCGGAACAGAAAGGGTGACGGCAAGCGCTGACCAAGCCCAGCTATGCAAGGTCTACTACTTCCACACCGACCAGGTAGGCATGCCGCAAGAGCTGACCAATGCCCAAGGGCAGGTGATCTGGCAGGCCAGCTACAAAACCTGGGGATCAACGGTTGCCGAAGAGTGGGAAGTCAAGACACTTGCAGGCAACCCGGTTCACAAACTTGATGAAGGCGACAGCCCTGCCAAAGCCGATCAACAGCAAAACCTGCGCTTCCAGGGCCAGTACCTTGACCGCGACACCGGGCTGCACTACAACACATTCCGGTACTATGACCCGGATGTAGGGCGGTTCATCTGTCCTGATCCGATTGGATTGGCTGGAGGGATCAATTTAGGGAGTTATTCGCCTAATCCGCTGATGTGGATTGATCCTTGGGGACTAGCGAAGTGCAATGCTGAAGGCGAAAGACCTGCAAATCTTACACCTGACGGAGCAGGCAGACGTGGCGCTCTTCGTGAAGCCAAGCGTCGCTCTGGTATTCCTACTAGCCAGCCTCCAACGCGAACACTTCCTAATGTTGACAAACGAGGCAATCGTCAGCCTGGACGGATTTATGAATACGATGTTCCTAAAGCTGGAGGTGGGACTAAGACAATCACCATCCGTGATGATGCCGGAGGGCATGATTTTGGGAAGGGGAATTCACAAAATAGAGGGCCTCACTTTAACGATAAAGACGGAGAGCATTATGACTACTAAAGACAATTTTTTTGATCAAGTATCAACTGAGCGAAGTAATTGTCTCGCTGAAGATAATTGTGTTTACAACTTTTCAAATTGCACATCGAATTTCCCTGGTCTCACAAAAAAAATCTCCAATCATGCTGGAGGAATACGCTGGAATTTTAATGCAGATTTTCCAAAAAAGAAAAAAATAGAAATTCTCGCTTCCATCCTTAAAAAATCCAAATCCGAAGGTGATATTGTTGATTGTAAAATGCTTTTTGGAAATAATGCATGGCAATCAAATAATGCGATTACCAATCATAAGAAAATATGGAAACATCCAGCTGTTATTGATCTCAAAAAACCAGAAAAAATATATGAAGAGTATAGTGTAAAAAATGAATCTAAAGTAAAATTTTTTGCTATTGCAAATCTAATTGAGGAAGAGATTCATTTGTATTTTGATTACCTCGCCCTAGAAGAGAATGCAATTTTAATAATTTCTAGTAAATATATAGATGTACGCAAATTGGATGGAGCTGAGTTGGATAAATCGCTATGCCTTAATATTGAAATTATTAATAATTTAATAGATATTGATTGCATATTTCTCTCTGCTCAGCAGGTATATGGGGATAGAGAGAGTTCGTTCATTGCAATAGGGTCAGATAAATCATTGAAGAGCGCTTGGCCAAATTTGTAGAAACACCTTTAGTTAGGAGCATGAGCCAGGCAGCTACGTGCCACTGGCAAGGCGGACTGGGCACTGTAGATGACGCGTAGCCGCTAAATGCTATTAATAATGCAGCAGTCAGTGTAAGTCAGACAAGCGCTACAGTCTCAAATCCTTCAAACTCTGCGGCCAACGATGCGGAAAGCCGTTACTGGGCATCGCTGAACGAAACGGCGCGGCAAAAAGCGCAAGCGCTGCAAATCCAGGACTGGGGCACCGGAACAGAAAGGGTGGCGGCAAGCGCCGACCAAGCCCAGCTATGCAAGGTCTACTACTTCCACACCGACCAGGTAGGCATGACGCAAGAGCTGACCAATGCCCAAGGGCAGGTGATCTGGCAGGCCAGCTACAAAACCTGGGGATCAACGGTTGCGGAAGAGTGGGAAGTCAAGACACTTGCAGGCAATCCGGTTCACAAACTTGATGAAGGCGACAGCCCTGCCAAAGGGCGTTGTTGCATTACAGGAACCTCCTGTCAATGCAAGCGCTGATCATTAACTTTTAACGGACCTGTCTGCCAAGACGATCCAGATGCTTGAAACGAGGAATAGACTGCACATCTACATAAGAGGTTAGGCACGAGGTGTGTGCCCCCAAGAAACAAACCGTGCAGCAGGGCTCCTTTCAAATCCCGTGATGTCTTGCGACTCGCAGTGCAATTAATGAGTTTGCTTGCTATTATATTAGTGTCTCAGGATGTCAGATGCACTAGCGTGCAAATGGTCAGCGCCTGAATAAGGTGTACGGATATCTGATCTAATTTTCTTAGTTTTTAAAAATGCGCTCAAAGTCAAAGGTTGCGGTTGAATATGGTGTATATCGGGTCGAGAAAATTAGCACCAGAGGGCTCCAACTACGATTTTGGCTTGCTACATTGAGCCGCCAACAAAAGGTAATTGCTCGGCAGTTTCATGATGGAATTTACGGAGGCGAGCAAGCTGCGCTTTTGATGGCTCGAAGCTATCGTGATGCGCTGTTACGCTTGATTCCACCACAGACCCAACTTCAGGTGAATTCCAAGCTCCGCTCTACTAATACTTCGGGAACATCGGGTGTTCACGGTATTCGGCGTCATGGAAAGCTGGTAGCATGGAGCGCTAGATTGGAAATGAATGGCCAAAAGTGGCTAAAGTCTTTTTCGATTGCTCATCATGGTGAAGAAAGTGCCAAAGCCCTTGCCATTGCTGCGCGGATGCAAATGCTGCGAAATGCAGACGATCGTTTTGCAACGTTGCACCCGCATGCGTCGAACATTGCAAATGAGCAGTTTGGCGATTTGCTGGATGGTGTAGTAGTTGCACCCTTGCAAACTGCTGCGCCAATTGATCCAATGACCATGCAAAAGCGTCTGGACGCACTCAACGCCTGGTTTGACGCACTCAGGCCTCGGCACGTCCATGTCCGCGTGACTACTTATTGGAACGATAGGTCGCAGCGCAAGATGCTGGATGTGATGACCAGTGATGGCAGGCAGCTAGATAAGCCCAGGGTCAGAGCGTGGTCGCTGTTGAATGTGAGTTATGAAGAGTGTCTACCGGAAGTGTGGGGCCATATTGAAGAGCGGTTGACTGAACTTTTTGGGGGCGACTGTTGGGATGTGTTCAAAAAGAGCTACCAAGCGGCGTTCTTTGCAAGCAATCCCATTGATGGCTTCTTTGTGCGCTATCGCTACGACGATCCGGCCATGGAAACATTGCGGCAGCCCCCGCCTTCGCTGGCGGAGTTGCTGCCGGGGTTCGAGATACCGAAGCTGCCACTTGGGACGATCATCAGGGCTTAGGATCGGACGATCCCCTGTAGGCACGCTGACCCAGAGAGCCTCTTTCCGGAGCACACCAGATAGAAATGACCTAGCAAGACTGCCTTACTCGGGCCTCGTGAGGCCCCAGACCTAGAAGGCATAAAGGCCACAAACCGAAGTTTGCAGCGTTTGTTTTTAGTGGTATTTTAAGTGGTATGAAAAATAAATAGTATTACAACTTATTGATTTTAAATGTTTATTGGCGGAAACTGCGCCCGCTCCGCCACGCAGCCCAGGCGGATCACGACAAACGTTGGGTTCTCGGCCGCGCTGCCATACAGCGGCGTGCCGCATTCGGGGCAAAACACCTGGGCGCGGCGCTGGCCGCTTTGCGCGGTTTTGATGTAAGCCTTGGGCGTGCCTTGCAGGTGGAACTGCTCGCTGGCGGCACGCACTATCGCGCGGAAGGGCGCTCCCGACATAGCCTGGCAATCGCTGCAATGGCAGACCACCACCTGCGCAGGGTCAACATCGGCAGTGAACGTGATGGCGCCGCAGTGGCAGGAGCCGTGGATATGCATGTGGGCCTTTCTCTCTGGGCACTTGGTTGGGTGTGCCACGGCTATTGTGCGTTGGTATATCCGGGCCTGGATGACCCTGTCTTTTGCCCGCGACAGTGCGGTTGATGCGGCTGGCAATCACAAAAAAACCGGCTCAGCGAGCCGGTTTTGCGGGGGGTGGACAGCGGTGCGCTTACATGTTGTTAGGCAGCACGGTGACGATCTGGGGGAAGAACCACAGAATCACCAGGGCCAGCACCATCAGCAGGAAATAGGGCGCACACACGCGGGCCAGATAGGTGATCTGCTTGCCCGTCATGCCTTGCAGCACGAACAGGTTGAAGCCCACGGGCGGCGTGATCTGTGCCGTCTCCACGGTGATCACCAGGAAGATGCCGAACCACAGCAGGTCGATGCCGGCGGCCTGAATGATGGGCAGCACCACGCTCATGGTCAGCACGATGGTGGAGATGCCGTCCAAAAAGCAGCCGATCACGATGTAGAAGATGCCCAGCACGATGATCAGCATGGCCGGCGACAGGTTAAGGCTGCCGACAAACTCTGCCAATTGACGCGGCAGGCCGATGTAGCCCATCGACAAAGTCATGAAGGCGGCACCGGCCAGGATGAGTGCAATCATGCAGTACAGGCGCGTGGCGCCGAACAGCGATTCCTTGAAGTTCTTCCAGGTCAGCGCTCCTTGGGTTGCCGACAGCACCAGCGAACCCACCACGCCAATGGCGGCGGCTTCGGTAGCGGTAGCGATGCCCGAGTAGATGCTGGCAATGACGGCGGCAATCAGCAGCACGACCGGGATCAGGTGGCGCGATTCGTAGACCTTTTCTTTGAAGCTGGTCGCGCCTTCGGCCTTGGGCACCTTGTTGGGGTTGAGCAGCGCCCAGACCATGATGTAGCCGCTGAACATCAGCGCCAGCATGATGCCGGGCAGCACGCCGGCCATGAACAGCTTGGAGATCGACATCTCGGCCGAGACCCCGTAGACGATCAGAATGATCGACGGCGGAATCAGCAAGCCCAGCGTGGCCGGGCCGCCAAGCGAGCCGATGACCATGTTTTCCGGATAGCCGCGCTTGAGCAGCTCGGGCACGTTCATTTTGCCCACGGTGGCGCAGGTAGCGGCCGACGAACCGGAGACCGCTGCAAAAATGGTGCAGCCGATCACATTGGTGTGCAGCAGGCGGCCGGGCAGGGCGTTGACCCAGGGCGCGAGGCCGCGGAACATGCTTTCACTCAAATTGGTGCGGTAGAGGATTTCGCCCATCCAGACAAACAGCGGCAAGGCGGTCAAGGTCCAGCTGCTGGCCGAGCCCCAGATGGTCATGGCCATGGCGTCGCCAGCGGCGCGGGCGGTGAAAAACTCCATGCCGAACCAGGCCACGCCGGCCAGCGTCAGGCCTACCCAGACGCCGCCCGCGAGCAGCGCCAACAGCACCACGATGAGTGCAATGCTTGCGGTAATTTCATTCATGGTGCGCGTCCTCGTTGACCACGGCCTGGCGTTTGCCCATCAGCTCCAGCACCAGCTCGTCGCAAAAGGCGATAAAGAAAATGATCGTTCCCAGCGCCATGAAGATCTGCGGAATCCACATCGGCGTGGCGTCGATGCCCACCGAGATATCGTCAATTTCCCACGACTGGATGGCCAGGCGCGTGGAGTAAAAAGCCAAAAATCCGGCCAAGGTGGTGGCGATGAGCAAGGCCACCACTTCCAGCGTCTTCAAGGCCTTGCCTTTGAGCGCGCCGAGCAGCAACGTGACACGGATGTGTTCACCCTTTTTCAGGGTGCTGGCCAAGGCCATGAAGCCGCAGCCAGCCATGGCGTAGCCGGCATAGGCGTCGGTGCCGGGGGCGCTGAAGCCGATGAGCCGGCTCAGCACCGTGAGCAGCACCATCAGCAAAATGCCGATCATGGCCAGCCCGGCGATCCAGGCGGCGGTGGCGTACAAAGCGTCCAAAAATTTACGCATGCTAGTGTTCCCAAGCAGGTTGCAACGGAGAACGGCGCACATCTGCCGCAGGGCCGACGTGCGCCGTCATCGCAGCGGTGCCCGCTTACTTGGCAGCCTTGTAAGCGTCCAAAATGGCCTGGCCTTCGGCGCCAGCCTTCTCGGTCCATTCCTTGACCACGGTCTCGCCCACCTTGGCCAGATCGGCCTTGAGCTGGGCGGAGCCGGCGTCGATCGTCATGCCACCGGCCTTGAGCGCGGCTTGCGAGCGGGCATCGACTTCCTTGGATTCTTTCCAGCCGCGCTCTTCAGCGGCAGCGGCGGCCTTGAGCACCGCGTCTTGCGTGGGCTTGTCCAGCGCAGCGAAAGCCTTCTTGCTCACGGTCACGGCGTTCTTGGGAATCCAGGCCTGTACGTTGTAGTAGAACTTCAGGTTTTCGAACAGCTTGTTGTCGGCACCGGTGGCGCTGGAGGTGATCAGGCCGTCGACCACGCCGGTGGCCAGGGCTTGCGACAACTCAGCTTCTTGCACGGTGACGGGTTGCGCGCCAATCAGCTCGCCAATGCGGGCGGTGGTGGGCGAGTAAACGCGCCACTTCATGCCCTTCAGATCTGCGGCCGAGTTGATGGCCTTTTTGGTGTAAATACCTTGGGGTGGCCAAGCCACCGAATACAGCAGCACCTGGCCTTGCTTGTCGAGCAGCTTTTGCAGCGCGGGCTTTTGCGCCTGGTAGAGCTTGAAGGCGTCGTCATAGCTGCTCACCAGGAAGGGCAGGCCGTCCACGCCAAAGATCTGCGCTTCGTTCTGGAAGCTGACCAGGAAGAACTCGCCCATTTGCGCGTTGCCGGTTTGTACGGCGCGCTTGATCTCGGGCATTTTGAACAGCGAAGCGCCAAAGTGTGGCGTGATCTTGAGCTTGCCGTCGGTGGCTGCGTCCACGTCCTTCACAAACTGCTCGTTGTTCTTGGAGTGGAAATTGCCCGGGCCGTAGGCGGTGGCGAAATCCCACTTGGTTTGTGCGGCTGCAGCCGTGGCGATGCCCAGGCTGGCAAGCAAGGTGGCGCTGGCACAGAAAATACGACGCTTCATGAAGACTCCTTACGGACGAGGGCGGCCCAAGCTCAGACAGCGGGCCGGGTGAAACACCAGGGTTGCAACAGATTCTGGGTACGAAAATTAACAGTTTCATGGCAGCCTGACCATCAGGGATTTCAACAATACGCAAATCTTGTAGGTTGATAAATTTGTTTTGTTGGATGTGTTATGTGGAATTGTTCAACGATTTCTTGGTTTGAGCGCTGCGGCGCTGGTGCTTTGGCAGGCGCTTTTGCCCATATTTCGCTGTGCCCGCCGGGTTTGGCCATGGTTGCGTATTAGGGTAAGCAGAGCGGCGCGTTGTCGCCTGGGCATCTTGTCTGCTGCCAAGGCATCTCGTAGGCTGGCTGCAACACCTCAAACCAGGAGACTTCGATGCAACGCCGTACCCTCTTTGCTTTGGCTGCTGCACTGGCTGCAGGCAGCTTGTCCGCCCCAGCGCTGGCCCAGGCGGATTACCCGAACCGGCCCATTACCTTGATCGTGCCCTATGGCGCCGGTGGCGTGAGCGACGTGGTGGCGCGGGCGCTGGCTTTGTCGATGGGCAAGCAATTGGGGCAGTCGATCATTATCGAGAACAAGCCCGGCGCCGGTGCCTCGATGGGCGTGATGGACATGAAGAACGCCAAGCCCGACGGCTACCGGCTCACGCTCAGCCCGGTGGGCATCTTCCGCCAGCCGCATATCCAGAAAGTGGCCTACGACCCGATTGCCGATCTGAGCTACGTGGCGGCCTTCATGTCCTACGACTTCTTGCTGGCGGTGGCGCAGGATTCGCCGTTCAAATCGGTCAAAGACATCGTCGAGCAGTCCAAAAAGCAGCCCGGCTCGGTCGATTACGGCACGCCGGGCAAGTTCTCGGCCAACCATGTGCTGATGGCTTTGCTGGAAAAGCGGGCGGGCGTGCAGTTCACCCACGTGCCGTACAAAGGCGATGCCGAAGCGGTGACTGCACTGATTGCCGGCCACACCAAAACCGGCGTTTTCGGCAATACCGTGCTGCCGCACATGCAATCGGGCAAACTGCGCGCGCTGGCCATTGCCTCGGAAACGCGGCCTGCCGCATTTGCTGATGTACCCACTTTCCGCGAACAAGGTTACGACGTGGTGACCCCATCGCCGCTGGGCATTGCCGGCCCCAAAGGCTTGCCACCGGCCATCGTGCAAAAGCTGGAGGCCGCCGTGAAAACCGCCATGACCGACCCGGCCTTCCAGCAAGCCGCCGCCAACTACGGCGTGCGCCTGGAATACCGCAATGCCGCGGACTACAGCGCCTTCGCCAAAAAAGCCTTTGCCGAAGAGGGCGAGATCGTCAAAAGCATCGGTTTGGATTGAGCTGGCCGTTGTTTAGCGGAAACCAAAGGTTTGGCGCGTGCGCGGCAGCCGCAAATACACCAGCCAGTCAGCAAGCTGTTGTCGTGCCGCAGGTTCTGCACTGGAGCACTTTGCCGGGCGGAAAAGGCGTTGAAAACAAAAACAGCATGCACATCGAAGCCAGTGCTGCCGGCCAGTTGCGCCGGCGCCGGAATTGCGTGCTGCCGCAGTGGGCGCAGACAAGCGGCTCGGGCGGGTAGTCACACTCCAACGCCGCCTGCAGCACCCCCTGATCTCGCTCTGCCAACAAGGCAAGCGCCGCTGGTTGAGCGGATACGGGCACCACCAGGAGCACACCGCCCCTGGCCAGAGCCATGGGCCACTCGATGGCGATCAGGTACTCGCCGACCAGAAAAGCGGGAATGCCTTCGGACTCCAGCAGTGCGCGGCTGATATGCGCCTCCCAGGGGCTGAAATGCATTTCGAGCGTGACAACAGGAGTCTCTGGCATGGTGTCTCCCTCGGTAAAAGCTTGTCGCAAGGCATACGGCGACCAGGCAGGCTGGCGGTGCCTGCCGCTGCATGCGGGTTTCATGCTAGCAAACCGGCTGAGACGCAGGTTGGGGCAATGGCTCAAATACATCAGAGTGCGGGGCGCCCAGCCGCGCAGGCGATGCGCTCCGTTGCTTGCCCATAGAAAAAGCCCGGCGGGCTTATCCATGCCGGGCTTGCTTGCAAGACCTTCGCCTCGCGCTGATGCAGATTATTCCTTGCGGCGGTAGCGTCGTGCCAAGCCAGCAATGGTCGCTACGGTCAAGAACAGGGCCCAGGGCGCATCCACCGGTACGGGTACGGCGCCGTTGGCGGCTGGTGGCGTGACCACGGGTGGGGTCACTACCGGCGGCGTGACCACAGGCGGAGTGACCACAGGCGGAGTGACCACGGGCGGAGTGATCACGGGTGGGGTAACGACTGGCGGTGTGACTGGTGGCGTCACCACTGGTGGGGTAACTGGCGGAGTGACGACTGGCGGTGTGACTGGTGGCGTCACCACTGGTGGAGTAACAGGCGGAGTGACCACTGGAGGCGTAACTGGCGGTGTGACTACCGGAGGCGTGACTACAGGGGCCGGTGCTGCCTTGACGGTTGCGGTTTGCGGGGCGTTACTCGGGTCGGTGGCAGTGACCGTCAGCACCTCGTCGGGTACCAGCGCACGGGTAAATGCCACGCTGAATGTGCCGTTGTCCTGGGCCACGGCAGTGCCTACAGTGGCACCAGCGGCGTCAGTCACAGTCAGCGTTGCACCAGCAGTGGCATTACCAGTAACCGATGTTTCGCCGCTGTTCAGCGCGACGGCGCTCATGGCCAGGGGGACGGTAAAGCTGTGGTACATCCGCGGGTCGGTGATGGCGAAAGTGCGCGGCAGATTGCCCTTGGCATCCTTGATGCGCATTTCGTAGGTATGGCCCGACAGAAACGCCGCAGGCATGGTGGCTGCGGCAGGGTCTTGCGGCTTGACTTTGCTGATATCGCCATTGGTCAAACCCACGGCGGCGCCCGTCAATGCCGGCCCGAAATTTGCTTTGGTGGTGGTGTCATAGAACTGGATGGCGATGCCTTCCTGGTCGTATTCCTCACCAATGTTCGCCGACCAGCTGTGAGAGCCCGTCAATTGCAGGTTGCTGGATTTGGGGCCGAAGTCGCAGAATGTTTTGTAATCAATGTACTCCACTTTATTGGGGGGTACAGAGGTCTTGTCGGGACCTATTGTTTTATAGGCTTCGCCATTGCTGTATTGCGAAGTGAATATGAAAACGCCGTTCGCTCTTGTGTATGGCGTCGTGGTATTGCCCTGGCTGGAGTCTGTGTCGTTGAGTTTGCCGCGTACCGTCAATGGCGTGTTTGGGTCCGACATCAGGTACACCTGCACACTGGTGTTTGCCTTATAAGCTCCGGCTGTCATTGTGCAATCGCCAACGTCTGCCAGCACCGCTTGTGACGACACCAGCAAAGCGGCTGCAACCGCCATCGCCCCTCGATTATTGCTCATCATCTCGCTGCCTCTCCTTGTTAGTGCAGTTGCCTGCTCGATAAAGCGACATAACTGCCAGCGCCTTCTTGATAGAAGAAGTGCATGATTATTTGTGAATTGATATTGTGAAATCAATACAATTTATTGATATCTGGTGACTATCGACAGCATTGATGCATGCCGACAACGGTGCCTTGTCAGCTGCGCTGCAATGAAACGGAAAGGTCGCCCGCTCGCGGTAAGGTCGCTATGGAGCGGTGGGAGCGTCGCGCTGCGACTACCTAGCTGTTGCGCCAGGTGTGCGGGGCTGGGTGTTGGCTCTGCGCTATGGCGCTGCTATCAAGCAGAAGGACTGGAAATGTGCCTGTCAGCCATTGCAGATCACCACATACTGCTTTCTCAACTCAAACCCCTGATCAGGCCAGCTGCGCACATAGCCCATCAGAGCTTGTGCACCTTGCGGCCACTCCTGGCCGTTGACACGGCAGTCAGCCTGGATTTGGCCCTCGCTGTCGCGCGAAGCGAACAGCCTTAAGCCGTAGAGCTGTTCGCTTTTGAGCTGTGCCTCAAAGCCTTCCAGGCTGTTGGTCAGCAAGCAGCAGGGGCAAAACGGGTGCTCAGCCTCAGCCGTTTCGTCGGGTTGTTGGCGCACTCGCATGGTGTGGCCCAGCACCACGCGGCGATTCAGTGGCCCATGGGTGTCCGACGCGGGAAAGTTCATCTTCATGTGCATCAGCACCTGGGCATCCTGCGGTTTTGCTGCTTCTACGGCCTCGCAAAGTGTCTGCAAATCCAGCTGAATCCACTGCTCAAAACCGTCGGTAATCGCCTGTATCGCTGTGGGACCGTTGGAGTATTGGTACTCAAACAGGCCGCCTGGAATTTGTTGGGCATGACAGACGGAAACCGTCGTGGCACATTGCGCACCACCATCGTCTCTGGGATTGACCGACAGCAGCAATGGTTGCAACAGCAGGCCGTTGGGCAGCAGCAACCAGCCGTTTTGCTCTGTTGCGGCGAAACCTTGGCGCGTCAGCTGCTCTGCCAGCAGGGGGAGCATCCGCAAGTGTTCGGTGCGTGGCGCAGGCCCTTCAAACGAGATGGTGGCCTCGCAACCGCGGCCGGGGTTGTCCGCTGGCACCATAGGCTGGTAGCGGCGCTTATTTAGCCAGTCAAACATCTGAGCGTTTCACTTGATGGTTTGTTGAAAAAATAGGCTGCCGGTATACGTTTGCACACATCGCCACCGTGAACTGCTGGTAATTCTTGCCAGTCAAGGAATTAAACCAATACATCACGGATGGACGGATCCTTGTCAAACTGCGCCTTGGCAAAAGGGCACAGTGGCAGCACCTTGGTGCCCGTGCTGCGCGCCCAGGCCACCAGCGCATCGAGCAGGTGGCGGCCCACGCCTTCGCCGCGCAGCGATTCGTCGACCTCGGTGTGGTCGATGATGATCATCGTGGCATTGGTGCGGCTGTACGTCATCTCGGCAATGCGCTGCTTGTCTTTTTCGACATAGAACGCGCCTTTGGAGTTGGCTTCTTCGTGCTGGATGGGGTAGGTCATGGCGTGGTGTGGCTGTGAAGTAGTTGCTTGCAGCACAGCATAGCGGAAGCGCGGCTATCAACGGCCGCCTTGGCATAGCAGCGAGCGCCAATGGTGTAACTATTCGTCTGTTGGTCTCTTGACTGCAAGTGCCGTTGGTTCGGGCTTGAGCGCTTTCAGGGTTTGGTCGTTGGGCTGAGTTGGCGTACTACGGCCATGGATTCTTGGAATTCGGTGCCCCAATCGGCTGAAACTACCCGTAGCGGCCTTTCTTGGCCCTTGACCGTCATCACCAGCAGCCGGCTGCCGATTTGGTAGTTGGGCCATTTGTCGCAGGTGTGTCCCGCCATTTCAACGCGAAATTCCCGCGGAAAGTCTTTGGCCTGCCCTTTGTAGCCCTGGATTGGCTTGACTGCGGTATAGAGCGTGCCAGCAATGCCTTTGTCATACTGGGTGGTGTCTTTGTAACCCACCACGGTGGCTTCAAAAACAGTGTTGGCAAGCTGAAACTCTTCGGCAATGGTTTCTGTGAATGGGGGTGGCGGGGTTCTCGGAGGAGGGCAGGCGCTGACGCTGCCCGCACTAGCCATCAATGAGAAAAGAACGATGACGCTCGGTTTCATGGCAAATCTCCTGGTAGGCATGGCTCATGCTTGACTCCGCCACTAGGCGCGGCTGAAGCGCTCTGCCACGAACAAGACCAGCGCAAATGCCGCATACCAGCGATACACCTGGAACAAGTGTGGCAAATACAGGCCGTCGGGCGTTGCACTGAAGGTGGAGCGGGTGTACATGCCCAGGGCGTGGCTGCTGCGACTCTCCGGGAAGATGCGGTACGAGCCGAGCGGCACCAGCGGAAAGCCTATGCACAACCACTTGGTGGTGATGAAGGAACCATCGCGCCGCTGCTCAGCGTGGCCGATGTACCGGGTGCCAATGCCATTGATGCTGGACATGCTGGGCTCCTGCTTGAATCAGGGAAGTGCGCAAAAAAAGGCGCTGCAGCCATGCTACAGCGCCTTTGGGCTATTGCGCAATGGTGCGCGATAGCTTGTTAACCTTCAGCTTTTCTTCTGCAGCATCTTGATCACGCTGGAGAAATCTTCGCCGCCGTGGCCGGCAATGCTGTGGGCTGCGTACAACTGGCGCGCCATGCCGCCCAGCGGCGTGCTGGCTTTTACCGTCATGGCGCTTTCTTGGGCCAGGCCCAGGTCTTTGAGCATCAGGTCGGTGCCAAAACCGCCGGTGTAGCCGCGCGTGGCGGCGCTGGCTTCTTGCACGCCGGGGCAGGGGTTGTAGACCTCCAGCGCCCAGTTGCCGCCCGAGCTGCGACGCATGATCTCGCTCAGCACCTTGGGATCGAGGCCGTTGGCCACGCCCAGGGCGATTGCCTCGCTTGTGCCGATCATCAAAATGCCCAGCAGCATGTTGTTGCAGATCTTGGCGGTCTGGCCGGCGCCCACGTCACCGGCGTGGAAGATGTTCTTGCCCATTTTCTCGAGCAGCGGGCGGGCGCGTTCCAGATCGGCTGCCTTGCCGCCCACCATGAAGGTCAGCGTGCCGGCAATTGCGCCGCCGGTGCCGCCGGACACTGGTGCATCGATAAAGGCCACGCCTTTGGCATCGGCCGCCTTGGCCACTTTCTGGCTGGTGGCGGCGGCGATGGTGGAGCTGTCAATAATCAGTGCGCCGCTCTTGATGCTGCCCAGCAGGCCGGCTTGCGCGGGCGTGCCCAGAAACAGGCTTTCCACGTGCTGGCTGGCAGGCAGCATGCTGACAATGATCTCTGCGCCTTGCACGGCCTCTTGGGCGCTGGCTGCGGCCTGGCCACCGTCGGCCACTACTTTGGCGACTGCGTCTTTGCTCAGGTCAAATGCCTTGACGCTGTGGCCGGCCTTGGCCAGGTTGATGGCCATGGGGCCGCCCATATTGCCCAGTCCGATGAATGCGATATTTGCCATGCTTTTGTCTCCTTGGGGTTGGTGTTTGCAGTAAGTGATACGGGTGTTGGGGGTTCGCCTGGGCTGTTTTTACTAGTGATTAGTTAGCCAAGGCTGCGTTACGCGATTGCAGCAGCTCGCGCAGAATGCTGCGGTGGCAGCGCTCCTCGTTGTCGCAATAGCAGCCCAGCGAGAAAGCGCTGCTGTGCGATAGCGCGGCCAGCAGATCCAGCGTGCGCGCTGCCGGTGCTTCGGCCAGCTGTTTACGAAACTGTTTGTCAAAGGCTTTCCACTGTTTGCTGCCTTCGGCTGTATTGCCTGCTTCGAGCAGTTGTACCGCTGCTTGCGCGGCGGCCATCAGCTCGGGCTCGGGCGAGAGCTCGGGGTACCAGATGTCGTAAAAATCGCGGCTGGCAAATTCGGCCTTGGGCACGCCACGCGGCGGGCGGCGCACGGTGCCAATACGCAGGCCTTCGTTGCTTGTGCGCGGGGTGCCGAGTTGGACAATGCGGATGGGCATGGGGTTGTGGCTCCGTGCTGCGGGTTAAAGATCGCTGTCAAACACGCTATGGCGTTTGCGGGCAGGTGTGGGCGGCGCGGCCTCGGCTTCGGCCTTTTTCTTCTTTTTCGGCGTGGCTTTGGCCAGCGGGTTGAAGGCGAGTGCGCCATCGATCCATTGCTGCCAGGCTTCGCGTGTGGCATAGGCAGCAGGGCCCACCAGAAAATAACCGTCCATCAGCCCTTTGCTGGACAAAGGCCGCACGCCCGGAGTCTCGGCCACTTGGGCGTGCGTACTGGGTGGCAGGCGCACCAGCAGCTCGTCGTTTTCCACGCCCAGGCACATCTTGCCGTCCACCATGAACACATGGCAGCCGAACATGGTTTTCTCTTGCACATCGACGCCCGCAACGTTCTCGGCCAGCGCCTCACGCACGGCGTCGATCAGCTGCAGGGTTTCGGGGGCGATGGGGCGGCGGGGCATGGTGCTTCTCCTGCGTTAGACGCGCTCCATCGCTCGATGCGGCGCTGGCGGCAATTCCACGGCGACGCTGTCACCCACTTGCACCGTGCCGCCTTGCAGCACGACGGCCATGACGCCGGTCTTGCGTATCACCTGGCCGTCGGCGGTTTTGTCCAGCATGGCGGCAAACAGGCCTTTTTGAAAATGGTCAATCTGCACGCAAGGGTTGCGCAGGCCGGTGAGTTGCAACACCGGCCCTTGGCCGAAGTGCAATCGGGTGTCCACGGGCAGGCTGATCAGTGCGTGCCAGCCGAGGCCTGCGCTATCGGCGAGCGTGATGTTCTCGCCCAACTGCCCGGCCTGTACTTGAAAACCCAGCGTGGCCAAGTGCGCAAACAGGTTGGCGCTGATCAGATGCACTTGGCGCAGGTTGGGCTGATCAGGGTTGGCTTTGACACGCGAGCGGTGCTGCACCTTGGCGCCGTAGTGCGCATCGCCCACGACACCCAGGCCCGCTTGCAGCACGATGGCTGGCACCGCTGGCTTGCTGAAGCGGTGTTCGCTGTCTTGGTGGACGGCTTGGACGGTAGTGGTCAGGGCATCAGGCATGGGCGTATTTCAGCGAATCACCTCAGGCGCATCGCCATCCAACATGCGGCGCGCGATGATCACGCGCATGATCTCGTTCGTGCCTTCCAGAATCTGGTGCACGCGGGCGTCGCGCATCAGGCGTTCCAGCGGGTACTCGCGGATGTAGCCGTAGCCGCCGTGCAGTTGCAGGGCGTCGTTGCAGACGTTGAAGCCGGCATCTGTCGCAAAGCGTTTGGCCATGGCGCAGTAGGTGGAGGCGTCGCGGGCGCCGGCGTCCAGCTTGCTGGCAGCCAGACGCACCATTTGGCGCGCGGCAACCAGCTCGGTCGCCATGTCGGCCAGCTTGAACTGCAGCGCCTGGAAGCTCGCAATCGGCTTGCCGAACTGTTTGCGCTCTTGCATATAGCTTTGCGCTTGGGTCAGCGCGCCTTGTGCTGCGCCCACCGAGCAGGTGGCGATATTGATGCGGCCGCCGTCCAGGCCCTTCATCGCAATCTTGAAACCTTCGCCTTCGCGGCCGAGCAGGTTGTGCGCGGGAATGCGCACATTGTCAAAGCTGATGACGCGCGTGGGCTGGCTGTTCCAGCCCATTTTTTCTTCTTTTTTGCCGTAGCTGATTCCGGGCGCATTGGCGGGCACAGCGAAGGCGCTGATGCCGGATGCGCCTGATTGGGCGTCGCCGGTGCGGGCCATCAGCACCAGTACATCGGTGCTGCCGGCGCCGCTGATGAAGGCTTTGCTGCCGTTGATGATGTATTCGTTGCCGACCAGCTCAGCCCGGGTTTTGAGCGAGGCAGCGTCCGAGCCGGCGCCTGGTTCGGTCAGGCAGTAGCTGGCGAGTTTTTGGCCGCTGGTGAGCGCCTCGCCCCATTCGTTGCGCACCGCGTCGGTGGCCCAGGTGCCCAGCATCCAGGTGGCCATGTTGTGGATGGTGATGAAGGCGGTGGATGACGGGTCGACGGCGGCCAGTTCTTCAAAAACCAGTGTGGCATCAAGCCGAGGCAGGGCCAGGCCGCCAGCGTTCTCGGGCGCATACAGGCCGCAAAAACCGAGCTCGCCCGCCTTGGCAATGGCTTCGCGCGGGAAGATGGCTTCGGCATCCCAGTGCGCGGCGTGCGGGGCCAGCTCGGTCTGCGCAAAGGCGCGGGCGGTGTCGGCAAAGGCGCGTTGGTCTTCTGAGAGTTCGAAATCCATGGTGTTGTCTCCTGTCTTGTTTTGTTCTGTCCTGCTTGCTCAGTGGCTGGGCGGCTGAGGGTAGGCGTGCAGGATTACGTAGCACGCCCCAAGCGCGGTTGGCTATGGTTTTTGCGCTGTGCCGGTGGGCGGGCCTTCGTGCAGCCAAACCATCAATTCTTTTCTGCGTTTGCCGATTTCGGCCACCAGGCATTCGTGGTAGCGGCGGCTCCAGTCGGCCTGGTTTTCGTGCGCGGCTTCCTGCTTTTTGCAGGTGGCGGCGCGCTGGCGAATCCAGTCGTTCTGGTCGCGGCGCAGAGCAGGGCGTTCGTGGGCGGAGAGGATGCGCATCACGTCGCCATAAAGAATGTTGTTGTCGGTATCGGCTTGCTGAAAGGCCTGCACGGCGCAGGCATTGGTTTGCTCCACCGTGCCGCCGGGCACGCAGGCCGCGCCAGCTTGCGCTAAAGCGGGCAAAGGCGTAGTGGCAGTGGATGCTACAAAAAACATAGCTAACAGCGCTGAAAGTACGGATGCTTTAGGCCAGAGGTCTGCATCGGCGGGCACAGCCAGTTCGGCTGGGTGCCGGGTTTTGCGGAGTGGGGAAATAAAAGCCATGCCGTCGATCATCGCAGCAAAAACGCAGGCGGCGTGGCAATGCCGCCTGCATTCTTGCGCTCGCTCTTACTTCAGGCTGATCGTGGTGTTGACGCCGTGGCTGGTGGTGCTGTCGTCAAACCAGCGGGCGGTGACCGTCTTGGTCTGGGTGTAGAACATCACCACTTGCTTGCCGTAAGGGCCCAGATCGCCGAGCTTGGAGGCGCGGCTGCCGGTGAAGGAGAACAGCGGCACGGGCACAGGGATTGGCACGTTGATGCCGACCTGGCCCACATCGATCTCTTCCTGGAACTTGCGGGCCGCAGCGCCGCTTTGCGTGAAGATGGCCGTGCCGTTGCCGTTGGGGTTGGCGTTGATGAACTCGATCGCCTGGTCGATATCGTCCGCCGCCACAATGCACAGCACGGGGCCAAAGATTTCCTGGTCGTAGACCGACATGCCGGGTTTGACGCCCGAGAAGATGGTAGGGCCGACAAAGTTGCCTTTTTCGTAGCCCTTGACGTTGGGCTTGCGGCCGTCGAGCTCCAGCTTGGCGCCGTCGGCAATGCCACGCTCGATCAGGCTTTCCACGCGCGACAGGGCAGCGCAGCTCACCACCGGGCCCACATCGGTACCGGCTTCGGTGCCACCCGAGACCTTCAGCGTCTTGGCTTTCTCGACCAGCTCAGGGATCCACTTTTGCGCCTCGCCCACCAGCACCACCACCGACAGCGCCATGCAACGCTGGCCAGCGGCACCGAAAGCGGCACCGGCCAGGGCGTTGAGCGATTGTTCCTTGTTGCAATCGGGCAGCACGATGGCGTGGTTCTTGGCGCCCATCATGCACTGAACGCGCTTGCCGTTGAGCGATGCGCGGTTGTACACGTGCGTGCCCACCTTGGTAGAGCCGACAAAGCTGATGGCCTTGATATCGGGGTGGTCGCAGATGGCGTTGACCGCGTCTTCACCACCGTGGATCACGTTCAGCACGCCTGGGGGCACGCCGGCTTCCAGCGCCAGTTCGCACAGGCGCATGGTGACCATCGGGTCTTGCTCGGAAGGTTTCAGCACGAAGGTGTTGCCAGTGGCGATGGCCATCGGGAACATCCACAGCGGAATCATGGCGGGGAAGTTGAACGGCGTGATGCCGGCGCACACGCCCAGCGGCTGGTTCAGCGTATAGGTGTCCACACCATTGGCCACATTGTTGGCCAGCTCGCCCAGTTGCAGGCTGCCGATATTGGCCGCGTGCTCCACCACTTCCAGGCCGCGGAACACATCGCCTTCGGCGTCGGGCAGTGTCTTGCCTTGCTCGGCGGTCAGGATGGCAGCGAGCTCTTTCATGTTCTCGCGGATCAGCTGCTGCAGCTTCAAGAAGATGCGGGCGCGGGTGCCGATGGGGGTTTTCTTCCAGGTCTTGAACGCTTCCTTGGCGTTGGCCACGGCGGCATTGATTTCGTCGGGCGTGGCAAAAGGCACGCGCGCCAGCACCTGCTGCGTTGCCGGGTTGACCACATCACGCCATTGCGTGGTTTTGGATTCGACCATCTGGCCGTTGATCAGCAGCTTGACGGTGGGCGCCAGCGTGCCGGTGGATTGCGGTGCGTTCATGCTTGTCTCCTGGGTTGGTTGGGTGCGGAAAGCGGCTGCCTGCTCGCAGGCGTCCGAGAGTGGATGGTCGCCCGTCCGGCGTTGCAGCGCCACCGGTGTTACACATGGTAGGTGTGCGCAATCGCCCGAGCAAGAGGTTGGTTGCACAGATATGTGCGGCTGCGCACAATTGATTTTGGTCATGGGGATTGCGGCATACTGTGGCTTTCAGCAATCGCCAAGCGGGAAAGGGCGAGCCATGGGCCTGAGCAACTGGATCAAGCAAGCGCTGGGCAAGCCAGCGGATGCACAAGCGGCTGCGCCAGAGCAGGCGTCTGTGGCCAAACCGGCTCCATTGCCCGCGCAAGGCGCAGTGACCATCGAGGACTGGCGCGCGCTGAGCATTGTGGTGGCGCAGGCGCTGGTGCCAGACGATGTCGATGGTTTGTGGACCGAGGTGCAATTGGCGCTGACCGAGCCGGCGCTCTACCACAGCCGCTTCACCGACGATCTGGAAAACCGGGGCATCTATGGCGCCGAAGGCGTGCGGCCCTGGTTGGCCTTGGTGGATGGCCTGCAGCGCCGAGGCCAAAACTGCGAGTTCGACTGGAAGCTGGACATGGACGACCTGGTCTGGAACCTGAAACAGCTCAAATCCATGCAACAAGCCGCGGTGCCGTTGGATGTTTTGGCTGCCAGCGAAGCCGATGGTTTTGACGCCTTGCAAGAAGCGGGCAGTTTTCTGCAAACGCAAGGCCTGGCCTTGCTCAGCTTTGATATTGATAGCGACAGTTACCCGCTCTCGGTGGTGGATAACAGCGCGGTCGAGCCCTTGCTGGGCTTGGCACAGCGTCTGGGGCAAAGACTCCATTGGCTGCATAAATAGTTGCGCAGCAAAATAACCTTGCGCCAATATCAAGGGGAAACCCTGGTTTATGCTTGCGTTCCGTTACGGGTTTGAGCATGCGCAAACCCCTGCGATCCTTTTCAAGCTAACGCACTGAACCGAGCTGACCCATGAGCAAACCGGCCCCAGCGGAGCAATCGGGGGGCCTGCCGGGCGCCGACGATCTGCAGCGCAACCTCAGCAACCGCCACATCCAACTCATCGCCATTGGTGGCGCCATCGGCACCGGCTTGTTTATGGGTTCGGGCAAAACCATCAGCCTGGCCGGCCCATCCATCGTGTTCGTCTACGCCATCATCGGCGTCATGTTGTTCTTTGTGATGCGCGCCATGGGCGAGCTGCTGCTGTCCAACCTGCAGTACAAAAGCTTTATCGACTTCTCGGCTGATCTGCTGGGCCCCTGGGCCGGTTTTTTTACCGGCTGGACTTACTGGTTCTGCTGGATCATCACCGGCATTGCCGACGTGATCGCCATCTCGGCCTACGCCCAGTTCTGGTGGCCGGATCTGCCGCAATGGGCGCCGGCACTGGCCTGTGTGGGCGTGCTGCTGACTTTGAATTTGCTGACGGTGAAGCTGTTCGGCGAGATCGAGTTCTGGTTCGCCATGATCAAGATCGTCGCCATCGTCACCTTGGTGGGCACCGGTTTGTACATGGTGTTCACCGGCTTCCAATCGCCTGCCGGGCGCACGGCCAGCTTGGCCAACCTATGGAACGACGGCGGCATGTTTCCGCATGGCGCCATGGGCTTTTTTGCCGGCTTTCAGATTGCCGTGTTCGCCTTTGTTGGCATTGAGCTGGTAGGCACGACGGCGGCCGAGGCCAAAGACCCGCAGCGCACGCTGCCGCGCGCTATCAACTCCATCCCCGTGCGCATCATCATCTTCTACGTGTGCGCCTTGATAGCCATCATGGCTGTGACGCCGTGGCGCGATGTTGTGCCCAGCAAGAGCCCGTTTGTCGAGCTGTTTGTGCTGGCAGGCTTGCCGGCTGCCGCCAGCATTATCAATTTTGTGGTGCTGACCTCGGCTGCTTCGTCGGCCAACAGCGGCGTTTTCTCCACCAGCCGCATGCTCTACGGCCTGGCGCTCAAGGGCGATGCACCGCGCTCGTTTGGCCGCTTGTCGGCCAGCAGCGTGCCTTCGCGCGGGCTGATCTTCTCTTGCATCTGCTTGCTGGGCGGTGCGGTGCTGATGTGGGTGGTGCCCAACCTGGTGCAGGCCTTTACCTTGGTCACTACGGTCTCGGCCATTCTCTTCATGTTCGTCTGGTCGCTGATCCTGCTGTCGTACATCAGCTACCGCAAGAACCGCCCCGATCTGCACCGCACCTCGCACTACCGCATGCCCGGCGGCGTGGCCATGTGCTGGCTGTGCCTGGCCTTCTTCGCCGGAATTGTGGTGTTGCTCACTTTTGAGAGCGACACGCGCCAGGCGCTGATTGCTACGCCCGCCTGGTTTGTGCTGCTGGGCCTGGCCTACGCCTGGCTGCGTACGCGGGACGGCAAGCGCTGAGTTGTTCGCTTTTGTTGCCCTGGCGCATACACCAATTGTTGTAAAAAACTATTGATATGCCTATTGAATTATGAAAAGTCAATGAAATAATGGCTTTTCATTTTCAATCCGTTGACGGGAGTGTCGGCTATGGCAGCAATCAAGATGTGCAGCAAGTGGGTGCTTGGTTTGGGTTTGGCGACTGGCCTGGCGCAAGTGGCCAGTGCGCAAACCTATGTGGGCACGTATTCGGGCGCTGACAACGGTAGCATCACCATCAATATCGATGCCAACGGAGCAGTCAGTTGCAGCCTGTCGAGCGCAGCAGGCAACGGCAACTATTCCGGCAAGGGCGGTGTGATCCAGCAAACGCCGTCGCTGGTTTTCACTTGCGACCACAATGATTTTCCCAACTACCTCTCGGTCTCCGGCAACAATGTTCGCAGCGCTGACACGCTGACCGGCCAGTACGCCACGGCGGCAACGGGCAGCGGCGATATCAAGCAGGGCAGTTTCACGGCCAAGAAGTCGGCTGGTGGTGGCGGCGACGCTGGAGGCAGCTCTTTGAGCCCGCCAGCGATCTCGGGGCTTTGGTATGACCCGGCCTCCAACGGCACCGGCTTTAACTTTATTGCGGCCGAAAATGGTTTTTTTGCGACCTTCTATGGCCGCAGTGCTGACAGCCATCCGCTGTGGCTGATTTCGACCGAAGTGCCGACCGGCACGCTCAAAACCAATGTGAAATACACCACCACCTTGGGTGCCACCACGGCGGGTTCATTCACACAACCAGCTTTTCAGGTGGAAACCTGGGGCAAGCTGGACATCACCTTCAGCAGTTGCAACCAGGCCAAGGCCACCTTGTCGGGCAAGGACGGAACACAGCAGTTCAACCTGCGGCGCCTGACCACCATCGGCGGCGTGGGCGGCTGCTGACGGGCAGAGGCAGGGCTGCTGCACCACAAGGCGTCTTTCGCACGCCTTGTGCCTGAGGACTCTGCCATGTCTGATATCAATTGATATGCCTATTGAAATTTAAAATAGCAATGGAATAATCGCCTTTCCATTCCAATTTCGATGGGAGGCAGTCATGCGTGTATTCCATGGTTTGAAAAAATCCTTGCTTGGCCTGGGTCTGGTGATGGGGCTGTGGCAAACGGCAGCAGCGACGACGACTTATACCGGCAGCTACTCGGCCCGGGCCAGTGTAGATGCACCGTGGTCGGAACAAGGCACGGTCACCTTCAAGGTGGAGGACGATGGCACTCTTAACTGCACGGTGGAGAGTCTGACTGGCATGGGCAACTTTGTCGGCACCGGCAAGTTCCGCCAGGCCACCGACAGCGTGGGCCAACCCATCAAAGGGCGGGTCAGCATGGACTGCAGGCGCCAAGCGTTCCCGCAATACATTGATATGTATGGCAACAATGAAAAAGAAGCGGGAAGGCTGTCGGGCATCATACTTTTGCGCTCGAGCACGACGACCGTCACCATGGTAGGCACGTTTTCCGCCAGTCTGACGCCGGTGATCAATGGCGGTGACACGCTCCCGCAGGTGCCACTCGCCCCCCAAGGCATCACCGGCCTCTGGTACGACCCGGCCTCCAACGGCACGGGCTTTAACTTTATTGCGGCGGACAACGGTTTTTTTGCGACGTACTACGGGCGCAGCGCTTCCAGCCTTCCGCTGTGGCTGATTTCGACCGAAGTGCCAACCGGCACGCTCAAAACCAATGTGAAGTACACCACCACCTTGGGTGCTACGACTGCAGGTTCCTTCACGCAGCCCGCGTACCAGGTGGAGACCTGGGGCACGTTGGATATCACCTTCAGCAGCTGCGGCCTGGCCAAGGCCACCTTGTCGGGCAAGGACGGGACGCAGCATTTCAACCTGCAGCGCCTGACCTCGATTGGTGGTGTGGGGGGCTGCCAATAAGCGTGCCGAAAAGCACCGGTGGCTGTGCATGCGTAAATTGGTATTCAAAGAGCTGTTGGTGCTCACCCATTGAGCGCCAACAGCTCTTGTTTTTGTAGTGTTCGGAATCATTTGCCCTAGCTTCTGCATATTTGCACAATAATGCTGTGCATTGATACAAGGCGGAGCACGGCATGGATTGGGACCATTTGCGCTATTTCTGGGCGCTGGTGCAGGCGGGCACCCTGGTGGGTGCGGCCAAGGCTTTGGGCGTGGAACACACCACGGTGTCGCGCCGCATCCAGGCGCTGGAAAAGCAATTGGGCGCCACCTTGTTCACCCGCGAGGGCAGCGGCTACAAGCTGACCGATGCCGGTCGCCAACTGCAGCCGCGTGCCGAAGCCATGGACCAGATTGCCCGCGGCATTGCGCCGATCGCCGTCAACCAGAGCAGTGATACGCCCAGCGGCGTGGTGCGCATCGGCGTGACCGAAGGTTTTGGCACGCAGATCCTGGCCAAGCACCTGGCCGTGCTGGCCCAGCGTTACCCTTTGCTGACCATCGATTTGCTGGCCGTGCCGCGCATGCTGCAACTGTCGCGGCGCGAGGCCGATATCGTCATCTCATTGGAGCGCCCGATTCGCGACACGGTGGTGACCAGCCGGCTCACCGAATACCGCTTGTATTTGTACGGCCAGCGTGAATACCTGGCGCGCCATCCGCTGATCACCTCGACAGAAGATCTGGCCCGGCACCGCTTTGTGCACTACATAGACGACCAGCTCTTCACCAAGGAGCTGCAGTTCTTGGACACGCTGGCTACGCCGCAGCATTTCAGCTTTCGCAGCACCAGCATTTTGGCGCAGTACACGGCTGTACGTACCGGTGCAGGGCTGGGCGTATTGCCGGGGTTTTTGGCAGACAAAGACCCGCTGTTGCAGCGTGTGCTGCCCGAGCAAGCGCAGTTCACGCGCACCTTTTGGATGTCGATGCCGCCCGAGCTGCGCTCGCTGCCCGGCATCCAGCTGGTGTGGCGCTACCTGCAATCGACGGTGCAGGAGCAGCAGGCACTGCTGATGTGCTGAGGCCTGCGCTTATTTGCTTATCTGAATTCAGGCATATCTTTGCCCATGCCTGCCACTTTACACATGGCTGACGCACGGCAAATAGTAAGTGCGCTTGCAATTAGATACAACGAGTGCTGCCGCGATGGTCAGTGCGATATGGAAAACTTTTAATAAATTCAATTGTTTAAAGGCACTTCTGCATGCATTTGATCTGCCGCAATATATGCCGATGAATATAGAAACCGCGGGTTTATAAGGAGGCGCTGGTGTATATTTCGTTACACATTTATGACCCGTGCGCAAAATAAACCATGCTACAGTCGCCCGCTATGTCTTTGAAATGGATCTGCACCCTCATCGTGGCCGTGGCGGCCAGCGCTGCGCACGCCGAACCCGATGTGGAGAAAAAACCATCCGATCTGGATGTGCTGCTGGGCATTGGCCAAAGCGGTCTGACCCGGCTGGACACCATGCACCACCAGGCCCGTGACCAGGCCAGCGTGCTGATCAGCAATGCCCTCAACCTCATTGGCGTGCCTTACCGCCGTGGTGGTAACAGTGCAGAGACCGGTTTTGATTGCAGCGGTCTGGTACGTGCTGTGTATGCCGAGAGCTGGGGCAAAATTCTGCCGCGCCGCGCCGAAGAGCAGGCCGCCGCTACCGAGCAAATCGCCAAGGCAGATCTGAAGCCGGGCGATCTGGTGTTCTTCAACACCATGCGCCGCGCTTTCAGCCATGTCGGCATCTATATGGGCGACGGCAAGTTCATCCATTCACCCCGCACCGGTACGACCGTGCGTGTGGAAAGCATGAACATTGCATACTGGGAAAAGCGTTTTGACGGCGCCCGCCGCGTTGAGATCAGTGAAGATGCCCGCAACGCGCTGTTGAACCAGGTCAACCTCGATGGCGCAGATGCCCAAGACCTGATCGGCAAGATGATGACCAAGGCCGGCATGCGCATCAACTAAAGCGCGGCAGTACGCCAGATTCAGCCCTGTCGCGACGGGCAGTAAAAAGCTTCCAGAAGGAAGCTTTTTTGTATTGTGCGCCCAGCATGGGCGCACTCCTGCGGGATCTGAGGGCAAGCCGGGATAGAGCCAGTTTTGACTCATAAGCATTTTGGTTATGTGAAATCGCTCCTTTATTCAAACTAGAAGCTCAATTGGTCACGTGTAGTGTTTCCAGCGGTTCAATCAGCTTCACCCATTCCTGCAGCGTAGCGATTGTTTGACGGATCTCTGAAGATGCTTCAAAAGCCAGTTCGGGCAAGCTCTCTTCCGCAGAGCCTGACAAACCGGCCCCGTTGACCACCACGTGCGCCATTCCGTGAAGCCGTAGCAGTACGTCCCGAAGACCGTCCTGGCCTCGTGCGTTTCCCACAATTCTGTCTAGCTGTTCAACTGCACGCAGCAGTTTTGAGGTGTCGTAAGTGCTCTGTAGCCGTGTCAGCGCTGCCTTGTCCAGCCGACCATAGGCCGTGAGGGCGGTGGTTTCTGGATCACTCATGCTCCAGCTCCCTTTTGGCCGGCTCGCTGCCCCTCCGCAGCCACTGCAACTGCCGCAGCTCGTGCACGCTTGGCCGCCTCACGAAACTGTGATTCCTTGACCCAAGGCTCCGGGGGGCGCTTCAGGTCGAGGTGATAGTTGCCAAACCGCTTGATGCCCGAAGTCATATAGGGACTCAGGTACTCGACATCGGCAGCAGAAACCGGCTCTCCGTCTGCGTACATCTCCTGTAACACCCGCATCATGTCTACCGTGTTCTGCAGGATCACCGAAGAGGCAACCAGGTCGATGAAGCGCACCCGCTTTTGCTGCTCGTTCGGATCGTTCTCATTGATCACGTCGCCGCCGAAGTCCAGCCATTTCGTGAAAGCATGGTACGACTCGATTTTGTTGGTCGTCGCACTCACCTCCTGTCGCATTTCCTTGCTGGAAATCCAGCGCAGCAGGTAGATCGTGCGCAGTACGCGGCCAAGTTCGCGTGCCGCAGCAAAAAGTCGGTTGTGACGCCCTTCCTGGCTGAGCTTGCGCAAAAGCATCGGTGAGGCGATCTTTCCAGACTGGATCGATATCGATACCTGCATCAGATCTCGCCAATGGTCGCGGATGAGCTTCCAGTCCACGACATCGCTGAACACGCGGTCAATATGCCGGAAGCGCATCCCCTTCTCAGGGCGATAGAAACGTAGATCCTTCCAGTTTCTGATGCGTGGCATCAGTTGGATGCCCGCCAGGTGCGTGAAGGCGAACACCGTCTCCGATTGGCCATGGGTGTCCGAGTACACCGTATCCGCCTGAACGCTCAGGCCTGCCTTCATCAGGCCCTCGATGACGTAGACAGCTTCCAGAACCCCTGGTGGTATGAAATGGCGAAACACCGCGATGTAGTTGTCGGCGACGTGCCTGTAGGCCACAGCTCCCATGCGTCGATACCGAAAATGCATGCCCACCAGCAGGTTCTGGTCGTAGAAGTCGTGCTGGGTGCCATCTGCTGCGACCTTTTTGCCTTCGCCCCACAGCTTGGGCAGCTCAAGCCGCAGATACAGTTCGGTCAGATCCCGGCAGGCGTTGTCCAGCTGGTCCAGGCTCATGTGCCGCTGGTTGGCATACGACAGTTGATGTGGCGTCACGCCGTTGGACAGATGACGCGCTGCTTGGTTGGGTCCCAGGTTGCAGCCCATGGCAAAAACGGTCAGCAAGTAGCGCTCACGCGCATTGCGAAGCTTGGGATCGTCGCCCGACTGCGGCCCAAAGTTCCGGGTGAATCCGGTCCAGTGCTCGATGTTGGCGAGAACATCCAGCAGGTTGCGAGGGGCTGTGCGATTTTCGATGGCGGCATGCAGTGCTATGGCAGAGGCAGGCACTTCGCGTGCAACAGTACGCCGAAGCGTCGGCTCACCGTTGGCACCGATCACCACGTCTCCAGCATGCTGCGGAAACTCATCATCGATTTTCTTGGCCGTCTCGGTTAGCAATTGCTTGAGTCCGTCTACGAATTCACCCGCAGTGGCGGGTATTCCAATCCGGTCGCAATAGGTTGGCAGCTGCGCTTCGCACTCCTCCCAAGGCAGCAATTGCAAGCGGTAGTCGGCAAATGACTCCGAGCCTTCGATGCATATATCGCCAGAACGAAGATCACTGCACAAATAGCTGAAAACGCAAACTTCGAGGTAGCGACGGTTAGTCGGGTGCCCCAGCCCATGAGAACGGCGCACTAGCTTGCGCCAGCGTTCGGAGGCGAACGAAAGCGCCAAGTCATCCTCGATCCACTCCACCTTGCGGTGTTCATTGGCCAGCACGACCTGCAGGGCATCCAGAAGACTGCGGTCCTGGGTCGCAGCTTCAAAGCGCAACGCCTTCGCCATCCGGAACATCGCCGCACGCCAACTGCTGAACGCTTTCCAGACCAGCGGCAGATGGTTGCCCCCGCTCCAGACTCGGATGGCCTCACAGTCCATGGTCAGTTGATCCAGGTTGCCGTGCGGAGCTAGCAGATCTCGAACGCGCTGCCCGGTACTGGCGTCATCCAGGTTTTCTGCAAGGATCTCCAGCACCTGCTCCAGCGTGGCGACGAGTTCTTCGCTCAGTTCGCGCTGTCGCGCCTGGATCACCTGCAGTTCCTCTCTTGCGGTCTTGTGGATGGCTCCGATGCGGCGAATGAACATTTCAGCCACATCGTCGCGGGCCTTCACTCGCATTTGTCGGATCAATGCCAGGATCAATGTGTAGCGCTTGGCGGGTAGCAAGTCCTTCATGTCGCTCGCATCAAGCGCCGAAGCCATGCCGGCCATGTAGATCAGCTTAGTGACCGGAATGCCGTCTAGCAGCGCGTCGCTGTCAGGCAGTGACTCAAGCCATGTCAGCTGGTCCAACAGCAAATCGAGATGCTTACGCGAGGCTTTTTTTGCCGATTTCTTGATCTGGTTGTACAGAGTTCGCCGTGCCGGAAATTCCGACTCCAGCAATCGGTCAAGCCACGTTCTTTGGGGCGAGCCCAGGCGCTGATTGATTCGCTCGTGCAATGCGACCTCCGCCGCCGAGTGGGCTTGTTCAGATATTTCGTCGAGCGTACGGAACACTGGCAGCTCGTAACCCAGCCGTACCAACTCCTCAATGGTGATGTTGATAATGTCAACGCGCGTCTCCACCACGCTGGCGATCTGCTGAGCAATTTGGATCGCCAGCGCTCGAGTTTCCCCGTCGGTATAGGGTTTCACACCGAGCAGCTCTCGAATCGCTTTGTGATGACGATACAGCGTGGCTAGCGAAGCGAATTCGATCTTGACAGTCGGGGCGGTGCCCAGCGTCGCGGAAACATGCTCGACAACCTCGGCTGGAATCGCTTCGAGCGCTGGGAAGTGCCGCAGGAATTCGAAGCATTTGAGCAGCACGAGGATGGCCAGGCGGCGTTCTGGAGTACGCGAGTGTTGGTGGGCCCATTCGATTTCTTCAGGTCTCGGGGTGAAGGAGGCCTGGAGATCCTTGAGTGTCAGCGTTCGAGGAAATCGAGGGTACGCAGTACGTTCAATGCTCGCCATAGCACGGAGCTCCCGCAAGGCAGGGTTGGTCTGGGAACACAGCCTATCCGATGTCGCCCGGTAGCTGCGCAAACATTGGTGTTGGACTGAGCGGTACCCGTCCGGGGTTTGAATTTTGGCGTGACATACGTTGGCGCTGCTATTGTCCAAAGATTGGTGCTGCGCTGTAGCGTCCGATCGAAGGTTACGGTGTTAACCCTGCAATCGCCGCCCATGGCCCGCAAGATAGTCACGCTTGCTTGTGCAGTTTCATAGCTGAATTTGGCCGCGGAAGTAGCCCTGCCGTCCTTACAGGTAACAATGTGGCAGGCGTTACCATGTTGATCGAATCTCTCGCCCCTGGGAATAAGCGAATTTGAGATTAAGTCGAGAGCAACATCGTCGACAACCGGTGTTGACCCCCACACAAGACAGTTAGGTCTTGCGTGGAAATCAATGCCGTGCGAACTTATCAGTCAAAAGTCGGCTGAGACGCCTTAATAACCGCGCCACCCCCCGCAACCCAGGCGTCATAGCCACCTGCCATTGAAACTACATGAAGGTATCCCATGCTTTGCATGGTGGCTGCGGCAAGCGCGGAACGTCCGCCCGTCTTGCAGTACAGCAATGCGCTAATGTCTCGTCGCTCCAATTCCGGCGTCCCTGACAACTTGAACTCGAGCAAACCCCGCGGAATGTTGATGGATCCAGCCAAATGCCCCGCTGCGTATTCATCCGCCTCACGAACGTCGATGATTACTTCAACTGAGCGAAGAGCATCTTGAGCATGCTCGACGGCTACCTCGGTGCATTGAGCCTTCGCGGCGAGGACGAGATCGTGTGCTGTTTTCATAGGTTTGCAATGAGAATAGGTTGAGACGGACAAAGTGTGGATCGTGTAGAAAGCACTGAACGTAGCCTCGAAGGGGATCAGTCAAACGATTTCCCTCGATACGCTTTCAGAAAGCGAGGGTTCGTACGCCAGGTTTGAGGAGATGGGCAGCGACTTCGGCGGGTTTTGCCGGGGTCACACCTGTGAGCAAGTCGGCGGGCTGACGACCCGTGTTTGGCAAGTAAAGCGCACACACCTCTACCTTAGCTCCGGCTTTGATTAAGCCTTGAAGCATTTGTTGCGGTGTGACGTTGCGCGGTTTGAGGCTGGGCATGGTCTGGCCATTGACCGCGATATTACCGGCTGCGTCACACAGCAGCACGCGCACGTCGACCTTCTGTTCTAGCGCTTGTCCGGCAAGGACGAGACCTGCGCCCTGTGCCATGGCTGCGCCCGAATGTATGGACACAAACAACTCGTCGGCCTGCGCCACGAGGGCTGTTGACATAAGGATGGTGGTGATCAGGAAAGACTTCTTCATAGTGTGGAACTCCAGTGGGTTGGAAAAACAATCGCGGGCAAAAAAGAGACGAAGTGCGAATTCAACGGCGTGGTGCGGGCACGTGAAGCTGATTTCAAGGTGCCTGAATCGCTGGGGGAAGTCCCAACGCCAAGCGAAGTTCGGTGGAATTGCGTACCGCATCGAGGCGCGTAATGCGGCCATCTTCAAGTCGTAGCAAGGTGGCTGCACCTGGCTGGCGGGGTAGATCGGCGATCTGGGTCGCTTCATTGGCATCTCGCACCAGGGCGATCGAGAAAGGAAGTGATCGAAGCTTGGGAAGCGCGAACATGCTTGTGACAATTGCAGGCATTCCGCTGATGTCAGCAAGGTATATCAGTCGCATGCCAGCAACTACGTCGGCCGGTTGCGTCGACAAGACGGCGCTGACCATGTCGCTCACCGACTTTTCACTGGCGAATAGCACCCACTGGGTATCGGAAGGAATAACCACTCTTTTATCGTGCTGATCTTTGAGCGTCAATGCGGGAAGTACAGATCCCACAGAAAGTGGCGCTGCCGCCAGCGTTCCGTGCAGCGACAGCAGGACGGTGCTAAGCACCGCATAGGATCTGAGTGCGCGCAATAGCCGTCGGAGCGGGCTCTGGGATGCCGCGTTCATGGTGCCCACTCCAGGATTGGTCAGGTGATGGTCAGTCATCGCGAGCACCCTTTGATCAAGTAGTCCGTGTTGATCAGGTGATCGGCCATATGAGAAAACGCTCGCTCGATGGATGTTCGCAAGGCTAGGTCATCCACCTGTTCGGCCAGCGCCAGTTGCATGCACAACAGCCATTCGTCACGCACTGCCGCGTTGATGGCATAGGGCGAATGGCGCTTGCGCAACCGGGGATGACCGCGCTCCCGCTCGTACAAGGGTGGACCGCCGAACCATCCGCTGAGGTACTTGAACAGGCTGTCGACGCTGCCTGAGAGGCAGCTCGGATGAAGCTGGCGCACGCCATACGCTTCGGGCAACTCGTCCATCAATTCGTAGAAACGGTCTACCAATCTTCGGATCGCTGGCGCACCACCAAGGCGCGTATAAACGCTTTCGGGGACGATGTTGGCTGTATTGGTGTCGGCAGAGCCGCAAAAGGTTGTCATAGGGTGTGAGTGGACAGCGTAACGTCGCGCATTGACGATGCATTGGCTTCAGTTTTGGGGGAGCGCACGCACGCAAGAAACTCATCGCGCGTGGTATTTCCAAACCAGGGGTGCCAGCGTCGCTGCTCCAGCACGTTCGACACGACGCGGCCCTGCTGTGCGTGGCCGTAGAAAAGCAAGGTCTCACCAGGCAGGGTGAATACATGGCGGGTCGCGCTGTCCCATAAGGCTTCGGGCAGAGCTGGTCTCGGTTGGTGTGGGCAAGCATCCACCGTCAGCAGATCGCCGCAGAACAGCCGATCGCGCCACAAGTAGCTCACGCAGCCCTCAGTGTGACCCGGAGTCGGCATGACTCTCAGCAGTTCGTTGCCAAACATAAGCGCACTCGTTTCACAAGCTATCCTGTCGCTTTCCTCGACCGATATCATCTTTTGAATGCGTTTAGCACCAAGCGCATCTAATGCAGCGGACTCACCTGGAAGGAGTGCGTCATGCTCGTGAGTGCGCAGCAACCAGCACAAATGCAACTGGTGTTCTTGCAGCATGGCTTTGAGCAGGGGGACATCTGTGCCACGTGGATCCAGTAGAACGCACTCGCGAGTGTCAAGATCGGCCAGCAGATAGCTCATTGCACCATTGGTCTCGTCAGGGAGTATTCGAAAGTACATAACGCAGGTTAGGCCGCAGCCGTCAAAATTGCTGGATGTGCGATCACTCGACTCATCTATGGCCGAGCTCGCGGCGTATGGTGATTAATGGCAAGGCATATGCGGCGACAGCGCCGCCTACGGCCATTGCCAACCCGATCAACGTGACCCAGTCCACCCAATAGCCTAGGTCGGACAGCGTAGAGCTCAGTGCTTGTGGAAGCAAAAGAAACGCTGCGAAGGCGGCAATGCACCCAATCAGTAATGCTGACGGCAAGCTAGCGCTCCATCGGGCGCCTGCGTATCGCAACGTGAGGCCCATTAACACCAGCCACAGCAATGATGCTGCTAGTAACATGGGCCAGACGCTTAATGCAACTTCCCAGAGAATATTCAGCATCAGCCAGAGTTCATACATGGTTTTTCTCCTTGAGTTGTTGGTTTCAGTACCAGGGCTTCAGACCCGGCCTTTTAGTACGGATATGTATGCGGGTTTGAGCATGCGAACCTTCATCAGCCATGCGAAAAAACTGTCCTGTAGCGGTTCGATCATTGGTAGCGTAGGGGTGAGGTTGCCCTCGTAGTCGAACTCGATCAGCATGGCAGAGCCCTCGCGCGTAATTAGCGGGCAAGAGGTGTAGCCGTCAAAGTTCTCGTTGGCTACGCGCCCAGCAATCACTTCCACCAAGTTGTGCGCCACCAGTGGGGCACTCTTCTTTACGGTGGCGGCGGTCTTCCCGCGCGGCGTGCCATTGATATCGCCGATGCCAAACACGTTAGGAAACCGTCGGTGCTGGAGGGTGCGCTTGTCCACTTCCAACCAGCCACCTGTGGCAAACGGGCCATCCTTCCATGCCAGCTCGCTGTTCTTTACGGCATCTGGAGCGCGTGTAGGGGGCACCACATGGATAAAGTCATAGGGCATCTCCTGCGTCTGCCCATCGGGAGAAGCAAAGGTGGCGCGACGTGCACCGATGTCGATAGCGGTGAGCTTGCGTGAGAAATCCACGTCGATTCCCAGGTCACGCCAGCGTTCGAGGACGTTGTCGTTGACCGCCTTAACCCCAAACACGTTGCCTAGTGCTGACTCAAAACGGATCTTGGATATCCCCAAGGTGCCCGCCTTGAACAGTCGATCCCGCAGCATGAAAGTCATTTTCAGGGGCGCACCCGCACATTTGAGTGGCGTAGAAGGCAGCGTCATTACCGCGTTGCCCCCTTTGGCGGCGAACGCTTGCATGGTCGCCCATGTCGCCTGTGCAGCCTCTGGGCTCGGGTAGACGCTGGTCAGGCCTTCGCGTCCGATGGCTGATACATCCATCCCGGTGATCTGGGTGTAGTCCAAATAAACGCCGATGCCAACCACCAGAAAATCGTAGCGAATGCGTTGCCCACCCACGGTACTGACGGTGTTTGCCACAGGATCAAAACTGGCAACCATGTCTTTCACCCATTCGATGCCAGCGGGCAGGAAGTCTGCATTGCTGTCGCGCACCTTAGACACAGGCCAAACACCCGATGCAACCAGGGTGTATCCAGGCTGGTAGTTGTGTTCTTCTTTGCGGTCGATGATGGTGATCTTTGCACCGTCAAGCAGCTTAGACAGCCTGTTGGCGACTGCGATGCCGCCCAGACCGCTGCCAGCTATCACGATGTGGGCTTTTGTTTTTGTGGCCCCTTCAGCCAAAGCCGGGGCAGTCAATGTCGGAACGAGTGGCGTAGAAGCCAGAGCCTGCAGCCAGCGCCTACGTGTCGAATTCGTGTGCGCAGCATACTGAGTGTTCGTCATTTTTGTCTCCTCATTAGGGTGGTTGACGACAAAAGGGTTTGGCGCAAGCTCGAAGCTTGTCTTTGCCAAGCCAATTTAGGTTTTCAGCACCCACCGCAGCACCATGGCTACTGCGGTCAGGACTGAGATGCTCGCGAGCCAGATGCCCGCCATCCAGAGCAAGCGGATCCACAGCGGTGCCAGCGGTTCGTCGGCGCTCTTCGCGGTGATGGCAGGCCAGCGCAGCAGAGGGTTTTTCATGCGTGGTATCCGTCTGAGTTGACCTTGCCGCGGAACACCCAGTAGGACCAGGCGGTATAGCCCAGGATCATGGGCAGCACGAAGGCCGTGCCCCAAAGCATGAAGACCTGGCCGCTGTGGTCGGTTGCGGCTTCCCAGATGGTCACGGCTCCGGGAATGACATACGGGAAACAGGAAGTGGAAACTCACCGTGAACGCAAACTGGATGCGCGCCAACAGGAGTGCGTCAGGCAGGTCAGACATTGGGTGTTTCCTTGAATCGGTGAAGTGGCAAACGCCTTTCACTTATCAAGAGCCGTGCCAACAAGCGCCGGCGCAAAAAACCTAATGAATTCAGGGCTCACGGCGTGATAGGCAGCCTGGCTGCCACCACGCTGCCAGGTTTCTTCTGCCAAAGCAGTCAGCTGTCTGCCAAAATGGCAGGGCAACTTGACAGTGATTGACCGCAGGTTCCCGCTGGGATCCTGTGCAATGTTCCGAAAGATCTACCCGATGGCCCACGTGTTGCCTGAACTGCTCTCTTACCTGGAAAGCCTGGCCGAGCCGCACATCCTACTGGACCGCCAGTACCGCATCATGGCCGCGAATGCGGCCTACCGTAGCCAGTTCAGCCCGCGCGCCTCGGTGGTCGGGCGCACCTGCTACGAGGTATCCCATCACTTCAGCGTGCCATGTGATCAGGCAGGTGAAAGCTGCCCTCTGGCGCGTGCGCGCGAGTCGGGCCAGCGCGAACGCGTGCTGCACCTGCACCACACGCCCCAGGGCGAGTCGTACGTGAACATCGAGCTGGTGCCACTGCTAGATGCAACGGGTGAACAGGCGTATTTCGTGGAGAAGATGGAGCCCTTGCGCGTGGCCCAGGGTCAGCCCGTGCGGCAGGGACTGGTGGGCCGTTCGCCGGCCTTCCAGCGCATGTTGGAGCTGGTGGCTCGGGTTGGGCCGTCGCAAGCCAGCGTGCTGCTGCTCGGAGAGTCGGGTACAGGCAAGGAGTTGGTGGCCCAGGCTGTGCACGATGCCAGCCCGCGCGCAACCCACCCGCTGGTGGTGGTGGACTGTGCGAGCCTGCCCGAGAATCTGTTCGAGAGTGAACTGTTCGGCCACGAACGAGGCGCCTTCACTGGTGCCAATACCAGCAAGCCCGGGTTGGTGGAAGCCGCCAGTGGCGGTACTTTGTTTCTGGATGAAGTGGGCGACATTCCGCTAGCCATGCAGGTTAAGCTGTTACGCCTGCTGGAGAGCGGCACCTACCGCCGCGTTGGCAGCAACGAGCTGAGGCGCACCGATGTGCGCGTGGTCTCGGCCACACACCGCGACCTCAAGGCCATGGTGACCGACGGGCGCTTCCGCGAAGACCTGTATTACCGGCTCAGCACATTCCCCATTGCCCTGCCGGCGCTGCGGGAACGGGGAGACGACATTGCGCTGCTGGCGGCAGCGCTGCTGGAGCGGGTGGCGCCGCAACGGCGTCTGAGCCTGTCTGCAGATACGCTGGCCTTGCTCCAGCGCTATCCGTTCCCGGGCAATGTGCGTGAGCTGCGCAATGTTCTGGAGCGCGCTGCCTTGCTGGCCGACGGCCACAGTATCGAGCCAGTGCATGTGGAGCGCGCACTGGGTACCGACGCGAGGCCTTCGCCGGTGGCATTGCAACGCGCAGAAGCGCCGGAGGCCACAGCATCCGGCGCGGAGTCTTCATTGCGAAGCGTCGAGCGTGCCGCCCTGCAGGCCCAGCTCAAGGCCCACCGCGGCAGCCGCGCCGAACTGGCGGAAAAACTCGGGATTAGCGAGCGGTCTCTCTACCGCAAGCTTCGCGATATCGGTGACGCCCCTGACGCGGCTTGAAGCACGGAACCCGGGCTGCCAGGGTCAGAGCTTACGGGTCGAGAAGTACCAGTCTTTCATGGCGTAGCCCTCGCCCTTGCGCGCTTCGATAGCGGCCGGGGTCTTGGGTGGCGGCACGATGACATCGCAGCCCGGCGTCCAGCCCTCAGGCGTGGCGATCTTGTGGGCGTCGCTGGTCTGCATGGCGGTCAGAAGGCGCACGAACTCGTCGATCGAGCGGCCATTGCTCATGGGGTAATACACCATGGCGCGCAGCTTACCTTCGGGGTCGATGAAGAATGTGGCGCGAACAGCCTGCGTGTCGGCAGCACCCGGGTGAATCATTCCGTAGGCACGAGCCACATCCATCTTGATGTCGTCAATGATGGGGAAGGGAATCTCCACGCCGAAGCTGGTCTTGATGCTTTGCATCCAGGCCAAGTGCGAGTAGATACTGTCGATGGACAGACCCAGCAGTTCGCAGTTCATGCTCTTGAAGGTGTCTGAAGCCTTGGCGAAGGCGATGAACTCGGTGGTGCATACGGGCGTGAAGTCGGCTGGGTGCGAGAACAGGATCAGCCACTTGCCTTTGTAGTCGTCCAGGCTGCGCTCTCCGTGGGTAGTGTTGGCCTTGAATGCCGGTGCGGCTTCGTTGAGGTGGGGGAAGCTTGAGTTCGATGCGTTTTCCATGAGGGACTCCGTTGGAAGGTTGAAGAATCAACCGAACAGCTGTTGGCTGTTCGATGGGTTCAGTGTCGACCCACCACGGAACACCGCTCATGACATGGATCATGGCGGCGGTTGTCTTATCCTATGCCGCCGATAGCCTCAGGCGGCTGCGCTTCAAAGGTTGGAGCCGGGTTGCAGCAGCGATTCGTCTATGATGCGGTACAGACGGCCCAGTTTGTCCACTGGCTGCAGGGCACCTGCTTTCACCAGCGCCGAAATTTCGCGACTCACCGTCTCCTGTTTCAGGTCCATCATGGCGCCCATGTCCTCGCGCGAGAACAGCGTGACGAAGGCCGGATCGGTGGTGTGGCGCATCTTGAGGATGAACTGGCAGACCCGCTGTTGCGCGGTGCCGAAGTTGATCGAGGCCAGCCAGTCGTCGGCTTCTCGCAGCGCCTTATGCCACTTGTCGAGCAGGCCTGCGTGCATGCGCGGCGAGTTCAGATTCAGCTTGTGCACCACCTCGGTTGGAATGCGGCACAGCGTCACATCGGTCAGCGCGGCCGCCTCGCTGTCGTAGCGGCCGGTGGCTAGCGCCTCCAGGCCGACCACATCGCCCGGACGCAGCAAGCGCAGGATGCGTCGGCGCCCGTCACCTGTGATTCGGGACAGTTTGAGCATGCCAGAGCGCAATGTGAAGATTCCACCCGCTGCGTCCCCCTCGTTGAACAGCACCTGGTGCGCCCGGTACGCCATGTCATCAATGGGTGCGTGGATGAGGGCAAAGTCCTCCTCGTTGAGGTTGGAGAACAGGGCGACCTCACGCACGGCACAAGACCTGCAATCGGAGGTGCCGCGCCAGGCGGATTGGGTATGAATGGGGATCATGGTGGATGTGAAATGGAGGCTTGGACAAGGTTCGAGGCGTGTAGACGTATCGCCGTTGGCCGGACGCCATACCGCGAGACTAGGCGATCCACGGCAGAAACCAGCAAGTGTCCCGTCGGTAGGCCGCATAGCCCGGGTGCGCCAGAAGCATCCAGCGCTCCTCCAGCACAGCCTTGCTGACCAGCACGGCAACCAGCGCACCGAGGGCCAGCCAGGCCAGCCAGGTTGTGTTGGCCCATGCGGCTGCAATGCCACACGCCATCACCGCGGTGTACATCGGGTGGCGGATCCACCGGTAGGGGCCCTGCTGGACCAGTCGCGCTCCGGCGCGCGGTACAGGCCTGATGTTGAAGTTGCCCGGCCGGTTGGTTGACACCGCCCAGATCCCCACAAACGCGCCCGCGACTGAGGTAACCCAGGCACCAGCAGGCGCCTGGTCCGACAAGAATGAAGGTAATCCCAGCCACGCCAGCAGCACGATCAACCCGAATTGCAAGGCCACCAGGACGCTGCCCAGCGTGCGTTGCACACCGTTATCGCTCATGTCGACCCCCCGTTATCACAGGCGACGCGCGACCATGCCGATCAGCGCAGAGCGGCCATGGTGACCGCTGCCCTCGGCCAGCTCGGCTTCGTATTCACGCAAGGTGTCAATGTCGAGCTCGCTAAAGGCTTCCCGCAACAAGGATTCTGTGTAGAGGTGCGACACCAAGGGCGGCCCCCCTGTGCGGTAGTCAAGCTGCCGGGGGGTGTAGCCCTGCAGCACGAGCCATCCGCCGGGTTTCAGGGAGCGCACCATGTTGGCAAACAGGCGCGCGCGCAAGTCCGGATCGGCAAACTGCACGAAGATGGCCGCAACCCCGTCGAGGGCAGCGTCTGGCCAGGCGTAGGCATCACAGTCGGCCACTGCGAAGTTGACCGTCACGCCCCGCTGCGCCGCGAGTTCCCGGGCTTTGGCCACGCCGGTTGCCGCGATGTCGAATGCATCAACCTTCAACCCTTGTTCCGCCAACCAGACACTGTTGCGACCTTCGCCATCGGCCACGCAAAGAACCTGCTCGCCTGGTGACCAAACGTGGGCATGCTCGCGCAACCATCCATTGGGCTCGGCGCCGAACAGGAAGCCGGGTGCGGCGAAACGCTGATTCCAGGTGTTGGCTGGATCGCTGAACGCTGGGGTGTTTTTCGAGGTCATGTTCTGGGTGGGGGTGCTCATCTCGGGGCGGTTCGTAGTTGGCGCAGGCGACTCTCCAGCGCGGCGGGGTTGAGGATGCCGAAATGTGCATCGACTTGTCTGCCCTTGGCATCAAAGAAGAGCGTGATGGGCAGACCGCGTGATGCGATGGCTTGTCCGAGCGAGGACCCGCTGTCCAGCAGCACCTCGCGCAGGGTGAAACCTTGTTGTTGCAGGAAGCTTTGCACCGTGGCGGGCGATTCGCCCTGGTTAACGAAAAGAAAGGCCACCGTGGGTTCTCGCTGCTGAGCGGCCGCCAGCATCGGCATTTCCACCCGGCACGGACCGCACCAGCTGGCCCACAGGTTGACCACCACTGGACGCCCGCGCGCAGCCTCGGTGAGGCTGAGCACCCGTGCATCCTCAATCCGAACCAGTTGAACGGGGGGCAGGCTGTGGGTACCGGCCAGCCCGCTGGCCAGGGTTGCCAGCCACCAGAAAGCGACACCCGCTGTGCCGCTCACCGCCAGCGGCCTGCGCAGCCAAGGCGTGACCGAGCCGCGCCATGCCAGCCAGGCCACGCCGGCCACCAGCCCTGCCGGCGCACTCCATCCACCATCGCGCAGATCGAATGCCGCCCACGGCGATGCAAGATATGCATCCGCGTGCCACACGAGGTAGGCCAGCCGCGCCGCCACCAGACCTAACAGCGCCGCGTGGGTCACCGTGCGTCCCGCCTGTTCTCCCGATACCTTGTCCGCGCCCTGGCGAGCCCGGCGACTGGCCAGCCACGAACTCCCCCAGATCGCGATCAACAGAAGAAAGGGCGCCAGTGGCAGGGCAATTGGGCCTAGGGACAAAGACAGCATGGATTCAGTCGGCTCCGGTTCTCGGAGCGGGGGTGGCCGGTTCAATTGCGCGATGCAGAAAGCTCACCAGGGCGTGCGCGTGGGGTGCCATGGCTTCGCGCAGGTCGTGGTCTCCCTCCACCAGCAGCAGACGCGCATTGCTGGATGTTGCCAGCAGACGGTAAGCATCATCCACCGGAACGGTGCGGTCCCGCAGACCATGCACCAAGAGGATCGGACAGCGCACGGCAGGCAACGTTCCCAATGGAGCAATCTCGTCAAAAGTGACGCCGATGACCCGCTGCACATGCCGCATCACATACCAGCCAAGCAGTCCATATGGGATCTGCTTATCAGCCATGAAGCGGCGCATCACCTCGGCGGGATGGGCAAACGCAGACAGGCTGACCACAGCGCCGACGTCATGGTGACGTGCGGCATGCAGCAACGCTGCAGCCGCTCCAACCGAGTGGCCCAGCAGCGCTACGCGGTCAGCGGCGATGTTGGGTTGGTGCTTGAGCCATGCGAGACCAGCGGCAATGTCTTCGGCGAAGCGCGGCATCGATGTGAACGTCTCATCGTCGCTGTGCCCATGGCACCGGGCGTCCAGCAGCAACACAGCAAATCCGGCGGCGTGCAGCGGTGGCACCACGGATCCCATCATGGAGGCGTTGGCGCCCCAGCCGTGCATAACCAGCACTGCAGGTGCTGGCGTCGCTACGGTTTGCGGTGGTGACACCAACCAGGCGGCTAGGTGTTTGCCACCCGCAGTTGGGACATGGACTTGCCGAACACGATCCGAGGTCAAGCCAAATGCATCGTCCAAGGGCTCATGAGGTACTCGCGGCGCGCGCAACCCGCGCACGATGCCTCTGTGGGCCAACTTGCGAAGTGCCCAGACGCCGCCCAGCGTGGCCACTGCCCCAAGCACCGCGGTCATGGGCGCCCGGTCAAATCGACCTGCCTCACGTCACAACCCGTCGCGGGTTGGTGCGGGTCACAAAATGCCGGGATGTCCGGCCGATCACCGCGCCGAAGATCACATGGCCGATCAGGCTGGGCAGCACGGTGGAGGCTCCAAGTTGCCAGGGAAGCGGGTCGTTGAAATAGATCGGCAATGCCAGCGAGTTGATCGCCACATAGTAAGCCGCCCCATACGCAGCACCGGTCATTACTGGCCATCGTCCGGCTTGGGTGGCCAGAAAGACGAGGAGCAAAGGCAGCGCTGAAACCCAGCCGATGACAAGGTGTTGCACAAAAAGTAACCAGGGTTGGGGGTCGCTGACGTACAGCCCCGCGAATTTCGGGCCGTAGTGGCCAATGCGCAGGCCCGCCGATTTGAAGATCGGACTCAGCGGAACGATGGCCACGGAGGCGATAGTCCCGGAGCGGAAGCTTTCGACAAGGAGGGCCTTGATTTTCATGGGGCCAGCTCAGGATTGATCGCGCAGAGTGTGGCCGGCAGCATCGATCACCGTGACCCGCACCGGGACAGCTTGGCGCACGCTTTGGGTAACAGTGCAAAACTCCTCGAATTGCGTCAAAGCCCGCTCCAAGTGCTCCAGCGAATTCGCCACTACCCCGAGGGTGATAGTGGAGTGGATACTCAGAATACGCAGCCTTCCTTCGGGGTTGCGCCCCACCTCGGCCGTGACCTCGCAGCGCAGCGGTTCGGGTGCCTGCTTGAACTTGCGCAGCGCAAAAAGAAGTGAGTCGCTCAGACAGTTGCCCACCGAGGCACACAGCAACTGCGCAGGAGACGGGCCGCCCCCCTTACCTAGCGGTGCGGGCTCGTCGGCGATCAGGCTAGAAATGCCTTCACCAAATCGGATCTCAAAACGGTAGTCGGCCTGCTGTTGGAGCGAAACGGATACTGTGTTCATTTGGGTGATTTCGATAAGTTTGGGCGAAGGTGCGCAAGGAGCATTCACCCTGATGGGCAGATTGGGCTTGGCACCTCGCAACTCACTTCTTCAGTGAGCAGGTGTTAAAGCCGAAGATGGCATAGGGTGGACACCAGCCGATCAGGCCAGTGAGTAAGGGCACGACACCCAGGTAGCCCCACATGCCGATGGTGTTGGTAGCCGCACCCGCAATCAAGGCCAGCCCGATGAGGATGCGCAATGTGCGGTCAATGCCGCCGACGTTCTTGGTCATGGTAATTCTCCAAAAGTAAAAATGGATGGCTAAATAGCCATGTGCGCACTTGATCAAAGTGCGTTCAAGGGGATCTTCAGGTACGCGACGCCGTTGTCTTCTTTGGGCGGCAGCTCGCCAGCGCGGATGTTCACTTGAACCGATGGAAGGATCAAGGTGGGCATCTCCAGGGTGGCATCGCGCCTCGTGCGCATGGTCACGAATTCGTCTTCGCTCACGCCATCATGCACGTGGATGTTTTTAGCGCGCTGTTCCGCCACCGTCGTCTCGAAAGCCACCGGTCGGTCGTTGGGAGGGTAGTCGTGGCACATGAAGAGTCGTGTTTCTGGTGGCAGGCTCAGCAGCTTGCGGGTGGATGCGTAAAGCGCGCGGGCGTCGCCGCCTGGGAAGTCACAACGCGCAGTGCCCACGTCTGGCATGAAGAGGGTGTCGCCCACAAACACCGCATCACCAAAGCGATAGGCAGCGCAGGCTGGCGTGTGACCTGGCACGAACATCACCTCACCAGACAACATGCCCAATGGGATGCTTTCTCCCTCCTGGAAAAGATGGTCGAACTGCGAGCCATCCTGTTTGAAACCCGGCTCTAGGTTGAAAACGCCTTTGAACACCTTTTGAACTGCAGTGATGTTGCCGCCAATCCCGATCTTTCCGCCGAGATGTGCCCGCAAGTACGGCGCGGCCGAAAGGTGATCGGCGTGTGCGTGAGTTTCTAGGATCCATCGCACCTTGAGCTGATGGGTGCGCACATAGTCAATCACCTTGTCAGCAGAGTTGTACGTTGTGCGGCCCGATTTAGGGTCGTAGTCGAGCACTGAATCGATGATCGCTGCTTCGCTGCCTGGGCCGTTGTGCACAACATAGGACACCGTCCAGGTGGCGGGGTCGAACATTCCATGCACATGGAGCTGAGGGGTTGCTGTCGGGGCGGATGTCATAGGCGGCTCCTTCTTAAATAAGGTACGGATAATATATTGACAGATAGTTTATTTGTCAATATATTATCTTCATCGCATGAAAAGTCGCAGGCCGCCACACCCTTGGAAGAAGCACCGATGAAGAACTCCTTGATGGACTTGGAACAAATGCAGTTGGCCGCGGACCAGGCCTGCCGAATGATGAAGGTGCTGGCTAACCCTGACCGGCTACTCATCCTGTGCCAGCTCTCACAAGGCGAACGCCGGGTTGGTGAGCTTGAAGATTTGTTGGGCATCGTGCAACCCACCTTGTCGCAGCAACTAACCGTGTTGCGCGGTGAGGAACTGGTGAGCACTCGCCGTGAAGGCAAAAACATCCACTACGCATTGACCAACCCCAAAGCGCTGGCCGTGATGCAGGTGCTGTACGAGCAATTTTGTGTTTGCAAATCGGAGTGAACCATGACGATTGATTGGATCAATTTCACGCCCTGGGCTTCGCTGTCCGGCGGCATCCTGCTGGGCGTAGCCACGGCTTTTTTCATCCTGATCAATGGCCGGGTGCTAGGCATCAGCGGCATCCTGGGTGGGCTGCTACCACCTAAGCTGGGAGACGCAGGCTGGCGAATAGCCTTCCTTCTGGGCATGCTAGCCGCACCGCTCGTATACGGCTTGCTGGCGCCTGCAGACTTTGTACAGGCGCCACGCATCGACGCCGGTTTCCCCACCATCGTGGGCGCTGGGCTTCTGGTAGGTCTGGGCACACGCTACGGCTCGGGCTGCACCAGCGGACATGGCGTCTGCGGTCTTTCGCGCCTGTCACCCCGCTCACTGGTAGCCACACTCGCGTTCATGGGTGCGGGTTTCACCATGGTCTTCGTGGTTCGCCACGTTCTGTAAGGAGCATCTACATGCACCGCATCACCGAGTTCTTTGTGGGCCTACTGTTCGGCCTGGGCCTGTTGCTCTCCGGCATGACCGACCCGGCAAAAGTGCTGGGCTTCCTCGACCTATTCGGCATCTGGGACCCTTCGTTGGCCTTCGTCATGGGAGGCGCGATTGCCGTAGGCTTTTTCGCCTTTGCGCTGGCGCGCAAGCGAACCACCAACTTCATGGGCGGTGCCCTGCACCTACCGAAGTCAACGCAGATCGACAAGCGCCTACTCATCGGCGGCCTGACTTTTGGCGCGGGCTGGGGTCTGGCAGGCTTTTGCCCTGGTCCGGGTATCGTGTCAATGGGCTCGGGCGAGTTGAAGGCTGCGGTTTTTGTGGCGGCCATGCTCTTAGGCATGGCAATTTTTGAAATCGCCGAGCGCGCAGGCTCGCGTCGACGTATGGGAGCGTGAGGTGACCCCTTTCAAAGCCGTACCCCTCTCCGAAACCTTGTCGGTCACCGGGCAAATCTCTCCAGACGACCTTCAGGCGATTGCTGCCGCCGGCTTCAAATCGCTAGTCTGCAACCGTCCAGATGGTGAAAGCCCAGGGCAGTTCAGCTCACAGGATATTGCGACGGCTGCAAACGCAGCCGGACTGAAGCTGGCCTATCTGCCCGTCGTCTCGGGTAGCGTTCGCGCGCAGGACGGACGCGATTTTGGTGACTTGCTGACACAGTTGCCTGGCCCTGTGCTGGCCTACTGCCGCAGCGGTACGCGATCAGCCTTGCTTTGGGCGCTTTCGCAAGTGGGTTCAAAGCCCTGGCCAGATCTCGTACAGAGGGCCGCCCAAGCCGGATTCAACCTGACCACCTTGGTACCACCCGTGCCACCATCGAAATCGTGATGTTTAACGCCTGCACTGGTATCCTTCCATGAGCACAATGCCATCCTGGCGCCGCGTGTTGCCTTCACTGCCTGTGTTGCAATGGGGTCGAGCGTACAACCGCGAGGCTCTGGTGAGTGATGGCGTGGCGGCACTCATCGTCACCATCATGTTGATCCCTCAGAGCCTCGCCTACGCCATGCTCGCGGGCTTGCCGCCCGAGGTGGGTCTTTACGCCAGCGTAGCGCCGCTACTGCTATATGCGGTGTTCGGCACCAGCCGCGTGCTTGCGGTGGGGCCGGTGGCGGTAGTCTCGCTCATGACAGCTGCTGCCATTGGACAGCACGCCCCGGCTGGTACACCCGAATACTGGGCAGTAGCCATCACGCTGGCTTTTCTTTCGGGCTTGCTGCTGCTGTCCATGGGGTTGCTACGTCTTGGCTTTCTTGCTAACTTCCTCAGCCACCCGGTCATCTCAGGCTTCATTTCGGCATCGGGCATCCTGATCGCGGCCAGCCAGCTCAAGACGTTGATGGGTGTGAGCGCCGAAGGGCACAATTTCCTGGATCTGAGCCTGTCCTTGATGTCACAGCTCGGCCAGGTGCATGTGCTGACCCTGGCCATTGGAGCTGCAACCGTCGCGTTTTTGTTCTGGGTGCGCAGCGGTCTCAAACCCTTGCTGCAGCGCCTGGGCATGAAGCCGCGCGCGGCCGACGTGGTGGCCAAGACTGGGCCGGTGGCTGCCATCGCCGTGACAACGCTGCTCACCTGGGCGCTGGACTGGCAAGTTCAAGGCGTGAAGATCGTGGGCGCCGTGCCCCAGGGTTTGCCGCCGTTCACGCTGCCTCTGTGGGATCTGGGTCTGTGGCAGGCGCTGCTGGTGCCGGCACTGCTCATCAGCGTGGTTGGCTTTGTGGAGTCGGTATCGGTCGGGCAGACGCTGGCGGCCAAGCGGCGCCAGCGCATCGAGCCCGACCAGGAACTAGTGGCTCTGGGCGCGAGTAACCTGGGCGCGTCGTTCACTGGCGGCTTCCCGGTCACCGGCGGTTTTGCCCGCTCGGTGGTCAACTTCGACGCTGGCGCGCAGACGCCTGCAGCCGGCGTATTCACGGCCGCCGGCATCACGCTGGCTTCCCTTTTCCTCACGCCGGCGTTGTATTACCTGCCGCAGGCTACGCTGGCCGCCACCATCGTGGTGGCTGTTCTGTCGTTGGTGGACTTCAGCATCCTGCGCAAGACTTGGCGCTACGCGAAATCCGACTTCCTTGCGGTGCTGGCCACGCTGGTGGCCACACTCACGGTGGGCGTGGAGGCCGGCCTGGTGGTCGGTGTGGCCTTGTCGCTGGCGCTCTATCTGTACCGCACCAGCCGCCCCCACATGGCCGAGGTGGGCCTGGTTGCAGGCACGGAGCATTTCCGCAACGTGCAGCGCCACACCGTGGTGGTGAGTCCGCGGGTGCTGAGCCTGCGTGTGGACGAGAGCCTGTATTTCGCCAACTCGCGAGCCCTGGAAGACCGCATCAACAATGCCGTGGCAAGCCGCCCCGCTCTCGAGCATGTGGTGCTCCAATGCTCGGCCATCAACGACATTGATGCCAGTGCGCTGGAGAGTCTGGAAGCTATCGACCTGCGCCTGCGCGGGGCCGGCTTGAAGTTGCACCTCTCCGAGGTCAAGGGGCCGGTGATGGACCGTTTGAAGGCCACCGAATTCCTGCATGGCTTGAGTGGAAGGCTGTTTTTTACCCACTACCAAGCCATCCAGGAACTGTCGCCTGAAGTCGCTTGAGGGTTGGATCGTGGTTGCACCTGGACGTAACCACCGCTCACCTTGTGCAAGCCGAGAGTACTGCGCAGGCAACGGTGTTTCGCTACTTGCTGACCCAGGAAGCCATCTAACCTCAGGAGCAGTCGCATCGCCAAGAACTGCCGCATAAGGCTCACGTGCTTCGACCGATTGAGGTGGTAGTGCGCCATGATGGTCTTTTCAAACAACTCATTGCCGTGTTGGCCATCTGTGGCTGGCGCATCCCGAGGATCCCGCGCATGAAGATGAACCCACACAACTCCCGCCGCATCCTCCTGGGCGGCCTGGCGCTTGCACTGCTGGTGGCATTGGTCTGGGTGGCACTGCGCACTGGGCCACTGGCTCCCGTCAAGGTGCAGACAACCGAGGTGAAGAAGGGCCGCGTTACATCCGAAATTTTTGGCATTGGCCAGGTGGAGGCGCGGCATAGCTGGATGGTCGGTCCGACGGTGGCTGGGCGTGTGCTGAGCGTGAAGGTTGATGTGGGCGATACGGTGCAGCCAGGCCAGCTACTGGCCGAGATGGATCCGGTGGACCTTGAGCAGCGCTTGGCTGCGCTGGACGCATCCCTGGCGCGCGCGCAGAGCACACGTCAGGCAGCAAATGCGCAAGTGGCTGACGCGATGGCACGGCAAGCGCTGGCCGCCACCAATTTGAAGCGCAATGAAGATCTTGCGCAGCAAAACTTCATCAGTCCTGGGGCGCTCGACGCGCGCACTCAGGAAGTGGCCTCAGCTGACGCCGGGGTGCAGGCGGCGCAGGCCAACCTGGGCGGCACCGGGCAAGACCTGACGCGACTGCGTGCTGAACGCGCGGCGCTGTCGCAGCAGCGAGAGAACCTGAAGCTGGTGGCACCTGCCGCTGCCATGGTGACCGCGCGAGACGCGGAGGCCGGTACCACCGTGGTGGCTGGCCAAGCCGTGCTGCGCTTGATGGACCCGGTCAGCCTGTGGGTGACGCTGCGCGTGGACCAGGGCCGCTCGGCAGGACTCGCGCCGGGCTTGGTTGCGCGCATCACACTGCGCTCGCGGCCGGGCGAGGTGCTGGCAGGCAAAGTGGCTCGGGTGGAGCCGCTGGCGGACAGCGTGACCGAGGAGCGGCTGGCGCAAGTGGCTTTTGCGGCGTTGCCTGCGGGCGTGCCGGTGGGCGAGATGGCCGAGGTGACTCTGCAGTTGCCAGCCACTCCCGAGATGCTGGTGTTGCCGAACGCAGCCACACAGCAGCATGAAGGAAAAAATGGTGTGTGGCGACTGAAGAATGGCGTGCTGGAATTTGTACCAGTGAGGCTGGGCCTACAAGGGCTTGACGGCATGGTGGAGGTGCTGGATGGATTGCACGAGGGCGATACGGTGGTGCTCTACACCCAGAGTGCGTTGAAAGCCGGCTCTCGGATCACCCTTGTGGACCAACTGATGCCGACTGGGGGAGCGAGGTGATCAGCCTGGCCGGGCGCGACATCCTGCACGGCTGGAGCAAGTACGTGCTGACCGGACTGGGTCTGGGTCTGCTCATCGGCGTGACGCTGTCGATGGCGGGCGTATACCGAGGCATGGTGGACGACGCCCATGCGCTGCTGTCCAACAGCCGCGCCGACCTATGGTTGGTGCAGAAAGACACGCAGGGGCCGTACGCTGAATCGTCCAGCATCAAGGACGACGTGGTGCGCAGCGTGCGTGGCATGCCTGGCGTGACCGCCGCAGCCAACGTGACCTACCTGACCATGCAGGTGGCGCGCAACGGCGAAGACAACCGTGTGATGGTTGTGGGCATCGAGCCAGGGATGCCTGGTGCGCCGGGCTACCTGGTTGCAGGGCGCCACCTCACTCGCAACCACTATGAGGCGGTCGCTGATGTCAAGACCGGTTTTCAGCTCGACGAGACTGTGCGCATCCGTCGCCATGACTACACGGTGGTGGGGTTGACTCAGCGCATGGTGTCCTCCGGCGGAGACCCTATGTTGTTCGTGCCGCTGAAGGACGCGCAGGAGACACAATTTTTGAAAGACAACGACGCCATCATCAATGATCGCGCACGCACGGCCGCCAACCCAGCCTTCAACCGGCCGGGCAGTCCCGACCTGCTGGACGCGGTGCAGAACCTACAGACCAGCAGCCGCAGCGTGAATGCAGTACTGGTGCAGCTGGCACCAGGCTTCACGCCCGAACAGGTGGCCGAACCGATACGGCGCTGGAAACACCTGAGCGTGTACACGCGCGAGGGCATGGAAAATATTCTGATCGTGAAACTTATCGCCAATTCGGCGAAGCAGATCGGCATGTTTCTGGTGATCCTCGCCATTGTCAGCGCAGCGATTGTGGCCTTCATCATTTACACCATGACCATGGGCAAGCTGCGAGAGATTGCGGTGCTCAAGCTCATCGGCACGCGTGACCGAACTATTGCCAGCATGATCCTGCAGCAGGCGCTGGGCTTGGGCTTGATTGGCTTTGCGGTTGGCAAGGTAGCAGCAACCCTCTGGGCTCCTGCCTTCCCCAAATTTGTGCTGCTGCTGCCGGGCGACGCTGCGACGGGCCTGGTGGTCACGCTGGTGATCTGCGCACTGGCGAGCACGCTGGCGATCCGCGTGGCTCTGAAGGTTGATCCTGGCGCGGCGATCGGATGAATGCGATGAACACACCCTATCAAGGCGGTATCTTGATCGAAGGTCTGCGCAAGGTCTATGGTCACGGCGACACGGCTGTGGAGGCGCTAAAACACGTGAACATGCAGGTGGCCCCCGGCGAGGTGGTGGGTCTGGTGGGGCCTTCGGGCTCGGGCAAAAGCACGCTGCTCAAATGCCTTGGTGCGATCATCGAACCCAGCAGTGGCCGGATGACGCTGGGCAACGAGGTAATCTATGACAACGGCTGGAAAGTGAAAGACCTGCGTGCGCTGCGTCGTGATCGCATCGGCTTCGTGTTTCAGGCCCCCTATCTCATACCGTTCCTGGATGTGACGGACAACGTGGCGTTGCTGCCGATGCTGGCCGGACGGTCCAACGCCGAGTCCCGTGCCCGTGCGCTGGAGTTGCTAACAGCGCTGGATGTACAGCACCGTGCGCGGGCTGAGCCTTCCCAACTATCGGGCGGAGAGCAACAGCGAGTGTCAATCGCGCGGGCGCTGGCCAACAGGCCGCCGGTCATACTGGCCGACGAGCCCACCGCGCCGCTGGACAGCGAACGCGCGCTGGGTGTGATGCGCATCCTCAACCAGATGGCGCGTCAGGCTCAAACCGCCATAGTTGTGGTGACGCACGACGAAAAGATCATCCCGACTTTCAAACGGATTTATCACATTCGCGATGGACAAACGGTCGAAGAGGCTGGTGAGGGGCGGGCATTGGAAGACGCTGCACTTCTTCCCCCTTCGTAAACACGCCGCCCGTACAAAACTCGGGTTTGTAGCTCGTCAAGAAACAGCCTCTTGGCTCTTCACAGATAGGCGTACAGCCCGTACCAGGTTTGATAGGTCTGAGCGCGGTCCTGAGATACCTGCAGCAGTACCTGCAAGTAGTTCCCGATGAGGTACCTTTATAAGGCATGTCGCGCAACTGACGGACAGGATCAACGTCTCGCGATCAAACCGCCCACCCCAGCTTGTGAGCTTTTGCGGTCTGGTCATGGCGCACATCGTCTTCCGTGTGCACATAGATGCTAGTGGTGGAAATATTTGCGTGCCCCAGGTTGTCGCGAACAGCCTTGAGATCCATGTTGTCGCTCTGATGGGTGCCCGCCGTATGTCTCATCCAGTGGGCTGAGGCCTTCTCCACATGAGCGGCAGCGGCCTCATGGTCAGGACCCAGAGCGCGCAGGCGGGCTGCGGTTTCGCGGAAGATTGTCTTGACCAACTCGTGCACCCCACTGCGTCCCATAGGTTTAGACCCACCAATCAATGGCAGGAGCAGTGGGGAGTAATCGCCCTCACGCGGTAGAGGTCCCAGGTCATTCGACTTTCGGTAGCGCATTAGCTCAGAGACCAACTCGTCAGTCGCAGGAATCGCTCGGGTTTTTTCTCCCTTGCCACAAATCTCCAGCCACCAGCGCTCCCGCCCATCGGCTCCCCGTCGCCAGTAAAAGTCGCCCATGGAGTTGTTGCAGACCTCCGAAATCCGCAGGCCACCGATGTAGAGGAGTGAGAAGAGCCACCGATATCGGGCCGCTTGGAGAGCGAGGCGAGGCGTACCCGTGGGAAGGGACTCAATCGTTGCGCGTACTTGCGCCCAGTGCTCGTGGGGCAGGAATCTGCTGGTCTTGGCGGGCCGGGCCACAGATTTGCGGCGGCGCAAAGCTAAGGGGTTGCCCGCCAGATACCCGGCTTGAACCAACCAATTGAAGAGACTGTTGAGGATCGACAGCGCTTGGCGCTGGCTCTGCCTATCCAGCGGCTTGGCGAACGGACGCCAGTGGGGCGAGGACCTCGGCGCCTTCTGAGCGACCTGCATGACCCAGCGGTCGGCTGGTTGAGGATCTTCCAGAAAGGACTCGTAGGCGAGGAAATCCTCGTGAGTCAGATCGGACAGGGCCTTTCCGTACTGGTGCACGCACCAAAGCAGCAGCCTTTCGGCCTCCTTGCGATAGCTGGCCAACGTGGCCGGTGAATCCTTGTAGCGCGCCAGCCAAGCCAAAACCGCAGAGCGGTCGTCATTGGCCGCTACTTGGGGCAGGCCCTGGGCCCGATTTCGGCCACGCTCTCCGGAAAGATGAGCGGGTAGTACCAAGCCGTCCAAGGGCTCAAGATGCGCCAAAGCGGCCGGGGCGACGATCAAACTGCTCATAGGCCAAATTCTATAGACATTAGATTAATTATGTCCAGAGATTGAAAATTAATTCAACGATTTATACGTTATACGTTGTATTATTTAAGAATGAGCGAAGAATCCGAAATCCAAGCCGAAGTTGAAGCCCTGCGGGAGCGTTTCAGCGATACGAAAGCGTTGTACCGCGAGGTTTGCGCGTTGCTGTTCTTCCGATACGGCATCACGCCCACAGCCAGCAAGCTCTATCAGCATGTGCGCAAGGGCTCCATGAGCGCCCCGGCCGAAGCGCTGGCCAAGTTCTGGGAGGATCTGCGCGGCAAGGCCCGGGTGGAGATCGATCACCCCGATTTACCGGAGGCGCTTAAAGAGGCCGCAGGCCAGGCGGTCAGCGTGCTGTGGACCCAGGCAACGGAGTTGGCACGCGGGGAGCTTGCGGTCCTGCACGTCGAGGCACACGCAGAAGCCCAGAGTGCTCAGGCAGACCTGAAGGAGGCTCTGCAGCGAAGCGCCGTCCTGGAGACCCAGATACAGACCGCACAGACCAAAGTCACCGAACTGGAGACCCGAGCTCAGGCCCTTGCTGCAGAGCTTGAGCAGGAACGGCGTGCGCACGCTGCGAGCACAGCGAGAGGTGAGGCACTGTCCAGGCAGGTGGATGAGCTGAAGCTGGAGCAATCGAAGAGCAGGCAGCATTTCAGCGCCGAGTTGGAAAAAGGACGTGCAGCTATTGATGAAGCCGCCCAGCGATCTACCGAAGCGGAGCACCGGGCGCTTCGGGAAATTGACCGAGAGCGAACCGCGCGTGCCCAGGCGGAAAAGCAATTGGAGCAATTGCGAGGCAAGCTGACAGAGACCGAACGCGACTGTCACGCCAAACTACTCGAAGCCAATGCTGCACAGAGCAGGTTGGCGGCAGAAGCAGCCGGTGCTCGCGCCTCCTTGGCCGAAATTACCAGGGCGCACCAGGCGCAATCGGCCGAGCTACAGCAAGCTCTTCAGGCAGTTGCACAGCACAAGGCCGAAGCTGGCACCTTGCGTGAACTGGTGGAGCAGTTCAGACCGACGCAGAAATCTTCTCGTAAAAAGCGTGGTGGTGAAGCACCAGAAGTCAAGTGAGCAGGCCTCTGGCGAGTCAAGGGTGACGCGTCGATACAAGAAGGAATAAATGACGATTCTTTAATAACCAAAAGGCTTATGAGTCAAAACTGGCCGTATCCTGGCTTGCCCTCGATCTAGGGCTTGGCGTGCTTACTTGATCAATTGCAGCATGTCGCGGAAGTCTTCGTGCTCGCAGCTGCGCAGCCATTCAAAGGCCACCATTTCGGTGGTCACCAGCTCTGCGCCGGCACCGGCGAGGCGGTCGAAAGCGGCATCGCGGTTGCGCTCGGTACGGCTGCTGCAAGCGTCGGTGACAACCCAGACCTCGAACTCGTCTTCCAGCAACTCCAGCGCGGTTTGCAGCAGACAGACATGGGCCTCGCAGCCGGCAATGACGATGCTGTTGCGCTCAGGTGCTTGCTGTTGTGGCTTTTGCAGGTGCTTGGGCAGGCTGCGGGCATTGCCGCCTTGGGGCTTGGCCGGTGGGCGCAGCCATTCGCCCAGGCCTTCGGGCACAGCGCTGAAGAACATTTTCGACAGGGTTTTGTCGCACAGCGCACGCAGTTCTGCCGCGTTGGGGCCGAGCTTGCCGGGGTTTTGCTCGGTGCCGAACACGGGCACCTGCAGCATGCGGGCGATCTGCGCCAGCGTGGTGGCGTTCTTCAATGCTTGCTGGCCTTCAAAAATGGCGGGCATGAGCTTGTCCTGGTAGTCGACCAGAACCAGTTGGGATTCTTCAAAATCTAAGAGCATAGGCTTGGAGTCGCGGTCAGCGCTGGGCGGGCCAGCGCTGGCGGCAAAAATAGAATGGGTTAAGAAAGCGAGGGGTTTTCGGCTGCCGGCGCGGGCAACGCCAGACCGGCTTCGTGCGCTACTCGCACGCAGTCGCGCAGATGTTGCTCGCCCAGATAGCGTAGTGTCGCATAGCCCAGCGCCGCAGCTACGGCTTGGCCGGCCAAGGGCACATATTTGCTGGCTTGTTGGGCTGTCAGGCGCACGCCAATGGCTTTGGCGGCGCGCAGAATCACATCTTTGGTGATGAGTTTGCCGATCAGCACGCCGCCGAGCATGTTGACGGTGTTTTGCACCTTGTCGCGCTTGGCGGGCGAGAGTTTGGCGATTTGCTCGTCGCTCAGGCCAAAGTTGCTGCTGATCTGCGGGATCAGGCGCGAGAGCAGGGCTGCATCCACCGCCATGTCCAACCCCGGCACGGGCACGGCGCTGGCCATGGCGGCCATCAGTGCTTTGCGGTGCAGCAGCTTGCTGGAGGCTTCAACGGCTTCGACCAAGGCCGGGTTGCCGGTGTCTTGAGCCAATTGCAATGCGCTGGGCGGGCGGGGTTTGCGGCTGAGTTTCATAGGATGTCGTCAGTGCGGGAAGCGGCCAAAAAAACCAAGGCCACCGTGCACGCAAAGTGCTGCGGTGGCCCGGCGTGTCAGCGCTAGATCAGGATTTTTTGCGCAGCAGGCCGTAGATCACCAGCAGGATGATGGCGCCGACGATGGAAGCAATCCAGCCGGCCGCTTCGCCTTCGCGGTACCAGCCCATGTTGGTGCCGGCATAGGTAGCCAGCAGCGAGCCGGCAATACCTAACAGGATGGTCATGATCCAGCCGAGCTTGTCATCTCCGGGCTTGAGCGCGCGCGCCAGCAGGCCAACGATCAGGCCGACAAAGATGGTTCCAATGATTCCCATGGGTTTTCCCTCGTAGTTGAATAAATTGCGCCGTTCTGGCTGGCAAGTCAGACCCAAGCGTAGCGATGGAATGTAGCGCGTTTTGTAGGACGAGATTTCAAATTTTTCTCAATCGGTACTAATGCGTTGGTTGGTGGATGACAAGGCGGTAATCCGTCACTCGACGGTCATTCCATGGACATGTAACTGACATGCAATCGCCATGAAAAATAGCTCCCGAAGGAGCTATTGGAAGGATTGGTGACCGGGTTGCTTGGCAGCGCTGCGCCCGGCGCAGGCTGCCATGCAGCCCCAGCTATCAGGCCACGACCTTGGCGATCGAGGCGCAGACGTGGTCGATGTTCTTGCTGTTGAGCGCAGCCACGCACATGCGGCCGGTGTCGGTGCCGTACACGCCGAACTCGGAACGCAGGCGCACCATTTGCTCTTTCGACAGGCCGGAGTACGAGAACATGCCGATCTGGGTGGTGATGAAGCTCATGTCTTGCTTGACGCCGGCAGCCTTCAGGCCGTCCACCAGCTTTTGGCGCATGGCCTTGATACGCACGCGCATTTCGCCCAGTTCCTTTTCCCACAGAGCGCGCAGCTCGGGGTTGTTCAGCACGGCTGCCACCACAGCGCCACCGTGGGTAGGTGGGTTGGAGTAGTTGGTGCGGATGACGATCTTCAGCTGGCTCAGCACGCGAGCGGCTTCGTCCTTGTCGGTGGCCACCACAGACAGTGCGCCCACGCGTTCACCGTAGAGCGAGAAGCTCTTGGAGAACGAGGTAGAGACGAAAATGTTCAGGCCGGCGGCGACAAACTTGCTGATCACGGCGCCGTCTTCGGCGATGCCGTGACCAAAACCTTGGTAGGCCATGTCGAGGAAAGCCACCAGGTTCTTGGCCTTGACCACTTCGATCACCTTGTCCCACTGGGCGGCGTCGATGTCGTAGCCGGTGGGGTTGTGGCAGCAAGCGTGCAGCACGACCACGGTGCCAGGAGCGGCAGCGTTCAGGTCGGCGATCATGCCTTCGAAGTTGATGGCGCGGTTGGCCGCGTCGTAGTAGCGGTAGCTGCCCACTTCAAAACCAGCGTTCTGGAAGATGGCGCGGTGGTTTTCCCAGCTCGGGTCGGAGATCAGCACCTTGGCATTGGGGTTGAGGCGGTGCAGGAAGTCGGCACCGATCTTCAGGCCGCCGGTGCCGCCCACGGCTTGCACGGTAGCCACGCGGCCGGACTTGACCACGTCAGACTCGGCACCAAACACCAGGCCCTTGACGGCGCTGTCGTAGGCGGCGATACCGTCGATCGGCAGGTAGCCGCGCGGCGTGGGCTTGTCCATCATGGCTTTTTCAGCGGCTTGCACGCATTGCAGCAGCGGCAGCTTGCCGTTGTCGTCGAAATACACACCCACGCCCAGGTTCACTTTGCTGGGGTTGGTGTCGGCTGCATATTGCTCGTTCAGACCCAGGATCGGGTCGCGGGGGGCCATTTCGACGGAAGAAAAAAGAGACATGTGTAGTCCTTGGTAGGTAGAAATCTGGCGTAACGCCCCAAGCTGCAGAACCTCGTTGGTTCAATTTACAGTACGCTTCGGGGTTAACCCCCGTATTCTAGCGATGCCCGCCCGCGCGTGGCATACCCGACCTATGCACGAAGTCACTACCGAGGCACCTCGCGAGGGCCAATTTGTCCAATACCCCGGCTCGCCCTTTGAGCTGTTCCAGCCATACCCGCCCGCTGGCGACCAGCCGGCCGCGATTGATGCGCTGGTGGAAGGCATTGATGACGGTGAGGCTTTTCAGACCTTGTTGGGTGTGACCGGCTCGGGCAAAACCTTCACCATGGCCAATGTGATTGCGCGCACCGGGCGACCGGCCATCGTGTTTGCGCCCAACAAAACCCTGGCCGCCCAGCTGTACAGCGAGTTCCGCGAGTTTTTCCCGAAGAACGCGGTCGAATACTTCGTCAGCTACTACGACTACTACCAGCCCGAAGCCTATGTGCCGCAGCGCGATCTGTTCATCGAAAAAGACAGCGCCATCAACGAGCACATTGAGCAAATGCGCTTGTCTGCCACCAAGAGCGTGCTGGAGCGCCGCGACACGATTGTGGTGGCCACGGTCTCGGCCATCTACGGTATCGGCTCGCCCGAGTCGTACACCAAGATGCGTTTTATCGTGCGCGTGGGCGACGAGATCAGCCAGCGCGACGCGATCGCACAACTGGTGCGCATGCAGTACAAGCGCAACGACATGGATTTCTCGCGCGGCAGCTTCCGGGTGCGCGGCGACACCATCGACGTTTTCCCGTCCGAGCACAGCGAGCTGGCGGTGCGCATCGAGCTGTTTGATGACGAGATTGAGAGCATTCAGCTCTTCGACCCGCTCACCGGCCGCGTGCGCCAAAAGGTGCCGCGCTTCACCATTTACCCCAGTAGCCACTATGTGACGCCGCGCGACCAAGTGCTGGCTGCTGTGGAAACCATCAAGGAAGAGCTGGCCTGGCGCCTCAAGCAACTGGTGGCCGAGGGCAAACTGGTGGAAGCGCAGCGCTTGGAGCAGCGCACCCGGTTTGACCTGGAAATGCTCAGCGAAGTAGGGCACTGTAAAGGCATCGAGAACTACTCGCGCCACCTCTCCGGCGCCAAACCGGGCGATCCGCCGCCCACCATGACCGATTACATGCCCAAAGACGCGCTGATGTTTCTGGACGAAAGCCATCAGATGATCGGCCAGCTCAACGCCATGTACAACGGTGACAAGGCGCGCAAGACCACGCTGGTGGAATACGGTTTTCGCCTGCCGAGCGCGCTTGACAACCGGCCGCTCAAGTTTGCCGAGTTCGAGCAGCGCATGCGCCAGGTGGTGTTTGTTTCGGCCACCCCGGCCGAGTACGAAAAGACCCATGCCGGCAAGGTGGTCGAGCAGGTGGTGCGCCCCACCGGCCTGGTCGACCCCGAGGTGGAGGTGCGCCCAGCCACGCACCAGGTGGACGACGTGCTGCAAGAGATCCATGCCCGTGTCAAGGTCAACGAGCGCGTGCTGATCACCACCTTGACCAAGCGCATGGCCGAGCAGCTGACGGAGTACCTCACCGACAACGGCGTCAAGGTGCGTTACCTGCACTCGGATGTGGACACGGTCGAGCGCGTCGAGATCATCCGCGACCTGCGTCTGGGCAGCTTTGATGTGCTGGTAGGTATCAACCTGCTGCGTGAAGGCCTGGATATTCCTGAGGTCTCTTTGGTCGCCATTCTGGATGCAGATAAGGAAGGTTTCCTACGCGCGGAACGCAGTTTGATCCAGACAATCGGCCGAGCAGCCCGAAACCTGCACGGTAAAGCCATTCTGTACGCCGACAAGATCACCGATTCGATGCGCCGAGCCATGGACGAGACCACGCGGCGCCGCGCCAAGCAACTGGCCTTCAACCAAGAGCATGGCATTGTGCCCAAGAGCATCGTCAAGCAAGTGCGCGACTTGATCGACGGGGTCTACAGCACCAAGGCCAGCGAGGAGTTCGAGCGCGCCGAGCAAGCAGCGCTCAACAAGGCGCAGGTCGAGGAGATGTCCGAGCGCGATATCGCCAAGGAGATCAAGCGGCTGGAGAAGGAAATGCTGGAAGCTGCCCGCAACCTGGAATTCGAGGCTGCGGCACAGGCACGCGATCAATTGACCTTGCTCAAATCAAGGGCATTTGGAGGGGCTGCTCCAGAGGCAGGGAATACCCGGAGCCTCTAGAAAGAACTGGTTGTGTCAGTAATCTTTGCTTACCCGAGCGCCGTCAGGGGGCTTTGTGCTATACTGACACAAATTACTCAACAACAAGAAGAAAGCCTATCGATGAATGGGACCTACCCTGCCAGCAGGGTGGAGCGACGGGCTAAGACGATAACGGTGCGGGTGGCTTGCTCGCACTGTCTGTCTCTATGGTTATCAAGCCTGACCTCTTAAGGAACGATTATGCGTCTCACCACCAAAGGCCGTTTTGCTGTCACGGCAATGATTGACCTGGCTTTGCGCCAGAACAACGGCCCTGTCACTTTGGCTGCCATCAGCCAGCGCCAGCAAATCTCGCTGTCGTATCTGGAACAGCTGTTTGGCAAGCTGCGTCGCCACGAACTGGTGGAATCCACCCGTGGCCCCGGCGGCGGCTACACCCTGGCTCGCAAGGCTGCTGAAATCACCGTGGCAGACATCATCGTGTCGGTGGACGAGCCCATCGATGCCACCCAGTGCGGTGGCAAGGAAAACTGCATGGGCGAAGCCGGCCGTTGCATGACGCACGAGCTGTGGGCATCGCTGAACCAACGCATGGTCGAGTTCCTCGACTCCGTCACCCTGCAAAAGCTGGTGGACGAGCAACTGGCCAAGGGCATCCAGATTGAAGACAAACCCGTGGTGCGCCGCGCCATCTCGACCACGCCGGTGGTCAAGCCCATCCGCGTGACGGCACCGAACTCGGTGTTCGCGCTGGGCAACGCGTTTGCCAAATCCTAAGGTATAGCGCGGCGCTTGGCGCCGCCGCCTGGTGCGCTTGGGCGGCCGGGCAGGGTGGTTGCGTCTGTACGGCGCGGCCGCATGAGTAGACAGCTTGTGTTTTGAGATTTTGCGAGTGCCCGACAGCACGCGCCAGAGAAGCCAGATATGGACATGACCCCCCACTTTCCGATTTACCTTGACTACGGCGCCACCACGCCGGTGGACCCCCGTGTGGTCGCAGCCATGATTCCCTGGTTGTCCGAGAATTTCGGCAACCCGGCTTCGCGCAGCCACGCCTGGGGCTGGACGGCGGAAGAAGCGGTGGAAAAGGCCCGCAAGCAAGTGGCTGACCTGATCCACGCCGACCCACGTGAAATCATCTGGACCAGCGGCGCCACCGAGTCGGACAACCTGGCCATCAAGGGCGCGGCCCAGTTCTACAAAGGCAAGGGCAAGCACCTGATCACGGTCAAAACCGAGCACAAGGCCGTGCTCGACACCATGCGTGAGATGGAGCGCCAGGGCTTTGAAGTCACCTATCTGGACGTGCAGGAAAACGGTCTGCTGGATCTGGACGTGTTCAAGGCGGCCATCCGCCCCGACACCATTCTGGTCAGCGTCATGTTCGTGAACAACGAAACCGGCGTCATCCAGGACATCGAAACCATTGGCAACCTGTGTCGTGAAAAAGGCATCATCTTCCACGTCGACGCAGCGCAAGCTACCGGCAAGGTCGAGATCGATGTGACCAAGCTCAAGATTGATCTGATGAGCCTGGCCTCGCACAAAACCTACGGCCCCAAGGGCATTGGCGCGCTGTACGTGCGCCGCAAGCCCCGCGTGCGCATCGAAGCACAAATGCACGGCGGCGGCCACGAGCGCGGCATGCGTTCGGGCACACTCGCTACGCACCAGATCGTTGGCATGGGCGAGGCTTACCACCTGGCCAAAGAAGAAATGGCCAAGGACTACGCACACGCCAAGGCTTTGCAGCAACGCATGATCGATGGCCTCAAGGACATCGAACAGGTCTTCATCAACGGTGATCTGGAACACCGCGTGCCGCACAACCTGAACATCAGCTTCAACTATGTGGAAGGTGAATCGCTGATCATGGGCATCAAGGGTCTGGCCGTATCGTCCGGCTCGGCTTGCACCTCGGCCAGCCTGGAGCCCAGCTACGTGCTGCGCGCCCTGGGCCGCAGCGACGAGCTGGCCCATAGCAGCCTGCGCATGACCTTCGGCCGCTTCACCACCGAAGCCGACATCGACTACGCCGTGCAATCCATCCGCGAAAACGTGGCCAAGCTGCGCGAATTGAGCCCCCTGTGGGAAATGTACAAGGATGGTGTCGATCTGAGCACCATCCAGTGGGCCGCCCACTAAACCGGCGCATCCAGCAAGTTTGAAGAGGTTCCAAAATGGCATATTCTGACAAAGTGATCGATCATTACGAAAACCCTCGCAACGTGGGTTCCTTCGACAAGGGTGACGAATCGGTCGGCACCGGCATGGTCGGCGCGCCTGCCTGCGGCGACGTGATGAAGCTGCAGATCAAGGTGAATGCCGACACCGGCGTGATCGAAGACGCGCGCTTCAAAACCTACGGCTGCGGCTCGGCGATTGCCTCGTCGTCGCTGGTGACCGAATGGGTCAAGGGCAAAACGCTGGACGAAGCGGCTGCGCTGAAAAACGCCCAGATCGCTGAAGAACTGGCGCTGCCCCCCGTCAAGATCCACTGCTCGATCCTGGCCGAAGACGCGATCAAGGCCGCCGTCAACGACTACAAAGCCAAGCACGCCGCCAAGGTGGAGGCTTAAGCACCCATGGCTGTCACGCTATCTGAATCGGCTGCACGCCACATCAGCCGTTACTTGACGCGCCGCGGCAAGGGCGTGGGCGTGCGCCTGGGCGTCAAAACCACGGGCTGCTCGGGCCTGGCCTACAAGCTCGAGTACGTGGACGAGGCGGCGCCTGAAGACGTGGTGTTCGAAGAGCGCGGCGTCAAGGTGCTGGTCGACCCCAAGAGCATGGCCTACATCGACGGAACCGAGCTGGACTTTGTGCGCGAAGGCCTGAACGAAGGCTTCAAGTTCCACAACCCCAACGAGCGTGACCGTTGCGGCTGCGGCGAAAGCTTTCGCGTTTGATCCTCTGGCTATTGTTTGGGGTACCGGCCAGGCGGCAACGCCTGGTTGGCACCTGTTTCCAAGCTACACAAACCGCCTTCGCAAACGCCAGGCGGTTTTTTACTGATGAACCTGCAATCCAATGATTTCGAGCTGTTCGGCGTGCCCGAGCAGTTTGCCCAAGAGGCGGCGCCACTGGCCGAGCGCTGGAAAGCGCTGCAAAAAGAAGCGCACCCTGACCGCTTTGCCTCGCAAGGCGCGGCGGCTCAGCGCGTGGCCATGCAGTGGTCGGTGCGCATCAACGAGGCTTACCAGCGCCTCAAAGATCCGCTCAAACGCGCTGCCTACCTGTGCGAGCTGCATGGTGCGCCCATCCGCGCCGAAGACAACACCGCCATGCCGGCCGCCTTTCTGATGCAGCAAATGGAATGGCGCGAAGCCTTGGAAGACGCGCAGGCGCCCGCCGCGGTAGATGCCCTGGACGACGAAGTGCAAGCCGCGCGCCGCAGCATGCTGGCCCGCTGCCAGCAACTGCTCGACGCCGAGCACAACTACAGCGAAGCCGCGCAGCAGGTGAGAGCCCTCATGTTTGTTGCGCGATTTAGCGCCGACATCGATCGCCGCCGCGAGCAACTGGGACAATAGCGCCTGAACCCGCCGTTGGCAGGCGAGCGTGGCTGCGGCCGCGCCAACTTGCGCCTGCTGCAACGCCCGCGCTGCACCCTTGCCGGACTGCGGCCCGGCCAGCGAGACAAACTCCAGAAGAATCAGCATCCATGGCATTGCTCCAAATCTCCGAACCCGGTCAATCCCCCGATCCGCACCAGCGTCGCATCGCGGTAGGTATTGATCTGGGCACCACCCACTCGCTGGTCGCCGCCGTGCGCAACGGCGTGGCCGAATGCCTGCCCGACGACGACGGCCGCGTACTGCTGCCCTCGGTCATTCACTACCACGCCAACGGCAAGCGCGACATTGGTTACGCCGCACTCAGCACGCCTGGCTTGGATGCCGCCAACACCATCGCATCGGCCAAGCGCCTGATGGGGCGCACCTTGACCGACGTGCAACACCCCGAGCAACTGCCTTACCAGCTGGTGCAGCCCGAAGGTGCCGGCATGGTGGCCATCGAAACCGTAGCCGGCAGCAAATCGCCGGTCGAGATCAGCGCCGAAATTTTGGCCACGCTGCGCTACCGTGCCGAAGACACCTTCGACAACGATCTGTATGGCGCCGTCATCACCGTGCCCGCGTATTTTGACGATGCGCAACGCCAAGCCACCAAAGACGCTGCGCAACTGGCCGGCATCAAGCTCCTGCGCTTGATCAACGAGCCAACGGCTGCGGCCATTGCTTACGGCCTGGACAACGCTGCCGAAGGCGTATACGCGGTGTACGACCTGGGCGGCGGCACTTTTGACATCTCAATCCTGCGCCTTACCCAAGGCGTGTTCGAAGTCATCGCCACTGGTGGTGATTCGGCGCTGGGTGGTGACGACTACGATGCAGCGCTGGCCCAATGGGCCTTGGCCAAAACCGGCAGCACCGCCAACAGCGCGCAAGACAAAGCCGTGCTGCGCCTGGCTGCCAAGGCTGCCAAAGAAGGGTTGACGGATGCGCCAAGCGTGCGCTTCAGCGCAGCGCTGGCAAGCGGCCAGATCGAATTCGAGCTGAGCCGTGCAGATTTTGATGCTGCTACCGAGCAGCTCACCGCCCGCACGCTGTCTGCCGTTCGCCGCGCTTTGCGCGATGCGCAATTGGACAAGGCAGACGTACAGGGCGTTGTCATGGTGGGCGGCTCCACCCGCATGCCGCAAGTGCGCCAAGCCGTAGGCGCCTTCTTCGGCACCGAGCCGCTGACCAATCTGAACCCCGACGAAGTGGTGGCGCTGGGCGCCTCCATCCAGGCCAACCAATTGGCGGGCAACGACAACAACGGCGATCTGCTGCTGCTCGACGTGATTCCGCTGTCGCTGGGTATCGAAACCATGGGCGGCCTGGTCGAGCGCATCGTCAGCCGCAACGAGACCATTCCAACGGCCCGCGCGCAAGACTTCACCACCTACAAAGACGGCCAGACTGCCTTGGCCATCCATGTGGTTCAGGGCGAGCGCGATCTGGTGGCCGACTGCCGCAGCCTGGCGCGCTTTGAGCTGCGCGGCATTCCGCCCATGGCCGCCGGTGCGGCACGCATCCGCGTCACCTTCACCATTGACGCCGATGGCCTGCTGTCCGTCAGCGCGCAAGAGCAGCTGAGCGGCGTGCAAGCGCAAATCGACGTCAAGCCTTCCTACGGCATCTCGGACGACCAGATCGCCCGCATGCTGCAAGACAGCTTCAGCACCGCGCAGGCCGACATGCAAGCGCGTGCGCTGGTGGAAGCGCGTGTCGATGGCGACCGCCTGCTGATCGCCACGCAAAGCGCGTTGGAGGCTGATGGCGACGTGCTCGCAGCCGACGAGCGCGAACACATCGACGCCTTGATGAACGCCTTGCGTGCCACTTTGACTGGCGACAGTGCTGCAGCCATTGAATCTGCCAGCGAAGCCCTGGCCAAAGGCACCGAAGCCTTTGCCGCCGAGCGCATGAACCGCGGCATCCGCCAAGCCCTGGCTGGCAAGAACGTGCAAGCGATCTGACATGCCCCCTGAGCCGCTTCGCGCCTTCCCCCACGGGGGACGCAGCCTTGGCTGCGGGGCGGCCCTTGCCGGCTGCCCGCAAACAGGCTGTATTGACGCCCATGTCAGCTTGCTGCGCTGAAGGCCATGGACAATTGACACCCCAAGAGAATTAAGCAATGCCCACCATCAAAATCCTCCCGCACCCCGACTACTGCCCCAATGGTGCGGAAATCAATGCGCCCACCGGTACCTCGATCTGCGAAGCCATGCTGGAAAACGGTGTCAATATTGAGCACGCCTGCGAAATGAGCCGCGCCTGCACCACCTGCCACGTCATCGTGCGACAGGGCTTTGACTCGATGGAGCCGTCCGAGGAAGAAGAAGACGATCTGCTCGACAAAGCCTGGGGGCTGGAGCCGCAATCGCGCCTGTCCTGCCAGGCCATCGTGGCCCGCGAAGACCTGACGGTGGAAATCCCCAAATACTCCATCAACCACGCCAAAGAAGGCCACTAAGCCTTGGCTTTGACTTGGTAGAGTGAACCTGGTGACGAAACTCTCTGGAGTGCGAGCTCAGAGAGTTTTGTTTTTGGGTGCCGATAGAGACGCAATGCTTGTTGCAAGGCCTTGCTGTGCCAGGCGCTGTTTGCGGCCATGCGCCGCGTAGGGCGCCAAGCTTTGCATTACCGTTATCGGGTATAAAAGTGATCTAACTGAGAGGAATAGGGATGTCACGCCAAATCGTTCTGGACACGGAAACCACCGGCCTGTCGGCTGCGGAAGGGGACCGCGTAATTGAATTGGGTTGTGTGGAACTGCTCGACCGCAAACTCACAGGCAACAACCTGCACCTGTACTTCAACCCGGACCGCGAAAGCCACGAAGACGCGCTGCGCGTACACGGCATCACCACCGCCTTCCTGGCCGACAAACCGCGTTTTCACGAAGTGGCTGAGCAGGTGCGCGAATACCTGCAAGGCGCCGAGCTGATCATCCACAACGCGCCGTTTGACATGGGCTTTTTGAACATGGAGTTTGAGCGCCTGGGGCTGCCCAAGCTCAGCACCATGGTCAGCGGCGTGATCGACAGCCTGGTCATGGCCAAAGAGCTGTTTCCCGGCAAGCGCAACTCGCTGGACGCCTTGTGCGACCGCCTGGAAGTAGACAACTCCGGCCGCGAGCTGCACGGCGCTTTGCTCGACGCGGAGCTGCTGGCCGACGTCTACATCAACATGACGCGTGGCCAGGAGCAACTGCTGTCTGTCGATGCGCCCACCAGCAGCAATGCCGCCAAAGCGGGCGTCGTCGTCAAGCGCCAAGACCTGAGCCAATTCAGCCTGCCCGTCATCGAGCCCTCCGAAGCCGAGCTGGCTGCGCACGAAGCCGTGCTGGCCCAGATCGACAAATCCAGCGGCGACAAAACAATTTGGCGAAAAACAGCCTGAAATTGCCAAGTGGCAATAATTAGCTGTCATAATAGAGGGCTTGACGGGGACGTCAAACGGGGTGATTAGCTCAGCGGTAGAGCACTGCCTTCACACGGCAGGGGTCACATGTTCGATCCATGTATCACCCACCAGTTTTTCCAGAGAGTAGCCTGCAAAGGCCGCTTTCTTGGGTGATTAGCTCAGCGGTAGAGCACTGCCTTCACACGGCAGGGGTCACATGTTCGATCCATGTATCACCCACCAGTTTTTCCAGAGAGTAGCCTGCAAAGGCCGCTTTCTTGGGTGATTAGCTCAGCGGTAGAGCACTGCCTTCACACGGCAGGGGTCACATGTTCGATCCATGTATCACCCACCAGTTTTTCTGGAAAGCAGCCTGCAAAGGCGGCTTTCTCGGGTGATTAGCTCAGCGGTAGAGCACTGCCTTCACACGGCAGGGGTCACATGTTCGATCCATGTATCACCCACCAATATCAAAAGGCCTGATGTTCGCATCAGGCCTTTTTGCATTTCCGCGTTGGCCTGCATAGAGCACTCAATTCGGCAGATTTTCTCCGGGTTTTGGCGCCATACCATGACGTCTCGGTTCATGCCTGGCCAGGCAACTTCACAAAACCTATTTCGTTAGCTTTTGTCAATAGCTGATTCAGTGCGATAGGCAAACTGGCTCGTTGGCACTTGCCCGCTGTGGGCGGTGCCCAAGGGGACATCCATGCCAGACAGCTATAAGCAAAACAAAACCAGGCACCAGCCACTGCGCCAATGGCTGCGCGTCTGCTCGCTCTTGACCGCAATGGCCGCCACCACAACGTTCAGCCTGGCCCAATCCAACTCCGGCATCGGTCTCTTCGTCCCAACCACCGAGCTCGGCTTCAGTGTGGTAGCTGTTGCAGGCGAGCAGCGCATCAACCGGATCAGTGGCGAATGAGAAATTTCTTTGTATTTCTCGGCTTTCTGGTGCTATTCGTGTTTCTGAACCTTATGGCGGTATTGATATTCAATACAAATATATTCTTTCCTGACAGATTGCTATTCTTCGCCGGTTGGCTTGTTTTATACAAAACGGTAATCATGCTGTTGTGTTCATTCTACATATCTGAATTTTGTACAACGACTAAATTCAAGGCTGTAATGATCACTGTATTGCTGATTGGCTTGTATATTCCAATTTTTACTGGTGTGGACACCGGCGATGGGCTGGGACACCTTGCTTGGCCGGCAGGCTTTGTATTTTGGGATTTTCTTGCAATAGTCGGCTCCATGCACTTGTATATGCACATAAAAGCCAAGATAAACAAGTAGCATTTGATCTCAGATTAGGTTGTGGAGATAATTTTATTTTATTTGTGAATGAATATGAATGTCTATGCAAAATTAAAGTGGATTTTTATTTGTTGGTGCTTGTTTTCATTAGTGGTTTGTGGGTTTTTATTTTATGAAGACAAAATTTCATCAATGGCGTGGATTTGTATTCTGAATGGGTTGCCGGCATTTTGCATTTTGAGTTTCTGCTTTGGATTTATTGAGAAAAGGATGGGCTCTAATGGAAATAAAATAAATGTCAAGAAAACTTGGCTCTTTAAAAACACGCCAATGATTTCCCTGTCATTTATCTATTTTTTATACAAGCAAAAAATAAACTATCCAGACCTGATTCCCTCCGAAGTCAGATCACTATATTTTTTGGCGTATTCGGTATATGTGTTGACAATCGTATTTGTCTTTGTAGCTCTTCGGTTTGTTTAGTGAAATTTAACAGTTTGGGTGTTGTGATGAGAAGATGCTTTTTACTAATGATATTCCTTATTTCCGCATGCGCTCCCACACTGAAGTATCCCAATATTCAGGACGGTAACAGAAATGGATGGCGCTATCTGGGGTGGGTTATATATGGCCATTCAGCCGCATACTTTTTCGATGAAATATCAACCCAGACTTCGACTACTTTAAACATATCGGGGCTTCCCTCTGGGAAGTACTACTTTGGAGCCATGCCAAAAGATCCTCAAAACTGTAAAAATATAAAAATAGCAGCAAGCATCTATGATATGACTGACGCTGCCGGAAAGATGGTATTTGAAGATCAAGGTATTATTAGTATCAATCCTATATATGACCATGGCACATTGTATTTTAATATCAAATGGGATAATGTGGATAGTGTTAGATTGAATAGAAGTGTTGCATACAAAATAAAATTCTCATTGCATTCTGGTGGCGATGAGTGTTTAATAACACCTGCTTTAAGTTGTCAAACCTATAATCAAAGCTAATTATTCCGTGAATTTTTGTGGGATATGATTTTTATCTAAAAAGCATTAGTAGATGAAGAAATCGCTCGTGGCATTGCTCCTGATCTTAGTTGTTGGTGGCTGTGCATTGCTTATCTCGGATGACCATTTTTCTAGAAAAATCGCAAGCATAAATACGGGTTTAAAAAATGACATTTCAACTGAAATAATGATTAATGAGGGCAGGAGTGAATTGCTATTTGTGGTTAAAAAATACAATTGCAGCAATCCACTGAATGGAAGCATTCAAATCTCCATGAATACAAACGGAAAACTTGAAGAGAGAGAAGTAAAATTGAGTGATTTGACGTGGCCAAGGTATGGAAATGAGTATGCATGCTGGCCCATTGGTTTTTTTCGTGTGAACGGTGAAAGGCCTTTGGGGTTTTCGTTGCCGCACAAGCGGAAAGTGATGTTTAGATTCAAAAATACGCCAGTGCAGCCTGGTGTGACTGTTGACATATGGAGCGCTCGCAACAGTAAGCTTAGCCTGCAGAAAGTGCTAAACAACTCAAATATGCAGTGAGAAATAATGGGTTTTAGGTGCTGGTCAGTGTCACCGGAGCGGCTCTAATATTGGCTGTTGAAGTAAATATATTTTTTAAAATTGCATGTGAATAATTTATGATTGATGAATGATTGCAATAACTGCTGTGCTTAAGAAAATATATTTCTCTGCATTTTTTATATCATTGCTGTTTTTCGGCATTCAAGCAGTGCTGTCACCAGTTGATCTGATCATTCCTGTAGGCCCGGTTTTGTTTGGTGTTCTCGGGGTTTTTCACAGGTTAATCTTGGGCTATTTTCTGGAAAAGTATCGAATAGACTTAAGCGAGTCAAAAAAGTATGAGTTAAATTTATTTATCTTTGTTGTTTGTTTTTCATCTGCTTTTCTATTCGTTTTACTGTATTTGGTGTTCGTCTCACTGAAATAATGGGCGTATAATTTAAAATATTTTTGTTATGCAGTGTATGTGATTCAGGTCTACATATGTATAACAGTTTTCATCTGAGAAATGCGCGCAAAGTACATTGCCTTTAATCTCTTCTTGATCTTCAAGATGGTGTTGCTTCTTTGGGTTTTGTATGATGCCAATACGTGCAGAAAGCTCTATGCAGATTTAATCTTGTTAGTTCTTATGGATGGTATGTTTTCTTATTGCCTGTACCTTCTCTGGTTCAAGAAAGAAATATTATCGGCCATTGATGCAATGTTTCCGCTTTTAGGCCATCAGGCACTTGTTGTTCAAGGCTATTTTGGATGGATTTTTACTGTTGCTGGGTTGCTGCTGCTGTGCTATTGATAGCAGCGAATTGGTTTTTTGTGAACGCTGACTGGTGCCACCAGTGTTGATAAAATCCTTGTATTAAAGTGGGGCTCGATTATGAGGATGCTAACTCTTGCTGTCGCCCTCATGCTTGCTGGTAAATTGGCATTTGCAAGCGGGTGTCCTGTTGAAGTCCACGTTCATTCCAGCGGTGCTGATCTGGTTGCTGTTTCTATCAAGAATGTGTCGACGCGGGATGTGGTAATTCCTTATGATTTCCTGCCTTGGTCGATGTTTGGCTTTGGTGTTAATTTTTCTGCCGAGTATAAAAATAGCAAGCAAGCCATTCAACCTGTTTTCGGCTCAGGACACCGATTGGAAAATATTTTATTGAAATCGAATGAGAAGCTGATTCGAGAGATCAATTTATCGAAACGGTTTCATGGGCTCGCCCAGGAGCTTGGTCCGGTGGCTGTCAAATGGAGCTATAGCTTTGTAGAAGCCGTGCCAAAAGACCAATACCACTGTGCTGATTTTGGAGGGCGTTTTGAGATATTCGGAACCCGCCAAAACCGGGTGCCGGAGCAGTAACCTACGTATCCCTAGCCGCACCGCAGTTGCGTGCTAGGCCTAAGCCGTGCGACGGTGCTATTTAGGGTGGGTTATGAGTCGGACGGTGCAATACGCTACCAGCGGCGAGCAAGCTTCGGTGCGTTGTGCTGGTTGGCAAGAGCAAGGCATCCAGTCATCGGTTGCCCGCCACAGCTCAGCCCAGAGGAGAGCAAACCCACCGTTTGTCGTAGCGGGCTGGTTTAGGGCCGTCGGTATGTCAACTAGCCATGGCACAGCGGTGCCGCCAATGCCTCAAGGCTTGTTGGCAGCAGGCGCAGAAGCTGCTGCGCTGCCAGAACCATCAGCAGCCGCCCCAGCTTCCGGCGCACCCAGCATGCGATCCAGGGCGCGAATATCGTCCAAAGTCAGCGAGCCGGCGGATTGTTTGAGTTTGAGCTGGCCGAGCAGGGTGTTGTAGCGGGCCTGGGCCAGGTCGCGCTTGGTTTGGAAGAGCTGGCTTTGGGCGTTGAGCACGTCGATGTTGATGCGCACGCCGACCTCGTAGCCGGTGCGGTTGGCATCCAGGGCCAGCTGGCTGCTGGCTTCGGCGGCTTCCAGGGCTTGCACTTGGCTGGCGGTCGATTGCACGCCAAAGAAGGCGCTGCGCACGGTTTGCGCCACGGTGCGGCGGGCGTTGTCCAGGTCTGCCTCGGCCTTGGTTTCCAGTGCCAGGGTTTCCTTGACACGGTTTTGCACCGAGAAGCCGGCAAACAAGGGCACATTCAGCACCACGCCCACCGTGCCTTGGGTGGCGTTGTAGCCATTGTTGGGCATGGACGCGCTGCCTTTGGGGTAGAACTGTTTGCCTACGCTGGCTTGCAGATCGACGGTAGGCAGGTGGCCGGTTTCGGCTTTTTTCGTGTCCAGGCGAGCATTGTCTACTGCCAATTGCGCAATGCGGATTTGCGCTTGCTCGCTTTGCGCCTGGTCTACCCAGGGTGTTACCTGGTTGGGCTGCAAGGCGGGCAGTTGCACGGGCTGCTTCAGCGGCCAGGGCTGGTTGCCGGGCGTGCCTACTACGTTGTCCAGCGCCAGTTTTTTCACCGTCAGGTCGTTGGCGGCGGCAATTTCCTGGGCGCGCACCAGGTCAAAGCGGGCTTCGGCCTCGCGGGAATCGGTGATGGTGGCGCTGCCCACATCAAAATTGCGTTTGGCGGCAGCCAATTGCTCTTGCACGGCCGCTTTTTGCGCCTGTACAAAGCGCATGGTGTCTTGTGCGGCCAGTACGTCGAAATAGGCTTGCGCCACGCGCACCAGCAGGTCTTGGCTGGCTGCATCCAGCTGCAGGCGGGCGATGTTGCCGCCCAATTGGCCTTGTTCAAAGCTGATGCGGTTGGCGGGCCGGTACAGGGGCTGGCTGGCTGTCAGGCCCAACTGGTGGTTGGGGCCGGTGATGGCCATGTCGGGCTTGCTGATTTCGGTGCGGCCGTACTGCGATTGCGCCTGCAGGCCCACTTGCGGCAGCAGGCCGGCACGGGCTTGTTCGCCGCGGCTGATGGCGGCATCCACATTGGCGCGGGCGGCCAGCCAGGCGGCGTCGTAGCCGCTGGCCTGTTCGGCCATTTGCGAGAGGTTCTGGCTGTGTGCTGCGCCGCTGGCCAATACCAACAGGGCGCCTGCCAAGCAGGAACCGAACCAAACAGGGCGGAACAGGTCAGAGGCAGTGCGCATGGTGTGCTGGTTTTTTGCTGCGGGCGCCTACCAGTCTGGCACCAGCAGCTTTGTTTTTGTTGGTAGTTAGTAGCGGGGTACGCTCGGGTCGCGCTCGGCGCTCCACAGGTCGATACCACCGGTGACGTTGGCAATTTCGGTAAATCCGTTTTGCTCCAGAAAATGCGCCACTTGCAGGCTGCGCATGCCATGGTGGCAGAGGCAGGCAATGGGGCGGTCTTCTTCGAGCTGGTTGAGTGCGGCCGGGATTTGCTGCATGGGGATGTTGAGCAGCTCAAAGCCGGCGGGCTGCACCGAGGCGGTTTGCACTTCCCAGGGTTCGCGCACATCCAGCACCAGGGGCTGGGCGTCTGCGTGGCGGCTCAGCCAATCTTGCAGTTGCGCGGGGCGGATTTGTTGCATAAGTCACTTTCTGCCGTGCAGCGCGGCGGCTGCACGGACTGGCGGCAGAGATCAGAACTTGAAGCGCGGTGCCTCGGGGAAGCCTTTGAGGCGGGCCACCACAATGTCCCAGGGCTGGCTCACTTCGATCTTGCCGTTGGCGCGCGTGTACAGCGTGGTGCGCATCACCGGCAGTTCGCCAACAAAGGCGATCAGGCGGCCGCCTTCGTTGAGCTTGTCGAACAGCGCAGCAGGCACTTGGTAGACCGAGCCGCTGAGCACGATCACGTCGTAGGTGCCGCCAATGGCTTTCATGCTGGAGCCGTCTTCCAGCACCACATCGACGTTTTTGATCTGGGCACGGTGCAGGTTGGCGCGGGCCAGCTCGACCAGGGCTGGCTCAATTTCCAGCGTGGTCACTTGCTTGGCCAGGCGCGACATCAGCGCGGCCATGTAGCCCGAACCGGTGCCGATTTCGAGCACGTTCTCGTGCGCTTGCAGCTTCAGGTCTTGCAGCACGCGGGCTTCCACGCGCGGGGGCATCATGCAGTGGCCATTGGCCACGGCTTCTTCGCCGTCGTCGCCGAGCAGCGGCAGTTGGATGTCCATGAAAGCCATGTCTTGCAGGCCATTGGGCACAAACTCTTCGCGGCGCAGCGTGCCGATCAGCTCCAGCACCTGTTCGTCGCCCAGGCTCCAGGGGCGCACTTGCTGCTCCACCATGTTGTAGCGAGCGACTTGGTATTTGTCGTTCGAGCTCGAGGGCATGTTCAATGGCAAACTCATTCCAGACTCCGTTATACAAATTGCAGCAGACACCCAGGCCGTATTCCTGTTCGACTGTCGATACGCGCTTACCTGACCAACCTTCGATTTTAGCCTATGCAGCCGGGCCTGCGCCGTGCCAGCGACGGGCGGCACAGCGCGCAAAATCGTCCAGGTAGCAATACACCACCGGCACTACTACCAAGGTGAGCAGCGAAGAGGTAATTACGCCACCAATCACCGCCTGGCCCAGAGGCGCGCGTTGCTCGGCACCTTCGCTCATGGCAAAGGCCAGCGGCACCATGCCGAAGATCATGGCCAGCGTGGTCATCAAAATAGGGCGCAGCCGTACCTGTGCGGCGCGCAGCAGGGCTTGCTCGCGTGGCAGGCCGGGCACGGTCTGGCCTTGGTCGTCGGTATGCGGCTCGCGGGCGCGGATGGCAAAGTCCACCAGCAAGATGGCGTTTTTGGTGACCAGGCCCATCAGCATGATGATGCCGATGATGGAGAACATCGACAGCGTGGTGCCAAACATCAGCAGCGCCAGTACCACGCCAATCAGGGTGAGTGGCAGAGATGTCATCAGGGCCAGCGGCTGCAAAAAGCTGCGGAACTGGCTGGCCAGAATCATGTAGATGAAGAGCACCGCCAGCGCCAGCGCCGAGAGCGCGTAGCCAAACGATTCCTGCATGTTCTTGGTGCTGCCGGCAAACTCGTAGCGGTAGCCGGGCGGGAAGGGAATCTGCGCCAGCACCGCCTTGATGTCGCCCGCCACCTCGCCCGCGCTGCGCTGGTAGGCGTTGGCGCTGAAGGCTACTTCGCGGTTCATGGCGCGGCGGTTGATGCGGTTGGGCCCGGTGGTTTCGCTGATGGTGGCCAGCTGGTTCAGGCGCACGGTGTGCGGTTTGCCGTCCACGCCCGTCGCGGTGAGCGGCAAATGGGCCAGCATTTGCGGGTTGGTGCGGGCCTCGGGTGCCATGCGCACGTTCACGTCGTAGGTCTGGTTATCGCCCGCGCGCCAGTTGCCCACCGTGGTGCCTTCCACCATGGTGCGCAAAGTGGCGGCCACTGTGCCCATGGGCAGGCCCAGTTCTGAGGCCGCGTCGCGATTGAACTGCAGTTGCACGATGGGTTCGCGCTCCAGCACGCTGCTGTCCAGATCGACCAGGCCGGGAATGCCGCGCAAGCGCTCGGCCAGTTGGGCTGAGAGGCGCTCCAGCTCTTTCAAATCAGGCCCTTGCAGCGAGAACTCCACTTGTTTTTGCCCGCCCACGGCCTCCAGCAAGCGCACGTGGGTGACGGTTATGCCGGCCACCTGGTTCAGCTCGCTGCGCAGTTCGGCCGAGATCTGGTTCACGTCTTTGCTACGCTGGGCGCGGTCCACCAGGCGCACATACATGCTGGCGTAGTTTTTGCCATTGGCGTTGCCGGTGTTGATGGTGGTCAGCGTGTAACGCACCTCGGGATGGCGGCGCACCAAGGTTTCCACCTGGCGCGCCTTGGCTTCGGTGGCTTCTACCGAAGCGCCCACCGGCACGTTGAAGCGGATATTGGTCTCGGAAAAATCTGCACGCGGCACAAACTCGGTGCCCAGAAACCGCACCAGCACAATGCTGAGCGCAAAAATGGCCGCCGCTATGGCCAGCGTGCTCAGCTTGTGGCGCAGCGACCAAGCGAGCAAGCGCTGGTAGCCGTGGCTGAGCTGCTCGGTGCCGGCCTCGAAAGCCAGCAAAGCGCGGCCAATACTGCGCTCGTACCAGCTGGCTTTGCCGGTTTTTTGCGGGTTCACGCTCGGGTCGTGCCAAACGCTGGAGAGCATGGGATCGAGCGTGAAGCTGACAAACATCGACAACAGCACCGACACCACAATCGTCAGCCCGAACTCGTGGAAGAACTTGCCGATGATGCCGCCCATAAAGCCGATAGGCAGGAACACTGCCACGATGGACAAGGTAGTAGCCAACACGGCCAGGCCTATCTCCTGCGTGCCGTCCAGCGCCGCCCGGTAGGCCGACTTGCCCATTTGCAGGTGGCGCACAATGTTCTCGCGCACCACAATCGCATCGTCAATCAGCAGGCCGACGCACAGCGACAAGGCCATCAGCGTCACCATGTTGATGGTGAAGCCCAGCGCATACATGAAGAAGAAAGTGCCGATGATGGCGATCGGCAGCGTCAGCCCGGTAATGACTGTAGAGCGCCAAGAGCGCAAAAACAGAAACACAATCAGCACCGTCAGCACTGCGCCTTCCACCAGCGTCTGGCGCACGTTGTCCACGGCCACGCGGATCGGGCGCGAGGCATCGGCAATCGGCTCCAGGCGCACGCCGGGCGGCAATTCGGGGGCAATCTCAGCCACAGCGCGTGTCAGGCCGTCCACCACTTCAATCGTGTTTTCTTCCTGCGACTTTTGTACCGACAGCAGCAAAGTGCGCGTGCCGTTGTACAGCGCCAGGTTCTCCAGCTCCTGCGCGCCATCTTGCACGCGGGCCACCTGGTGCAGGTAAACCGGCGCGCCATTGCGGCGGGCCACAATGATCTGGTTGAAATCTTCAGGCCGCTTCATGCGCGAATCGATCTGCACCAGCCGGTCTTGCTGCAGCGAGCGCACCGAGCCCAGTGGCAAATCCTGGTTTTCGCGGCGCACCGCATCGGCCACTTCGCTGGCCGATACCGACAACGCTTCCATCTGCTGCGGGTTCAGGTACACGTTGATCTCGCGCGGGGTGGCGCCCACCAGGTTGACCGCGCCCACGCCGCGCACGTTTTCCAAGCGCTTTTTCAGCACCTGATCGGCCCAGGAGGTGAGGGCGATGGCGCTGGGCGCCTGGCCTTTGCTGCTGTCGGGAATAACGGCCAGCGACCAGACGGCGGTATCGGCCGGGTCAAAGCGGATCACGCGCGGGTCTTTCACTTCGTCGCGCAGGATCGGGCGCACGGCGGCGATTTTTTCGCGCACATCCTCCGCTGCGCGGCGGCCATCCACATAGATCTGGAACTCCATGATGATGACGGCCCGGCCTTCGTAGCTGCGCGAGGTGAGGGCGCTGATACCGGCCACGGCGTTGACGGCTTCCTCGATCTTCTTGGTGACTTCGCTCTCAACGATCTCGGGCGCTGCGCCGGGGTATTCGACCGTGATCACCACCACCGGAAAATCGATGTTCGGAAACTGGTCGACCTTGAGGCGCTGGAAAGAGAAAACGCCCAGCACCACCAGGGCCGCCATCATCATGGTGGCGAAAACCGGGTTGTTCAGGCTGACTCGGGTGAACCACATGGTTTATGGCGCCGCTTTGCTGGTGGCTGCTTCAGGTGCATTGCTGGCCGCCGCAGCGGGCGCGGGAGCAGGTAAACGCACCAGCGTGCCAGCGCGCAGCTGGCCCACCTGACCGCTCAGCACTTGTTGCTGCGCTTGCAAGCCTTGGCTGATTTCTACCCAGGTGGTGCCGTCTTGCAAGGCGCGGCTGCCCAATTGCACCGGCTGGTGGCGCAGCACAAAATGCTCGCCTTGCGGCACCAGCAGCTGCACGTAGGGTTCTGGCTGGTCGGTGCGCACGGCAGACAAGGGCACGGCCAACGCATCAACCGCACCAATCTGCAATTGGCCTTGCAGATACAGGCCTTGGCGCAATTGCTGTTGCAGCTTTTGTTGGGGCGCGGGTTGCAGGCGCAAATACGCGGCAATCGAGCGGCTGGCCGTGTCTGCCTCGGGGTTGATGCGGGCGACCGTGGCGTTCACCGTCTGCTCACTGCCTTCCACCCGCAAGAGCGCACGTTGGCCGGGCTGCACTTGCAGCGAATCAGCGGGCGAGAGCTGCACTTTCAGCTCCAGCTGGCTCAGGTCTACCACTTCCAGCACCTGCACATCGGGGCCGACTTTCTCGCCGTTGCTCACCCATTTTTTGGCCACTTGGCCGCTGATCGGGCTGTAGAGCACGGTATCGCTCAGGTTCTTCTTCAACACCTGGGCGGCCGACAAAGCCGCCTGGTAGTTGGATTGCGCCGCTTGCAGCTGCGACTGCGAAGCCTGCAGCGCCGTGGACGAGATAAAGCCCTGGTCTACCAGGGCGCGGTTGTTGTCGAACTGGCGCTGCTGAATATCGCGCTGCGCCCGCGCCGCATCAGCTTGCTGCTGAGCCTGCGCCAAGCGGGCCTGGCTTTCGGTGCTGTCTATGCGCGCCACCACTTGGCCGGCGGTCACGGCATCGCCTTCGCGCAACTGCAGTTGCTGGATCTCGCCCGCCATACGCGCCTTGATGGTGGCCGTGTTCACGGCTTGCACGGTGCCGCTGATGGGCAAAGTCAGCGGCAGTTGCTGCTGCGTGGCAGTCAAAACATCGCTGGGCGCCAACTGGTAAAGCGCTTGTGCCTTGGCTTGCTCTGCTTGCTCCAAGGCTTGTTGTTTTTGTTGTTGCGTGCGCATGCCGCGCCACACGCCAGCACCCAGCAAGGCCAGCACGCAAACCACCAAAACCCAGGGAATCAGCTTTTTCATGCACCTTCCTTGGCCGCCAAAGGCGCTGCAGTGATGGGGGCGAGGCCGCGCACCAGCGTATCGGCTTGCAGTTGCAGAAAATCGGGAATATGCATTTGGGGATCGGGCAGGCAAACGCCGCCGGTGTTCCGGGCGGTGGCGCAATAAATCAGGGGGGCCAACACCAAGGCGGTGCCTTGCTGCAAGTTGATGGGGCGCAGCTCGCCGCGCTCAATGCCGCGTTGCAGCATGCGCTCGACCAGGCGGTTGCCGGGGATGACGACCTCTTGCCGGTAAAACGCCGCAATCTCGGGAAAGTTGTGCGCCTCGGCCATTACCAGCTGCGTCAGCCCGCAAGCCTTGGTGTTGCCAATGCGCGTCCACCACACTTCGTAGCAATAGCGAATCAGGCTGGCGGTATCTTGCTGGTAGGCGTCCAGCTCCAAATCCCATTCGGCAAAACGGTCGGCCAACGTATGGCGCACCACCGCCTGAAAAAGCTCTTGCTTGCTGGGAAAGTAGAGGAACAGTGTGCCTTTGGAGACGCCAACCTGGCGCGCCACTTCTTCCACCTTGGTGGCGGCATAGCCTTTGGCCACGAACAGATCCAGCGCCGCATCGAGCAGCTCGCCTGGGCGCGCTTGCTTGCGCCGGCTGCGGCGCGGCGCTGCCGGTTCGGAAGACGGATTGGAAGAAGAAGTGCCCATGCCAGCCAACAAAGAAAACGGGCTTGCAGCCTAGCTCTGCGTAGGTGCCCGGTTAATGACCCGGCGGTTATTAAAGCATGTTTATGTTCCTTGCGTGGCGCGACGCGTTGGAAACGCATGCTTTCCAGAGCGCCGACCACTGTAGGTTGCGGCTCTGACCGCGTCAAGCGGCAACGGCGGACCGGCCTTCCATCAGCCGCCTTGCAGATGCCGCGCAGTCGGGGCTAGCCATACCGGCACCGAAAAGCGGCCTGAGGCTGCGTAAAGCTTTAAAAATAGTGTTTGGCTGACGAAGCGGGGTCAGCAATCTCTGGTACAAATCTTGGCAGTATTTCGCGAATCGCTTTCCGGAGTTTGCATGGCTACCCACGATCCCTCGTCCACCGAAACCATTTATCTGGCTGGTGGTTGCTTTTGGTGCACGGACGCGGTATTTAGCCGCGTGCGCGGCGTTCTCGGCGTGACCAGCGGTTACGCCAATGGCGAGCTGGCCAACCCCAGTTATGAGCAAGTGTGCTCGGGCACCACGGGCCACGCCGAGTGCATTGAGCTGCGTTTTGACCCCAGTGTTTTGCCGTTGGAGCAGGTGTTGCAGATCTTTTTTGCTACGCACGACCCGACGACGCTCAACCGCCAGGGCAACGATGTGGGTACGCAGTACCGCAGCGCCATTTTCTGCACCCATGCGCAGCAATTGGCCGCAGTGCGTGCCTTTGTGCAGCAACTGCAAGCCAGCGGCCAGTTTGGTGCGCCGCTGGTGACCGAGGTGGAACCGCTCGCGCGCTTTTGGACGGCCGAGGCCTACCACCAAGAGTATTTCGACCACAACCCGCGCCAACCGTACTGCCAGTACGTGGTGGCGCCCAAGGTGGACAAGCTGGAAACCCGTTTTTCCAGCTGGTTGAAATAAGCCTGGCCGCAGCCCGCCGGGGGAGCGGGCATAATGCAACACAATTGCATCAGCGCAGCCACAACCGTTTTCATGCTTGCAGCCAAACGCTCTCCCAATTCTGCCGCTTTGTCCGTGCAGTCGCTCCCCGCGGGCATGCGTGCCACGCGGGCGACCAAGGCTTTGCTCGCCTTGCTGGATGCGCAGCCGCAAACCCAGTGGTCGGCCGCCGATGTGCAGGCGCGTTTGCAAAAAATGGGGGTGGATGTGAACCGCGTCACCACCTACCGTTTGCTCGATCGCCTGGCCGCCGCCGGCCGCTTGCTCAAAAGCGTGGACGCTGAACGGCTGACGCGCTACAGCTTGCGCAGCTCGGCGCAGACGCTGCATGTGCGCTACGAATGCACCGATTGCCACCAGGTGCAGGCGCTCGATGAATCGGCCGACAACGCGCCCAATGCCCAAATGGCGCAAGCCATGGCGCAGTATTTGCAAAGCCTGCAAGGCCAGGGTTTAGCCCCGGCCGAGACCGAGCTGCGCTTGCAAGGCCTGTGCGCCGATTGCAAACGCAGCCACCTATAAAAGGCTTGTTGCGTTTTACGGGCGCTTGGCGCCGATCAGCCCGGTCGACAACATGGTGCCGCCCACAATGATGACGCCGCAGCCCAGCATCCACGCGGTAATCGGCTCGCTCAGGAACCAGTTGCCGTAGAGCAGGGCGAAAACCGGAGCCAGAAAGGTGACCGCAATGGCGCGACTCGGGCCCGCGTTTTGGATGATGCGGAAGTACAAGATATAAGCCACGCTGGTACACAGCAGCGCCAAAGCCGCCACTGCCCACCAAGAGCCCGCGCCCGGCGTTTGGGCCGGCCACAGGGCTACGGTAGGCACCAACAAGGCCAGGCTTGCGCCGATCATGCTGCCGGTCGCAGTGGCCAAAGGCGGCACGCCCACCAGATAGCGTTTGGCAAAGCTGGCCGCAATGCCGTAGCTCAGCGATGCGCACAAACAAGCGCCAATGGCGGTGTAAGCGGCCCAATCACTGCTGCCGGTGCTGCTGGCCGGTTTGTCGTGCAAGGCGAGCAGGGCCACGCCGGCAAAACCCATCAGCAAGCCAATGGCGCGCAGCCGGGTAATGCGGTCGCCCAGCCAAAGCCAGGCCACCACGGCGCCAAACAGAGGCGCTGCAGCATTCAAGACCGAAGCCATGCCGGTGGGCATGTGCACCACGGCATAAGCAAACAGAGCAAAAGGAATGGCCGAGTTGATGAGACCGGAGAAAAGCACCGGCTTCCAGTGTTGGCGCAAGGCCGGCCATTCGCCGCGCAGCACCATCACCGGCAGCAAAAACAGCGCTGCCAGGGTGACACGCAGGCCAGCCGTGGGCACCGGGCCAAACTGCGCCGCGCCCAGGCGCATGAAGAGAAACGAAGCACCCCAGAGCACGGCCAACAAGACAAATTCGGGCAACCAACGCAGGTTAGATGAGGCAGAGGCGCTGTGAACGGCGGCGGAAGTGGAGGTGGAAGCCATGGCTGTTTTCATAAGTGGTGTGCCATGCTAAACGGACTGCCTCGGCCGATTGCTGAGATTCTTGCGCTGAATTGATGCGCGCTGTGTTGCTATTGTTGTGATAGCTGCATGCGCTTGCCTGTGCGTTGGATTTCTGTAATAAAAACAGAGAAAATTTCAGGGCAAGGCCCTGTCGCACAGGCGCAGCGAGCTTTGGCGCCTGCCAGCCGTGCCTACAATAGCGCGTTTCGCAGCGCGCTGCGGGCGCGGTGCGCGCCTGGCATGCCAGCGCCTTGCTGCTCCAGCTATCGCAAAGGTTTCACTGTGCCGATTTCTCCGTCGATCTTCAAAGCCTATGACATCCGCGGCATTGTGCCGAGCACCTTGAATGAGTCCGTAGCGCTGAAACTGGGCCGTGCGTTTGGCCAGCAAGCCCTGGCCGCAGGCGAAATGGTGGTGGCCGTGGGGCGCGATGGCCGTCTGTCCGGCGACGAGCTGAGCCGCGCGCTGATCCAGGGCTTGGTGGATGCGGGTATCGAAGTCATCGACATTGGCCGCGTGACCACGCCCATGCTGTACTTTGCGGCCAATACGCTGTGCCACAGCGGTATCCAGATCACCGGCAGCCACAACCCCAAGGATTACAACGGCTTCAAGATGGTGCTGGCCGGCCGCGCCATTTATGGCGACGAGATTCAGAAGCTGCGCCAAATCATGGAAAAAGAAGCCTGGCGCATGCAAGGCGGCGGCAAAGTGCGCCAAGCCGATGTCACCCAGGCCTACGTGGAGCGCATTGTGGGCGATGTGAAGCTGGCCCGTCCGATGAAGATTGTGGTGGACAGCGGCAACGGCATTGCCGGCGCTACAGCACCTGGCATCTTCCGCGCGCTGGGTTGCGAGGTGACCGAGCTGTTCTCCGAAGTGGACGGCAATTTCCCCAACCACCACCCGGACCCGAGCAAGCCCGAAAACCTGAAAGACCTGATCGAAGCCCTGCAAAGCGGCGATGCCGAGCTGGGCCTGGCCTTTGACGGCGACGGCGATCGCCTGGGCATCGTCACCAAGGACGGGCAGAACATTTTCCCCGACCGCCAGATGATGCTGTTCGCGCAAGACGTGCTCTCGCGCGTGCCCGGCGGCGAGATTGTCTACGACGTGAAATGCTCGCAGCGCCTGGCTCCGGCCATTGAGGCCGCTGGCGGCAAGCCGGTGATGTTCAAGACCGGCCACTCGCTCATCAAGGCCCGCATGCGCGAAACCAATGCGCCACTGGGCGGCGAGATGAGCGGCCACATCTTCTTTAAAGAGCGCTGGTTTGGTTTTGACGATGGCACTTACGCCGGCTGCCGCCTGCTCGAAATTTTGAGCCGCGCTCAGAACCCCAGCGCCGTACTCAACGCCTTGCCCACCAGCTACAGCACGCCTGAGCTGAATGTGGCCTGTGAGGAGGGCGAGCCGCACAAGCTCACCGCCGAGCTGCAAGCCATGGCGCCTTCGGTTTTCAGCGAACCGGCGCAGATCAACACCATCGACGGCCTTCGCGTGGATTGGCCCGATGGTTTTGGCCTGATCCGTGCCAGCAACACCACGCCTGTGCTGGTGTTGCGTTTTGAAGGCCACACCCAGGCGGCGCTGCACCGCATCCAGAACGAGATGAAGGCGCTGCTGCTCAAGGTCAAGCCCGACGCCGTGGTTGGCAGCGCGGCGCACTGAGCACGGCTGATGGGGCTGGTCCTGGGCTTGTATTCACTGGCTGCGCGGTTGGCGCGGCCCTTGGTGCGGCGCAAGCTGGCGCGCCGTGCGCAAAACGAGCCCGGCTACGCCGAAGCGGTGGAGCAGCGCTTTGGCAACTACAGCGATCTGCCGCCTTACCAAAGCCTGGCCGACATGCCGCTGGTGTGGATCCACGCGGTATCGCTGGGCGAAACCCGCGCGGTTGCGATCTTGCTGCGCGAGCTGCGCGAGCAAATTCCTGCCGTACGCCTGTTGCTGACCAATGGCACGGCCACCGGCCGCGCCGAAGGGCAAAAGCTGCTGCTGCCCGGCGATATTCAGGTGTGGCAGCCTTGGGACGATGCGGCGGCCGTACGCGCTTTTCTGCGCCATTTCCGGCCGGCGATCGGCATCTTGATGGAAACCGAGATGTGGCCTGGCCTGGTGGCCGGCTGCCGCAAAGCGCAGGTGCCACTGGTGCTGGCCAATGCGCGGTTGAATGAAAAATCGCTGCGTGGCGCCCAGCGTTTGGCCTGGCTGGCCCGGCCGGCGTACCAAAGCCTGTCCAGCGTGATCGCCCAGACCTATGCCGATGCCGAGCGCCTGCGCAGCGTGGGCGCGCCCGTGGCGGCTGTGCTGGGCAACCTGAAATTCGATGTGCAGCCTGACGCTGCGCAACTGGCCCAAGGCCAGGTTTGGCGCCAACAAAGCAGCAAACCTGTGGTCTTGCTGGCCAGCAGCCGCGAGGGCGAAGAAGCGCTGTGGCTGCAGGCTTTGGAGCAATGGCGGCAACAAGCTGGCGATGCTGCGTCGTCCGTGCAGTGGCTGCTGGTGCCGCGCCACCCGCAGCGTTTTGACGAAGTGCAAGCGCTGCTCTCCGCCAGCGGCCTGAGTGTGTCACGGCGCAGCCAATGGCAGGCTGAGCCCGAGCCGGCCGATATTTGGCTGGGCGACAGCATGGGCGAAATGCAGCTGTACTACGGCATGGCCGATGTGGCTTTGCTGGGCGGCAGCTATGCCCCCTTGGGCGGGCAAAACCTGATCGAGGCCGCCGCCTGCGGTTGTCCGGTGGTCATGGGGCCGCACACCTTCAACTTTGCGCAAGCCGCCGACAGCAGCGCCGAAGCCGGTGCCGCCGTGCGCGTGGCCGATATGGCGCAAGGCCTGCAGCAGGCCGTGGCCATTGCCTGCGATAGCGCCCTGCAAAAGCGCATGCGCGATGCAGCGCTGGTATTTGCCCAATCGCACCGCGGCGCGGCCAAGGCAAGCGCTCAAATGATTGCGGCGCTGCTCGAATCCACCAAAGGCTTTGTCAACACCAGCTTTGAAGCTTCGCTGTTCGACGAGGAAAGCTGAAGTCCTGCAGTGGCAGCCCTATCTGCCGCTCAGAGCTGGGGCCGTCAAGCCTGGGGCTTGGCCCGCGTGGCAAACGCCAGCACAAAAGTCACCAACAAGGTAGGAATCGCCGAGCCGGCAACAGGTGCCCAGGTTGCCAGCGCGTGGTACAGCGCAATACCGCCCAGCCACAGCGCGACGGGCAGGGCGTGGACATTGGCTTGTGCTACTGGCAAGCGGAAGCCGCCAAAAGCCAAGCGGCCCAGAATCACGCCAAACAAAGGTACAAAGACTGAGCTGAGAATCAGCAAAAACGGCTCCAGGCTGTGCATCGGCAACACCATGGCGAGCAAGGTGCAGGCCACGGCGATGGCCAGGCCCCAGGCGCGCACGCTCCAGTTGGGTGACAGGCTGTGTGCAGACACGGCGCCCGAGTAAGCGTCGCCGTAGGCGTTGTCCACCTCATCGAGCAGCACCAAAGACAGCGCGATCAGGCCGCCTTGTGCCAGCAGCAGCGCCGCCACCAGGTCTTTGCTGGGTAACACCAGCGCCACCAATACACCCAGCGCATAGCACCACACGTTGGCAATGCCAAAACCCAGCCAAGTGCCCGCCATGGCAGAGCGGCCGTTTTTGCCGTAGCGCGAATAGTCGGCCACCAGCGGCAGCCAGGAGATGGGCATGGCTACCACCAGGTCCAGCGCTGGCATGACGCCCATGCCGCCTGCGCCTTCGCGGCTCCACAAAGCGGCCAGGCCCTGGTTGTGCGCCATGCCGACAAATTGCCAACTCAGCCACAGCAGCGACAGCACCACCAGCGGCAGGGCAATGCGCGAAATCAGCTTGCGCACCAGGTGCACCATGGAGCCGAGCATCAGCACCACCAGCAAAGCGCCCCACAAAATGGTCGCCAGCCAAGGCCAGTATTCGGCTTGCATGCTGCCAGCCTGGCGGCCAATGGCGACGGTGGAATCGCGCATTACCACCAGCTCAAAAGCGCCCCAGCCTAGCAATTGCACAATGTTCAGCAGCACCGGCAGCTTGGCGAAGTGGCGACCATACACCTGGTGGATCAGGCCGGCGCTGGACAAACCGGTGTCGCAGCCAAGCTTGGCTACCCAGGCCAGCAATCCTGCCCCGACGATGGAGCCTCCCACAATCGCCAGCAGCGCTTGTTGTGGCGACAGGGCCGGCATCAGATAAGCGCCGATTTGCATCACCAACAGGCCCACGCCCAGGCTGAACCAGAGCGAGGCCAGGTGCATGCCGTTGAAGACGCGCTCTTCGGCGCGGACCGGCGTTAGCGCGGCATTGGAGTTGGAGGGCAGGCTGCTGCTCATGGATCGGAGTAAGTGGTTAGGGCTGGGCAAAAAGTCGCGCTATTGTGCCTTGGCGCCAAGCCCCTGACGGCCAAGCGTGCAATGCTGGCATTGCTGCCTCACTACAATCCACGCCGATATGGATTTGCATGCAAACGCGGCGCTTGGCGAGCCGCATACCTGGATGCGCGACGGCGTCAGCCCCAGTTGCGTGGTCTTGCCCAGCCAGGGCGATGGCTGGCTGCTCGATTACCTGGCCGAGCGCCTGCCGCTGGTAGCCCGCGCCGATTGGCAGGCGCGCATGGACGCTGGCGCTGTGGTGGATGCGCAGCGCCAACCCTTGCGTGCCGACCAGCGCTTTGTGCCCGGCCAGCGCGTTTATTACTGGCGTACGCTGGAGAGTGAAACCCCGATCCCGTTTGAAGCCCAGGTGTTGTACGAGGACGAGCGCTTGCTGCTGGTCGACAAACCGCACTTCCTGCCCGTATTGCCAACGGGCAAATACGTGCAGAACTCATTGCTGGTGCGTTTGAAGCTGGCTACCGGCAATGCTGCTTTGTCGCCTTTGCACCGCATTGACCGCGATACGGCAGGCTTGGTGCTGCTGTCCAAAGACGCTGCGACGCGGGGCGTTTATCAGGCTTTGTTCCGCGATCGCGCCATGCACAAGCGATACGAGGCGGTGGCGCCAATGCGTGCCGGGCTGGAGTTTCCGCGCGAGCACCACAGCCGCATGGAAGAGAGCCAGCGCTTTTTTCTGATGCACGAAGTGTCTGGCGCACCGAACAGCCACACGCTGATGGATGTGGTGGAGAGCAACGGCCACTGGGCGCGTTACAGCTTGCAGCCCATCAGTGGCAAGCGCCACCAATTGCGCGTGCATATGGCGGCGCTGGGCATAGCCATCCGCAACGATGCTTTCTACCCGGAAGTGAATGATCCGCCGGAAGGCGATTTCTCGCGCCCTTTGCAGCTATTGGCCAAAGAGCTGGGTTTTGTCGACCCGGTGAGCGGCGTGCAGCACGCTTTTACAAGCCGACTGCAGTTGCTGCCTTTGCCGGAGCAGGCTTAGCCGGCGGCGCTAGAGACCTTACAGCGGGAAGTTGCCCATGTTTTCGCCCAGGCGCACGGGCTTGGCGGCCACCCAATCGGCGGCAAACTGCGTTTTGCCCGGCGGCAGCAACAACACCACGGTCGAGCCGAGCAGAAAGCGGCCCATCTCGTCGCCTTGCTCCAGCACGATGGGCTGGGTCTGGTAATCCCAGTGGCGGGGCTTGCGCGAGCGCGGCGGGTTCACCTGGCCGTGCCAGGTGGTGTACATGCTGCCAACAATGGTGGCACCCACCAGCACCATGACCACCGGGCCAATGCGCGTCTCAAACACGCAGACTACGCGCTCGTTGCGCGCAAACAGCCCAGGCACGCCGCGCGCGGTGAGCGGATTCACCGAGAACAGATCGCCCGGTACATAGACCATTTTTTGCAGCTTGCCCCGCAGTGGCATGTGGATGCGGTGGTAATCGCGCGGGCTGAGGTAAATGGTGGCGAACTGGCCATTGTTGAACTTGGCCGCCAGCTCGGCATCGCCACCCACCAAGGCTGTGGTGCTGTAGTTGTGGCCCTTGGCCTGGAAGATCTGGTCTTGCTCAATGGCTCCGCACTGGCTGATGGCGCCGTCCACCGGGCACACCAGATCGGCCTTGGCTTGCGGCCGCACGCCGGCGCGCAACTGGCGTGTGAAAAACTCGTTGAAGCTGCGGTAATGCGCAATATCGGGCTGCGCTGCTTCGTCCATGTTCACCTGGTATTTGCCGACAAACCAGCGAATGAACGAGGTGGTGGCGCCGCCCAGTTGCGCCGACGCCAGCTTGCCCGCTGCTGCGGTGAGCCACTTCTTGGGCAGCAGGTATTGGGGCAAAACTGCAAGTCGATCGCGCATGGTGGTCCGTTTTCCGTAAAACATGGATTCTATAGACACTGTGTCAGCGCCATGACATGCCCGGCGCGATCGGGCAGCGAAAAGCACGCAAAAGAGCGGATTGCCGACACATTGCTGCACTGCAACGCGGCCCGCCAGCCGGCAAACTGTCGCCATGCTGCTTATGATGGCGCCATTGCCTTATTTGCCCTTGCATTGCTGCATGCCTGAATTACCGCCAACCCGTACCGAAAATTCCACTGGCCGGGCCGAGCGCGCCCGCCATTGGCTGCGCAATTTTCTGCCGCCGTCGGCGCGGGTTGACGGCAAAGAGCTCTTGCGCATGGTGCTGGGCGTGGCGCTGATTTTGCTGCTGACCGGTTTGCTCAGTCGCTGGTGGGGCCAGGCGCACCATGCGCCTTGGCTGTTTGCCGCCATGGGCGCCAGCGCCATGCTGCTGATCTGCACGCCGTCCAGCCCCATGGCGCAACCCTGGCCGGTGCTGGTGGGCAGCGTGCTCTCGGGTGTGGCAGGCTGGGCAGCTACCTTGGTGCTGGAAGACTCGGTCAGTGCCGCAGCGCTGGCTGTGGGCCTGGCGGTCATGGTGATGGTGGTGCTGCGCTGCCTGCACCCGCCTGGCGCAGCGCTGGCCATGTGGATGGCGCTGGAGCGCGAGCTGGATCTGCAGGTCTTGCTCTACCCGGTAGCAGCCAATCTGGTGTTGCTGCTGGTTTTGGCCACGCTCTACAACCGCGCCAGCGGCAAGCGCTACCCGGCGCCGCAACACAGCCAAAAGCCGGGCGCTAGCGCAGCCAGCAGCATGCATATCGAAGGCGGCGATCTGGATGCTGCGCTCGCCCAGTTCAATGGCGTGCTGGACGTGAGCCGAGCAGACCTGGAAGCCTTGCTGCGTGGAGCCAGCCAAGCTGCTTTCAAGCGTACGCTGGGCAACCTGCGCTGCGAAGACATCATGGTGAGCCCTGTGTTTGTGGCCACGCCCGATATGCCGGTGCAGCAAGCCTGGGAGCGCATGCAAGAGCGCAAGGTCAAAGCCTTGCCGGTGGTGACCGAGCAACTGCAGGTGGTGGGCATCATCACCTCCACCGACTTGCTGGAGCAGGCCCTGGAAGTAACACCGGTGAGCTGGGGCAACAAGCTCAAATCCCTGGTGCTGCGCAAGAAAAAGAGCGAAGTCGTGGTGGGCGACCTGATGACCACCGATGTCGCCCGTGTGCAAACGCACGACCGTGTGGTAGGCCTGATCGAGGTGTTCAGCCACGGCCACCTGCGCCACTTGCCCGTGGTCAACACGCAGGGCAAGCTCGTTGGTATGGTGACGCAAACCGACCTGATCCGCACCATGGCGCAGTCGCTGGGCTCGGTGGAAAAAAGCTGATACGTCTGAAACGAAAAAGGCGCCGAAGCGCCTTGATGTGTTTGTACGCTGCCGCTAACGCCGCAGCACCAACCAGCTGAACGCGCCCAGCGAGAGCAGCGAATAGATGATCGAAGGTGCCGCAGCCGTCAGCACCGGGTGCCAGTGCTGCAGGTTGCCGGCAAAGCCGAACACGTTGTTGAGCAGGAAGAAGCTGATGCCAGCCATCACGCCACCAAATACGTAGCCGGTGATGCCGCCTGAGCGGAAGTGCAGGTAGGCAAAGGGCAGGGCGAGCACTACCATCACCAGACAGCTGATCGGGTAGAACACCTTGCGCCACAGCTCGATCTCGTAGCTTTGCGCCGACTGGCTGTTGGCTTTGAGGTGGCTGACGTACTGGAACAGGTCGTAGGTGCTCATCTGGTCGGGCTTGAGCACGGCGGCCGAGACCATGTTGCGTGTGACCGAGGTGGGCCAGGACAGCTCTTCGAGGTTTTTCACCTCAACGCGGGCCTTGCTCTCGTCGTTCAGAAAATAGCGCTGCTCCTGCACATGGTGCAATTGCCAGGCGCCATTGACTACGTTGCCGCCAGCGGCGGTGATCTGGTTGCGGATGCGACCCTGGTCGTCGAAGCTGAAAATGCGCACGCGCTGCAGATCGCCACCAGGGCTGATGGCGCGCACGTTGACAGCCACCATGCCGTCTTCGCGCGTTTCGCGCAGCCAGGCGCCGGTGCGACCGGTGCTCAGCTGGCCAAAGCGCTGGGCGCGCAGCAGCTGGCTAGCCTGGTCGCTGGCCGGGGCTACGTAGTCGCCAATCGCGAAGGTGAGCATGACAAAAGCCGCACCAATGCTCAGCAAGGTGCCCAGGGCTTTCCAGGGGCTCAGGCCGCTGGTGCGCAAAATCGTGAATTCCGAGCTTTGCGCCATGCGCGCCATCACAAAAATGGTGCCGATCAGCACCGTGATCGGCAGCAGCTCATACACGTGGCTGGGGATGTTGAGCATCACGCTCATCACCGCGTGCTTGAGCTCGTAGGTGCCGGTGCCGATCCAGCGGAACTCGTCAACCATGTCGAAAAAGAAGAACAGCGCCAAAAAGGCCAGCGTGACATAGCCCACCGAGGTGACGATGTCGCGGTAAATCATTTTGCGGAAGGTTTTCATGCGCGGCTCCCTTTGCTGCGCAGCCAATGCCACAGTGAGAACTGGTGGCTGCGGCTTTGGAGCAGGCCCCAGGCGATCAACGCGGCAATGCCGTGGATCAGGAAGAACGAAGTCCACAGCTGCACCTTGCCCGAGGCAACCCAGCTTTGCGAGAAAGTCATCATGTTGTAGTAGACGACAAAGGCGAACAGTGCAAACAGCAAGCTGCTGCTGCGGCCCGCGCGCGGGTTGACGCTGGCCATGGCCAGGCCCAGCACCACAAAGTTGATGGCCGCTACCGCCAGGCCCAGGCGCCAACCCAGCTCGCCTTTGTGGCGCGGCTGATCGCTGACCATCAGCTGTTGCGTGGGAATGTTTTTGACCGCGTTGGGGTCGTTCAAGTCAATGGCAGCAGCCTTGCCGATGCGCGTGCCGTACTCTTGAAAATCGCTGACTTTCAGGCCACCCTTGTCCTCGGCCTTGTTTTTTTCAACACGCTGGCCGTCGTTGAGCACTGCCATCTTGGCGTTGTCCTTGACCTCCAGGTGCGCGCTCTTGGCGCTGGTGACCGTGTCTTTTTTCTCTTCATTGGTCACGATGAAGACATTGCTGGCTTCGGTGTCCGAGGCACGCTCGCGGTCGATGAAGAACACGCGCGAGCCGTCTGACGACTCCTGGAACTCGCCTGGTGCAATGCGGTCGATGTCGCCGCGCTGCTCGTACTGGGCGCGCAGTTGCACGATCTGCTGATTAGCCCAGGGCCAGACCACCAGGGCCAGCACCGCGATCACCACCATCACTGGCCAGGAAAAACGCATCAGCGGGCGCAAAAAGCTCATCAGGCTTTGGCCGCTGCTGAACCAGACCGCCATCTCGCTGTCGCGGTACATGCGCGAGAGCGTGGCAACCACCGCGATAAAAAGGCACAGGCTCAAAATGGTCGGCAGCTGCCCCAACACGGTATAACCCATGACCAGCATCACGTCGGAGGGGTTGACGCTGCCGCGCGAGGCCTGGCCCAGCACTTTGATGAGCATCATCGTCATCACCACGGTGACCAGCACCACCAAGGTGGCACCAAAGCTGCGGGATAACTCTTTACGGATCGAAGAATCGAATAACATTGGCGACAAGGAAAGCACCGATTATGAACTTTGAACTCAAGACTCTGGATCTGGCCTCGGCCGCATTGCAGCCTGGCGATCTGTTGGTAGCCCTGGTGGCGGACAACGCCCCCAAGGCCAGTGACGCATTGTCCACCCTTGTGGCGCATGCGCAAAAAAGTGGTGATTTTGAGGCAAAAACCGGCAAGTCGCTGGCCATGTACGCGGTGCCCGCCATCCAGGCTCGGCATTTGCTGCTGCTGGGCGTGGGCGATGCATCGGCCAAGTCGGTGCGCCAGGCCTTGTCGGGTGTGGCCGCGCAGCTCAACCGCGAAGGCATCAAGCAGGTCACTCTGGTATCGGCCAGCAAACTGTCTGCGTCCGCGCTTGATGCACTGGTGCAGTGCCTGGGTGATCTGAGCTACCAATACACGGCCACCAAACCGTCGGCCAAAGCGGCGTCGCTGGCCTCCATCACCGTGGGTGCGCCCAATGCAGCCGAGCTGTCGGGCGCTTTTGCGGTGGCGCAGGCCACCGCCATCGGTGTAGGCTTTGCCCGTGAATGGGCCAACCGCCCCGGCAACCACGCCACGCCCAAAATGCTGGCCGATGCCGCTGAGGCGCTGGCCGAAGGCAACAAGCGCATCAAATGCAAAATCCACAAGCCCGAGGATGTGGCCAAGCTAGGTATGGGTGCTTTCATCGCCGTGGCCCAGGGTTCGAGCCAGCCGCTGCGCTTTATTGAGCTGCACTACAACGGTGCTGACAAATCGGTTGCGCCTGTGGTGCTGGTGGGCAAGGGCATCACGTTTGACACCGGCGGCATTTCCATCAAGCCTGCGGGCGACATGGACGAGATGAAGTTCGACATGGGCGGCGCAGCCAGCGTGCTGGGCAGCTTCCGCGCTTTGGCCGAGCTCAAGCCCGAGATCAACGTGGTCGGCCTGATCCCCGCTTGCGAGAACATGCCCGACGGCAGCGCCGTCAAGCCGGGCGACGTGGTCACCAGCATGAGCGGTCAGACCATCGAGATTTTGAACACCGACGCCGAAGGCCGCCTGGTGCTGTGCGATGCGCTGCACTATGCCGAGCGCTTTGAGCCCGCAGCCATCATCGACATAGCCACACTCACCGGCGCTTGCGTCATTGCTTTGGGCGGCCAGCGTAGCGGCCTGTTCTCGAACAACGACGCGCTGGCGCAGGCTCTGCAAAATGCGGGTGAGCAGGCGCTGGACGGCTGCTGGCGCATGCCGCTCGATGACGAGTACGCCGAAGGCCTGAAAACGAATTTTGCCGACGTCGCCAATGTGGCTGGCCGCCCCGGTGGTGCCATCACGGCTGCCAAGTTCTTGCAGCGCTTTGTGGGCAACACGCCTTGGGCGCACCTGGATATTGCTGGCACGGCCTGGAAAAGCGGCGCCAAAAAAGGTGCAACCGGCCGCCCCGTGCCCTTGTTGCTGAACTATCTGCTGGCTACCGCGGGCAGCAGCAAGCCGGCCAAGGCCGAGAAGGCAGAAAAAGCAGCCAAGGCCGAGAAGGCAGAAAAAGCAGCCAAGGCGGATAAAACCAGCAAGACCAAGGCGGACAAGGCAGCCAAAGCGCCGGTGCAAGACGAGACACCTGTAGTCGTCGCCAACAAGTCGCTCAAATCCGAATAAAGCGGGCCAAGCATGAGTGAATCGACTGCTGTCGCCTTCCACTTCAACGCCCCCAACAAGCTGGCTTACGCTTGCAAGTTGGCGCGCAAGCTGCAGCGCATGCAAATGCCTCTGGTGGTGCTGGCCGAGCCGGCTACCGTGGCCGAGCTGGACACTGCGCTGTGGTCGTTTGGTGGTGAGACGCAGTTCTTGGCGCACTGCACGCTGCAGGCCGAGCCTGCGGTGCTGCAGCGATCGCCCACCGTGCTGGCTGATGATCTGCCGCCGGCCTTGCCGCATACGCGTGTGCTGCTGAATCTGTCGAGCCAGATGCCGCCGGACTTTGCCCGCTTCGAGCGGGTGATTGAGGTGGTCAGCGCCGACGACGAGGCAGACCGCCAGCAGGCGCGCCAACGCTGGCGCGCCTACACCGCCCAAGGCTACGCGATTGAACGCCACGATCTGGTGATGAAGAGCGATGACTGAGCCCCGCACCCCACCCAAATTTGTGCCCACGCTGACCGAAGTGGCGGCGCAAGAGATGGAGCCGGTCTTTGACGACTCCCTGATGCCGCCTGCGCCCAGCGTGCAGGCACCGGCGCCAAAGCAGCTTGAGACAGAAAGCCGCGCTGAGTCCTTTCCGGCCAGCGAGCCTGCACCGATCGAGGTATTCCGTTTGCGCCGTGGCTTGGACAGTGCGGCGCTGGAGGCCATGCCCAGCGATGCGGAAATTGCCAGCCTGCCCACGTCCAGTGGTTGGGCGCAGGCCGTGCCGGAAAGCACGGCTCTGCCGCTGCGCGCTGCCGAGGAGCTGGACCCCAGGCAATTCCAGGTAGATACCGACCAACTGCCTGACCTGCCGCCGCCCGTGGTGCTGCCCGAGCCGATCGCACCAATCGCACCAATCACAAGCATTGCGCCGGTCACGCCAGTGGTTTCCCATGCACCAGCTGCGGTGGAGCAGGGCGTGCGTGCTCCGGCTTTGCACGTAGCGCCAGTAGAAGGCGCCAGCAGCGATGCTGCCATGCAAGCGGCCACGGCCAGTCTGGTGGCCAGTGCAGCTGCAACCGCACAAGCTTTGGAAGAGGCCATCACCCGCCGGGTGCTGCGCCGCGTGCAGGAAACACTGGACGAGCGCCTCACTTCCGCCGTGCTCAAGGTGGTAGAGCAGCAGACGGCGCTGTTACAGTCTTCGCTGCAACTCGAAATCGACACCAGCATCCGCGATGCCGTGGCCGCCGCCGTGCAGCAGGTGCTGCGTGCGGAGAGCGCGGAGCAGGCCGCTTCGAGCGCGGGTCAAAAAGACCTACTGAAATAACTGGCAGTTGTAACGAACTAAAATTTCATTCGTTGGTGGGTGCTGTCGCATCGCGTACAGTACCTCTATTCACGGTTTTCTCGAGCGCCCGGTGATGCAAGCCGGGCGCTTTCTTTATTCCCATGATTGAACTTCGGGGTATCACCCAAACCTATCCGGGCAAAAATGGCCCGGTACAGGCACTGCGCGGCATCGACCTGAGCATCGCTGCGGGCGAGGTGTTTGGCATCATCGGCCGCAGCGGCGCTGGCAAAAGCTCGCTGGTGCGCAATATCAACCTGTTGAATCGTCCCACCACGGGGCAGGTCATTGTCAATGGCCGCGATCTGACGGCCATGAAAGATGCCGAGCTGCGTGCCGCACGCCGCGAAATCGGCATGGTGTTCCAGCACTTCAACCTGCTGTCCTCGCGCACCGTGTTTGACAACGCCGCTCTGCCGCTGGAGCTGGCAGGCATTGACAAAGCGAGCATCAAAAAGCGGGTCGATCCGCTGCTCGATCTGGTGGGCCTCTCAGCCTTGAAAGACCGCTACCCGGCCCAGCTCTCGGGCGGCCAGAAGCAACGTGTCGGCATCGCCCGCGCTTTGGCGAGCGAACCCAAGGTGCTGTTGAGCGATGAGGCCACGTCGGCGCTCGACCCGGAAACCACCCGCTCAGTGTTGGCTCTGCTCAAACAGATCAACAAAGAGATGGGTCTTACTGTGGTGCTCATCACGCACCAGATGCAGGTAATCAAGCAAATTGCCGATCGTGTAGCCGTCATGGAAGCGGGCAAGGTGGTGGAAGAGGGCTCGGTGATCGACGTCTTCACCCGCCCCCAGCAACCCATCACCAAGAGCCTGATCGACGAGATCGTGCCACAAGAGCTGCCGGCCAGCGTGATTGAGCGTGTACGCACGCTCAACGACGCGCTCACCGCCGGCCACGGCAAGCTGCTGCGCCTGTCTTATGCGGGCAACCAGGCTTACCAGCCCATCCTCTCGCGCCTGATCCGCGACTTTGGTCTGGATGTCAGCATCCTTAATGGCCAGGTCGACGAAATCCAAGACCAGACCTTCGGCTTCCTGGCCGTCTACGCCAGCGGCGACCTGCAGCAACTGCAGGCGGCCATTGCTGCGCTGCGTGCCTCGGGCGTGCAGGTGCAAGAAGTCAATACGGCCGCGCAAGCCGCGTAACCCCGCTAAGAGCTAAACCATGTTTGAGAATTTTTCGGAAATGATGCTGGAGCTGTTTGCCACCTCGCTGTGGGAAACCATCATCATGGTGGGCGTCTCCGGCATTGCCGGCGCCCTGATCGGCGTGCCGCTGGGCGTGTTTTTGCGCCTGACGGACCATGGTGGTATTTTGCAAAACGGCCCCGCCAACAAGATCGTCGGCTGGATCGTCAATGCCGTGCGTTCCACACCGTTCATTATCTTGCTGGTGGCCATCATCCCTTTCACGCGCTTGATCACCGGCTCGTCCATCGGTACGGCCGCTGCCATCGTGCCGCTCACTTTGGCTGCAGCGCCCTTTATCGCCCGCCTGGTGGAAACCTCGCTGCGTGAAGTGGACAACGGCCTGATCGAAGCCGCGCAGGCCATGGGTGCCACCTCGTGGCAAATCGTCTGGAAAGTGCTGTTGCCCGAGGCGCTGCCCGGCATTGTGGCGGGCCTGACCATCAGCTTTGTCTCGCTGACCGGCTACTCGGCCATGGCAGGCGCCATCGGTGGCGGCGGCCTGGGCGACTTGGGTATCCGTTACGGCTACCAGCGCTTCTTGCCCGACATCATGCTGGCCGTGGTGGTGATCCTGATCATCTTTGTGCAATTGGTGCAAAGCCTGGGCGATTGGGCCGTGCGCCGCCTGAGCCACAAGTAAAGCACTCAAAGCTCCTCAAAAAAAGCCCGCCACTGAGATCAGTGGCGGGCTTTTTTGCTTTCGACAGTGGTGATCGAGGCGGGCAGCAGCCGGCGGGAGGAGCATTCTAAATGTCAAAAGTATTGAAAATCCATATCGATGATTCACACTTGATATTCATCAATAAACATCTAATACATTTTCTATATAAATAAGGGTTATCTATCTTTGGTCAGGCAGATGTACCTGGTCTGCCTTCCAACCCCTAGGAGAACTCCTCGTTTTGTCCTCATCTGCTCCCACCAAAAGCTCTGCCCGATTGCTTTCCTCGAATCCAACTCCGTTAACGGTGGCTTTGGCCCTGGCTTTTCCGCTCGTCTTGGGCGCGGCAGCGCCATCGGCGCAGGCCCAGAATTTTTGGACCGGCGCCAACGGCAACGATTTTTCGCAAGCAGGCAATTGGCAGGGGCCCTTGTCAACTTACGACTGGGTCAGCAACAGTTCGCTTGCCACGGACCCCAACATCATCAATGCCCCTGGTGACGGGCGCTTGGCGCCGGTTTGGGATAACTCGAATACGGTTCAGCTGGACAGCTACCTGGGCATAGGGTCTGGTGCAGGTGCACAAGGCGAGCTTGCCATGAAGGTGGACCTGTCTAGAGCCGAATTGCGCTCTTACATGGTCGACTTCGGCCAAACGCCCTATGGCTTGGTGGTGGGCGAAAAGCAGGGCAGGGGTACGCTGGCCATCACGGTCGACGGTAATATGCTGGGCGGTATTGCACACGAGCTTTATTTTGGTCTCAGCACCAGCAACGTGGCCGTCGGCCTGGAAGGCTCGGGTACCGTTGATCTGGTCGGCCAAGGAAAGCAAGGGGGATTTGGCAGGGAAGCAATTTGGCCGCTGGACCCCTTTATCGTTCCCAGAATGGCACCACAGCTGGCGGTGGGTGTGGGCGCAACCGGTCAGGGCACGGTCAACATCCAGCAAGCCCGGATGTCTTTCAGCCGAACCCCGTACCATGGTGGAGAGCAGCTTTGGCCTGTTGAGCCTGCGGTTTTGGTTGGGGACCAGGGCGGGCAAGGCGACATCCATGTGATGGGTGGGGGCAAACTGTCCGGCGGTAATGCCGAATATTACGAATACAAAGAGGACAACCCGCAGTTGCCCAGCGATCGCGTGGCCATTGGCCGCGGGGCGGGGAGCTCGGGCACCGTCAGTGTGGACGCCAGCAGTTTGCTGAGCTTCAGCCTGGGCACGCAAGTCGGTGTCCAAGGGGGAAGCGGTGCTATTGAGCTGATGGGCGTTGGCAAGTTTGACATGGGGCGTTATCAGCGCAGCTTCACGAGCGCTTGTACCCTGCCCTTGGAGGCTCGGCATGCCTTGAGCGTGGGTGTTACTGGCAAGGGGCGTGTGGCGATTAACGGCGCGTCCGGCGCTGCCCATATTTTGGGCCAAGGGTCACAGAACGAGTATTACTACGATCCGAACGATCCCTACGCCACCAGCTCATTGATCCAGGGTGTGGTGCTCAAGCGGCAGGACTTTGGCCGGATGCTGGTGGGTTCGCAAGGCGTGCTCACTGTTGCTGACCAGGGCGTGTTAGGGCTGGGTGCAGCCATTGCGGCGCAAGTGCTGGAATACGACCAACAAGGTAATCCCAGCGACAGAGTTCAAAAAAATCTGTTTTTCGACGGTTATGGCCAAGCCGACGTTCAGGGCGGCACCATTGTGCTGGGGCAGGAAGGTGTGGCTACAGCTGCAGGCAGCGTGCTGGCCGCCTCCGTGAACTTGAAGGATGCCGCCTCCAAGCTGGTGTTCAACCACACCGACAAGGTCACCTTTGCCGTTCCCTTGCAAGGGGCAGGTCGTATCGTACAGATGGCTGGCACTACCACGATTGACAATTTGGGCTGGGTACCTGATTTGTCCCAGGCGGTACTGGACCAGAACGGGAGCCTGCCGCAAGGCAGCACCTGGTCCCAGCTATGGGCTTTTGACCCCGTTTGCGGCCTGCCCGAGCTCCCCGGCGATCAGAGCGCATTTGCTGGTACGGTAGCCGTTGAGGGCGGTACCTTGCAGCTGCCCATCCCCAATCTGATGCCTGCGGCAAGCGCCTACGAGATCAATGCTGGTGCCAAATTGGTAATGGGCTCAACCCAGGAGCAGGCGCTGGGGAATGTCAACTTGCTGGCTGGTGGTGTGATCGACATGTCTGGGGTGGCTCAAGCCAGCAGCAAAAACGCCAGCCAGGAAGGCAGCACCACACGAGCCACGAACCCAGTACCTCTGCCCAGCGTGGCGGTGGCAGGTGACCTGCTCAAGGCCAAAGACTGGGCTGGTGGCGGCACCGTGCAGCTAGATACCGAGTTGGGCGACGATACCAGCCCCAGCGATTTGATCGAGGTGGCAGGCGACATCAGCGGCACCACCACGCTCAAGATCAACAACCTCAACGGGCAGGGCGGTAATACCGCCAATGGAATCCTGGTGGTCAAGGCCGCCAAGGCGAACGCGCCGCAGAGCTTCGTGCTGGATGGCGGCCGTGTCGTTGCCGGCACTACCAGCTATGTGTTGCAGCAAAAGGGCTTCAACTGGTATTTGCTCAAGAGCGATCCAGTGCTGACCACGTCCGACAGCGTGATCAGCCAGGGGGAAGCAGTGACGGTCGACGTGGTCGCCAACGATGCCACACAAAGCGGCAGCGCCGTGCAGCTGGACACCAGCTTTGCCCTGGAGCCGGACCCGTCCTCGGCTGGAACGGCGGCTTACGCCGATGGCAAGATTGTTTTCACGCCTGCGGCGGGTTTTGTGGGCCAGGTTCGCATCAGCTACCAGGCCAGATCGGCAAACGGCGAAACCGCCATAGGTGAGTTGCTGGTAGATGTGCAGAAAGCGCCTGTCACCGACAACCCGGTAAGCACGCAGCCAGACCAGGAGACGAGCCAAGGCGGTACAGTAACGATCGATGTACTGGCCAACGACACCACCGCTGATGGCACACCGCCCCAGCTCGATACGACATTTGCGCTGATACTGAGCGATCCTGCAGCAGGCACGGTGGGCTACGCTGGCGGCAAGATCGAATTCACCCCCAATGCCGGATATAGCGGAACCGTAGAAATCACTTACCAGGCCAGATCCGCGCAAGGACAGGTGGCTCTTGGCAAGGTGACGGTGACGGTCGACCGCCAAGGTGGTGGCGACGGCAACGGTGGTGGCGACGGCAACGGTGGTGGTGATGGCAACGGTGGTGGTGGCGGAGGCGGAACTGGCTCCGGCGAGCCGAAGCCCGTCCCCGTAGATGCCGGCTGGATGCTGGGCCTGTTGGGTGCCGCCTTGGCATGGCTGGGGCGCAAACGGCTGCCCAGCCGCTAAGCAGAGAAAGCCGGGCCAGCGGCCTCGGCAGGGCAGTGCCCTAAAACAGATGCAGAGCGAACGAAACCCATCGTTCGCTCTGCATCTACCCGTTTGAAACCCCATCTTGCATAGGAATATGGTCAACACACCAACGCTTCCTCCGGGCTACGCCGTCTTGGAGCCTTTGTCAGCGCAAGAGCACCTGGGCTGGGGCTTGCTGCCCGACCGTGGCTGTTACCCGCAGGCCCAAGGCATGAGTGCCGTCCCGTTGGCGGTCACCGAGTTCGCGGCCGCCATGTGGGAATACCCCATTGTTTTCAGTGGCCAGGGCGAGGCTGCAGTGCCCATTGCCATGACTTCTATCGCTATTGGCAACAACGTATTTGTCGACGCTCAGGGCCAATGGCAAGCCGGCTGCCATGTGCCAGGCTTGCTGCGTCGCTGGCCTTTTTGGATGAGCGTGGAGCAGGGCGAAGCATTTTTCTGGATCGACACCACGTCGTCCCGCCTCGTTCGCTTGGTGGACGATGCAGATGCCTTGCCTTTGTTTGACTATCTGGGAAATCCCAACGAAGCCTTGCGCCAGGTATTGCTGCAAATGCAACAGGCAGCGCGCGATGAGCACGCCACCCAAGCCTTCATGCAAGCACTGAGCACACACGGCTTGCTCAAGCCGGGCAAGCTGGAGCTGCCTTTGCCTGGCTACTCCAGATACCAACTGGACGGCTTTTACGTACTGGATGAAGCCAGATTCAACGCCTTGCCAGATGCCGTGTTGGCGCAATGGCTACGCAATGGCTGGGCTTCGTTGCTGGGCTTGCATTTGCAGTCGATGCAACGCAACTGGGGCCGTTTGCAGCACATGCATTTTCAACGCCATGCGGCCGCTGTTGCTCGGCAAAAGTCTGACGGGGCACCAAGCGCTGAGAGAGGTGCTCAATGAAGGGGAGGCCGTTCTCCATCCAACTGACAACAGCAGCTGATGTCCGCGCAGAGCAGCGTCCCCGTGCTGTCGATCTGCAAGCCAATGGGCTGTGGCTGCGATCCGTGCGCGGCGAAGATGTCGATAACCCGCAGTTCATGCAAGTCTTGGAACAGCAGCCCCGAGACAACTACCTGATTCGCGCGGATGAGAGACTGAACGCGGAGTATTTGCGCCAGCATCTGCACCTGTTCGACGAGCAAAGCGCCTACCTGCTCTCGGTCACCGACGCCACCAGCCAGGCTTTGTTGGCACTGCTACGGCTGCAAGTCAGCGGTTTGCACCAGGTGGCGCATCTGGTTCTGGTCTTTCGCATGTCCGAAGCGGCTTATACGGATTTGTTGCAGCGCTGTATTCCAGCACTTGCCCATGTGCTGTTCGAGAAAAAAGGCGTTGCCAAACTGAGCATGCACGTGTCCGAGCTGCAAGCGCCATTGGTTCGTGCCTTGGCAGCAAGTGCTGTTTTTGAATTGGAAGGCACGCTCAAGCGTGAGTACCGAGGTGCCGACGGGCAGCGCCATGACGTCTTGGTGTACGGCTTGCTGAACCCGAAAAACGCATTGAACACCGCCGGTAGTGGAGCTTTGTGAAGCCATGACAGATACGAGCCTTCACCCCACGCCCAACCAAGCGGGCCTTGCCCATGGCCGCGGTCAGCCGTTCCACGTTGAAACGCCGCACTACGTGATTCGCAGCCTGCAAGCTGTCGACATGACCGAAGAAGTGGTGGCCTGGTTCAACAACCCGGCCATGCTGGCGGGCCTGAACCTGCAAGCCCTGAACTTTTCGCTGGACGGGCTGCGTGCCTTTATTGCCAGTTTTGACAACCGGGAAAACTATTTTCTGGGCATCTTCGAGCGCGAGACGGGCCAACTGCTGGGCTTCTACAACTTTGCCATGAACCTGCAGCACCAGACCGGCACGCTCAATCTGGGCATCTTGCCCGAGCTGAAAATCGGCGGCCCCATCTTGTGGCCCACGGTGGAGGTGGTGCTCGAAGAGTTTTTTCAGCACCGCAATGTAGAAAAAATCAAAGGCATGGTGCTTGGCTCCAACCGCCGCATGCTGTTCACCTTGTTGATGAACAAGCACTTTGTACACGAGCTGACACTGAAACAAGAATGCCAGGGTATTGACGGCAAGCGCCATGATCTGTTGGTGTTCTCCTGCTTCAAAGACGCATCGACACGGCCTCAACCCGTCAACCCCATGCCGAGCTTTATCAAGCGATAACCGGCATGCACCGCCTGCACCAGCCCATGGCCCAGGCATTTTGGAAAGCATCCCATGGATCCCCGTTTTGAAAAAATCCGCAGCATTGTTGCTGAGGTTCTGCAAACCGACAGTGCGCGCATTGCCGAGGACACGCCTTTGCTGGAGCTGCCCAATATCGACAGCCTGAGCTTTGAAATGATCATTGTCAGTCTGGAGATGGAATCCGGGCGCGATATTGCGCCGACCGAACTCTTGAGTCTGCAAAAAGCGGGCGATCTGGCTCGCTTTCTTCCGGCGCCATTGGGTTGATGCGCGACAACAGTGCTAAGGTCGATGCAGGCCAATGCCGGCTGGAGGGGGGCAGATGCAACAGTTGAAATCAGGCTCGGATTGCTGTGCCTATGTTTATGAACAAGCTCGGACAGCGCCCGGGCGCAATTCGGTATTGGATTCAGATGGCCAAAGGGTGCTGGTTATTCAGAACTGGCAAGACGCGGATCGCATCATGCGCGTCAACATGGCCAACTACCCCAAAAACCTGCGCTGGCTGGAGCAGATTGCGGGTAGCTCGCGGGTGACGGAAGAGGGTCAGGCCTGGCGTTTTCGCCGCAGCCTGTCTCAAGCGGCGTTCAGCAGATACGATGAGCACAAGGCAGCTACAGTTAGCGCGCGGCATGCACAAAACATTGCGCAGGCACTGGCTCGCTCGGCCAGCGCGGTGCTGGATGAGCAACTGATCCACCGGGAAGTGTTTGCCATTTTCACCGAGATGTTTCTGGAGCTGGATGCCCAAGACATCCCCATGCACCACCGCAGCGCCACCCAATTGGTGGAATGGGCTTCGCAATACGCATTTGTCACCGCCAAACCCACAGCGGGCCGGTTCTCACGTGAGCAATTGCGAGATATCTTGCAGCTGAAAAACGCCACTACAGAAGCTTTGCAGTGCCTGCGCAGCCAACCGCAGCCTGCCCCCATGTTGGCGAAAATGCTGGAGGCTGAGCAGCACGAAGCAGAAAACTTCCGCATGGAAAGAGAAATCGTCACCTTGATGGGCGCTGGCACGGACACCGTGACCTATTCCATAGGCTGGGCTTTGTATTTGCTGGCGCAAAACCCCAAGCTGCAAGAGCGCTTGCATGCAGCAATCGCGCAGATCTACGCCGAACACAGTGATGTGGTGGCGCGCCAGCAAGCCTTGGGCGCGTGTCCGGAGCTGAAATATTTTCTGTCCGAGCTGCTGCGCATCTACCCGCCAGTGCCATTTGTCACTCGCAGAGCGCAGGCTTCGGACCAGCTGTCTGATCTGCAGGTGCAAGCGGACGATGCGGTCGTGGTTTCGCTGGTCGGGATCAACGAGAAAACCCGAGATCGCGCCAATCCATGGCTCCCGGATATTGATGCAGCACGCCAAGAGGGCCACGGTCCAGGCACCAGCACGCACACCAGCTTTATCTGGGGGCCACGGGTCTGTGCTGGCCGCAACTTCGCCATGCTGGAGCTGGGCGTGGTGTTGGCAGAACTGGTGCAGCAACTCCGGTTCGAGGTTTCCGAGCCTGCAGCCATTGAGCTGGAATGGGTGGGACAGATGCGGCGCAAAGGCGGGCACCGCATACGCGTGGGTATACGCTAACCAGCCAGGCCAGTTGCTGCGCCAACGGCGCTTCAGCAGTTGCCTTGCTGGGTTTCGGCACCAGAGAAACTGTCACCCAGGCTAGCAATCGCCGCTTGCACTCTGCCTACAATGCGCCTCAAGCACTACAACAACGGAGACGCACATGAACGCCGCTTTGCCATCGACTGCGCCTGCTTGCGCAGGCTTGCCCTTGCACCGCCTCGACCCAGAGCAATGGCTGCGCGCCAAGCCCTTGCTGGACGACAACTGGATTCAGGCCGAGCCGCGCCTGGCCGCCGCTTTGCCGGTGGTGCTGGCGCGCGATGTGGGCCTGGATTGGCACAAGGCCGGCACCTTTCGCCACCATTTGCTGGGCGTCACGCGCACGTTGCAGCTGTGGCAGCAGCCCGAAGAAGTCAAACTGCTTGGCCTGCTGCACAGCGTGTATGGCAATGCCTTCGTTGATCTGGTGAAGTTTGACGTCAACAGCGAGCGCAGCAAGCTCGCCGCCTTGGTGGGCGAAAAGGCCGAACAACTGGTGTTTGAGTTCTGCACCTTGTCGCGCGCGCAGTTTGTGCAAAAAGTGCTGGCCGGCCAGATCGAGGGCAACGGCACGGTGGTGCTCGACCACAAAGGTGCGCAGCGTGTGGTGGATGCGTACACGGTGGCAGCCTTCATCATCGTCAGCATGGCCGACACCATGGAGCAGTGGTTCAGCTGGCAAGACGACATCTTCTCCAGTTTTCCGCAGGTGCCGCAGCGCTCGCAAAAAGCGCACTGGATGGCATCGCTCTGGCCCGGCCCGATGCGCCCCAGCGGCCGCATGCTTTCCCAAATCGCCAGTCTCGGCCTGGCTTTGCAGCACCCGGCATTGAAGGGCTTGCTGCCCATGCCGCCCGTATTTGCCCAGTGCTCGCAAGGGCTGAGCGCCAGCGCCGATGCGGCGGCAGCTTCGCTGTATTGGTCGGTCATTCAGCAAGACCAACCGCTGACGGATCTGGATGTGGCTACCGGCGTGCTGGAGCAGGCCGTGCGTCTGAATCCTTGGGTGGGCGAGCCGCAAATGGTCTTGGCCCAGCTGTATTTGAGCGCCGGGCGCGATGCCGAGGCGCTGGCTGCCGCTGAGAGCGCCTTGCAGTGCTTCAGCGAATGGGGCAACGCCTGGGACAAGCGTGTGCAGTGGGACGCTTGGGTGGCCTGGACGCGCATTCTGCAGCAGCACGCCCGCAACGGCAACTGGCCCGAGCGCCTGGACAAGCTCAACAATGTGGCGCTCAAGCCCGAATAGCCCAGCTAGCCAAGCGCTGCCTCCGTTGCCGCACTACTGATAGCTGCACCTACCGCAGCAAACCTGTCTAAGCAAATCTCCAATCTGTCTTTGTTGCAGCGCAAAAACTTGGTTACAGTGCTGGCATCGTATTTGAAAGGGTTTGCAAGTGCAAAAACGGAGTTTGCTGCAATCGGTGCTGGCTTTGGCGCTGGCCGCGGGTCTGACGGGCGCGGCAGTCGCGCAGGACAAGGAAATCAAGATCGGCGTCACCGCCGGCCCCCATGGCCAGATCATGGAGCAGGTCAAGAAGATCGCCGAGAAGGATGGCTTGAAGATCAAGGTCATCGAGTTCAGTGACTACGTCCAGCCCAATGCGGCCCTGCAATCGGGTGAGCTCGATGCCAACAGCTACCAGCACAAGCCTTATCTGGACGCCCAGATCAAGGACCGTGGCTACAAGTTCGTGGTGGCGGCTGATACGGTGAATTTCCCGATCGGCATCTACTCCAAGAAGATCAAGAACCTGGCGGAGCTTAAGAGCGGCGCCCGCTTTGGCCTGCCCAACGACCCCACCAATGGTGGCCGCGTGCTCCTGCTGCTGCAGGCCCAAGGCCTCATCAAAATCAAGGAAAGCGCCGGCCTGAAAGCCACGCCGCTGGACGTGATCGAGAACCCCAAAAAGCTGAAGTTCGTCGAGCTGGACGCTGCCCAACTGGCCCGTTCGCTGGACGATCTGGACGCCGCCGCCATCAACACCAACTTCGCCATCTCGGCCGGCCTGAGCCCCAAGACCGACTCCATCGCCTTGGAAAGCGCCAAGAACCCGTACGTGAACATCTTGGTGGTGCGTGAGGCCGACAAGAACCAACCTTGGGTGGGCAAGCTGGTCAAGGCCTACCACAGCGAAGAAATCCGCCAGTTCATCGACACCCAGTTCAAGGGCTCGGTGGCGCCGGGTTTCTAAGCCGCTCCAAAGCTGAAAGCACCAGCGCCAACAGTCGCTGGCCCGCGCAAATGAACAAAAGCCTCGCAGCTAATGGTTGCGAGGCTTTTGTTTTTAGGGGCGGAACACTTGAGGCTCAGGGCACCGCTGGCACATCGCCACTGGCAGCGCTGGGCGCCTTGCTGCGCCTTTTGCTGGCGCTGGCTTTTTCGGGCTTGTCGGTGGGAATGGGCTCGATCTTGACGATGGCCAGCGACATGTTGTCGCCCGTGCCAGTAGCACGCATGCCGGCGCGCTCGATCAAAAACTGGCTGGCCTCGCGCGGCGAGAGCAGGCGGGTGATGGACGAGAGCTCTTCAGGCGCAAAGTAGTGCCAGATGCCGTCGCTGCAGGCCATCAGCACATCGCCTTGCTTGAGCACCGGAATGCGGTGGTGGATGAGCGGCGGGTCTTCCGAGGTGCCCAGGCAGCTGAGCAAAATATTTGATTGCGGGTGGTAACGGGCTTCTTCCAGCGTCAGCTCGCCTTTGTCGACCAGGGTCTGCACATAGGAGTGATCGCTGGTCTGGAACAGCAGCTTGCCTTCGCGAAAATGGTAGATGCGCGAATCGCCCGCATGGATCCAGGCACAAGTGCCATTGGGCATGATGACAAAGGCTGCGATGGTGCTGTGCGGCTCTTGCTCGGCCGAGATGGCCACCAGGCGGATCAGCAGGTGCGCTTCACGCAAAATGCTGTCGAGCATGGCTTCGGCGCTGTCCGTTTCGGGCGAGAAGCGCTCAAAAACCTGTTTGGCCGTCAGCACCACCTGGTCCGAAGCTGCGCGGCCGCCGCTGCGGCCGCCCATGCCGTCGGCCACCACGGCCAGCACACAACCCTTGACTCGTGGGTGGGCCAGCAGGATGACCTGGTCTTGCTGGTAAGGGCGATCGCCCTTGTGCAAGCCCGTGGCGGCGGACAGACGGTAACTGGTGCTCATGCGCTAAAAACCTATTATTTATGAGGTTGGTTGTCATCATAGAGCAGATCAAGCTGCAGTTACATGTTCCGCACTGCCGCCGGCCGGCTTTTGATGTTTGTACGCCATGGTTGGGGGTACTGCGGCCTGGCACAGGCCTGCCTCGCGCTAGACTGGCGAGCCCATGCCGACCTGCCTTGCCACCACTCACAGCGCCACACTGCAATTGCGGGCGCAACAGCAGCGCATGGTGCAGGCCATCAGCGCCGCTTGGCAGGCTGGCGAGCCGATGGCGGTGGAAGCGCCCACCGGCACCGGCAAAACCTACGCCTACCTTTTGGCTGCCTTGGAGCGCAATGAGCGCTTTGTCGTCAGCACTGCCACGCGGGCATTGCAGGACCAGTTGGTCGACAAGGACATCCCTGCGCTGCTTGGCCATTTGCAAATGCAGCGGCGGGTGGCTGTGCTCAAAGGGCGCGAGAACTACCTGTGTCTGCACGGGTTGAACCAGGCCGTGCAAAGCCAGCAACAGCCGGCACATGCACAGGCTTTACAACAGGTGGCGCGCTGGGCGCAAAGCACGCGCAGCGGCGATTTGGCCGAGTTGGACGATGTGCGCGCCTTGCCCGCCTTGCTGCCGCAAGTCACTGCCAGCCACAGCGAATGCCTTGGCCAGCGCTGCACGCATTTTGACGCCTGCTTTTCCAACCGGGCGAGGGCGGCTGCGGCGCGCGCTGATGTGCTGGTGATCAACCACCACCTGTTTTTCAGCGAGTTGCGGCACCGCCAGATGCTGGGCGATGCGCACGGCTTTGTGCCGCTGGCCGCCACCGTCATCATGGACGAGGCGCACCAGCTGCAACCCATTGGCCTGAAAGTGCTGGCCAAGGGCTTGAACGCGGCCGATATTCAGCAATACCTGCAAACCGTGGCGCAGCAAAGCGAGCGCCATGCCCGTGGCTATGCGCCATGGCCTGCGCTTCTGGCCGCTTGCGACCAGGCTTTGGCGCACTGGCTCGATGCCAGTTTGGCCAGCATGGCAGAGGATTCTGCAAGCGAGAGTGCGGCGCTCGGCGCTCGCAGCGCTTTGGTTGGCTTGCACAACCGTTTGTCAGCCTTGGTAGCGGCTTTGCAGGCCGTGGCAGACAGTGCGGCGAGCCTGGCGCAGTTGGTCGAGCAGGGCTTGAGCCTGCTTACCCGCTTGCGCCAATGGGGCAGTGCGCCTGCGCCTGGCCTGGTGCGTTGGTGGGACACCTCAACCATGGCGCCGCTGGGCGCTGGTCAAGCCCTGGCGCAAAGCCGCTGGCTGCGCCAGGGGTTCCGTGAATCTCCGCTGTGGCTGTGGCAAGCATTGGCTGACTTGCGGCCGGGTGTACAAGCTGCCACCTGGCTGGCTCCGCAGGACTCGCCCGATGTCGAGCCCGGTGAGTGGGACCCAAGCCATGCTCGACCGCGCCGCTGGCTGTTTACCTCGGCCACCTTGGGGCAGGATGCGGAGCTGTCCTGGTTCACCCAAGGTCTGGGTTTACAGGCTTTGCCGGAAGCAGACGCCGTAGTCGCCAGCCCGGAAACTGACGGGCCCGGCCGCCCAGGCGTACGCTGCTTGCGCTTGGACCAAGCTCTGGATTGGGCGGTGCAGGCAGCACTCGTCGTGCCCCAGCAATTGCCTGCAGCGGACGCGCCGCACGCCACGCGGGCCCAGGCTTTGGTGGTTTGGTTACTGCCGCATATTCTCAGTTTGGGCGGGCGCTGCATGCTGCTGTGCACGTCGAACGCCGCCATGCAAGCCTTGGCAGAGGCCTTGCGCCGCGCATTGGCCAACCACGCCATCGACGTGCTGGCTCAAGGCGAAGCTCCCAAGCGCTTGCTTTTGCAACGCATGCGGTCTGCGGTGGCCAGCCAGCGCGGCCAGGTGCTGGTTGGCACCATGGCTTTGTGGGAAGGCGTGGATTTGCCGGGCAATGCACTGCAGCTGCTGGTGATCGACAAACTTCCTTTCCCGCCGCGCCACGACGCCTTGCATACCGCCCGTGCTGCCGCCATGCAAGATGCGGGTGAAGACGGTTTTCTGGCCTACACCTTGCCGCAAACCGCCATGCAACTGCGCCAGGGCGTCGGGCGTTTGCTGCGCTCCTTCAGCGACCGTGGCCTGGTAGTGATTGCCGACGAGCGCCTGCGCACCCGCAACTACGGCGCCTACCTGCAAGCAGCCTTGCCCGCCATGCCTGAGCTGCAAGACGATGATGTCGCCGCTTATGTGGCAGCTTTGAAGCTGGCACCGGGCGTGTCAGATGATGAGGACTGGCTCGTTTAGCCCAATAAAAAAGCTGCCAACGCGGGCAGCTTTTATGAGGAAAGTGGTTGGCCGGTGCTTACCAGATCTTCCACCAGGGCTTGTCTTCTTTGCGGAAGCCGCTGCTCAGCAAAGTGGTGTTGGGGTAGCTGGCTTGCAGCACGCGGCGCGTGTCGGCGGCCATGTCGGTCATGTTCAGGCGCTCGTATGACAGCATCAGGATGTAGAGCGCGTCTTCTTGCGCGGGCACTTCCTTGTAATCGGTCAGCGCGGTTTGGGCGCGGTTGATGGCGGCCACATAGGCGCCGCGCTCGTAGTAATAGCGGGCTACGTGTACTTCGTACTGCGCCAGCGAGTTGACGATGTAGCGCATGCGCTTTTCAGCGTCGGGCGTGTATTTCGACTCGGGAAAGCGGGTGACCAGCTCGCGGAAGGATTCGAAAGACTCTTTGGCCGCCTTCTGGTCGCGCTCGGACAGATCTTGGCGGCTCACAAAGGAGAACAGGCCCAGGTTTTCGTTGAAGTTGACCAGACCTTTGAGGTAGAGCGCGTAATCCACACCCTCGCTGGCCGGGTGCAGCTTGACGAAGCGGTCGAGCGTGGCAATGGCCTGGGCTTTTTCGCCGCTCTTGTACTGGGCGTAGGCTTTTTCCAGCTGCGCTTGCTGGGCCAGAGCGGTGCCAGCGGCACGGCCTTCGAGCTTTTCGTACAGCGGCACGGCCTTGTCGAAGGAGCCGGTTGAGGCTTCGTCGCGGGCTTCCGTGTAGATTTTGTTCGGGCTCCAGCCGACGGTGGGGTCCACATCGGTGGACGAGCAGCCAGCCAGCAACAAGGCAGACGCCAGGGAGGAGGCGGCGGCAAGCTTCGGTGTTCGGTGCGCAAACAGCATTTTTGGCTTAAAACCCATGGACAGAAAGCAGAAAAAAGCGCGCAGCTCCCAAAGTTGCCGCGCAGCAGGGCAGCAGCTCGCGCCACCCGAATCCGGCCCATTGTAATAGGCTGGGCAATCCAATCTGAGCGAGCGGGCTAGTGCGCTGCTCCATTGCGTAACAAAGCAGGGCTGGCAGGGCTTTGTTTGCAGTGGAGGGCCGCCAGCTTTCCTACAATGCGGGGATATGTTCGTCCACCTACGCATCCACTCCGAATTCTCGATCATCGACAGCACCAACCGCATTGGTGACCTGGTCAAGTTTGCCGCCGCTGACGGCCAGCCGGCCATGGCGCTGACCGATCTGAACAGCCTGTTCGGCGGCATCAAGTTCTACAAGAGCGCGCGCGGTGCCGGGGTCAAGCCGATCCTGGGGGCAGAGCTGGTGATGGAGCCGGAGGTGTCGGGCGGGCCTACTTCGCGCATCATCGTGCTGATCCAGAGCCAGCAGGGCTACCTGAGCCTGGCGGAGATTTTGGCGCGCATGTGGACGGCCGACAATATCAAGGGCGCGCAGTGCAGCTGGGCCTGGTTGCAAGAGCTGTCCGATGGTTTGATTGCGCTGTCTGGCGCGCAAGCCGGCCCGGTGGGCCAAGCCTTGCTGCGCGGCGACGAAATGGCGGCCCGCACTAGCGCCTTGCGCCTGGCGAGCTTGTTTCCGCACCGCTTTTACATCGAGTTGCAGCGTGCCGGCCGCTCGGACGACGAAACCCACGTCAGCGCAGCCGTAGCGCTGGCGGCCAACCTCAAGCTGCCCGTGGTGGCCACGCACCCGGTGCAGTTCAACAAGCCGAGCGATTTTGAATCGCACGAAGCGCGGGTCTGCATTGCCGAGGGTGAAACCCTGGGCAACAAAAAGCGCATCAAGCGCTTCACGCAAGACCAGTACCTGAAATCGGCCGCCGAAATGGAGGCGCTGTTTGCCGATGTGCCCAGCGCCCTGAGCAATACGGTGGAGATCGCCAAGCGCTGCAGCGTGACGCTGAAGCTGGGCACCCACTTTTTGCCCGATTTCCCCACGCCCAACGGCATGCCGATTGCCGAGTATTTCCGCCACGCTTCGTACGAGGGCCTGGAAGAGCGCCTGGTGCTGCTGTTCCCCAATGTGGCCAAGCGCGATGTGGAGCGCCCCAAATATGTGGAGCGGCTGGAGTTTGAGCTGGGCATCATCTTGAAGATGGATTTCCCCGGTTACTTCCTGATCGTGGCGGACTTCATCAACTGGGCCAAGAACAACGGCTGCCCGGTGGGGCCGGGCCGGGGCTCGGGCGCTGGCTCGCTGGTGGCGTATGCGCTGAAAATTACCGACCTGGACCCCATCCACTACAACCTGCTGTTCGAGCGCTTTCTGAACCCCGAGCGCGTGTCGATGCCCGACTTTGACGTGGACTTTTGCCAGGCCAACCGCGACCGCGTGATCGACTACGTGAAAGACCGTTACGGCCGCAACGCCGTGAGCCAGATCGCCACCTTCGGCACGATGGCTTCGCGCGCGGCCATTCGCGACGTGGGCCGCGTGCTCGACATGAGTTACACCTTCTGCGATGGCATCTCCAAGCTGATCCCGAACAAGCCGGGCCTGCACGTCACGCTCAAATACCCGCCCAACCCGCCCAAGGAAGGCGACAAGTACACCTACGCCATCAAGGAAGAGCCGGTGCTGGCCGAGCGCATCGAGAAGGAAGAGGACGTCAAAACCCTGATCGAGATGGCGCAAAAGCTCGAAGGCATGACCCGCAACATCGGCATGCACGCTGGTGGCGTGGTGATCGCGCCGGGCAAGCTGACCGATTTTTGCCCGCTCTACCAGCAGCCAGGCAGCACCTCGGCCGTGGCCATGTACGACAAGGACGATGTGGAAGCCGTCGGCCTGGTGAAGTTCGACTTTCTGGGCCTGGCCACGCTCACTATTCTGGAGATTGCGCGCGAATTCATCATGAAGCGCCACAAGGGCCAGGAGAACTTCAAGTTTGAAGAGATTCCGCTCGACGACTACCCCACCTACAAGCTGTTCCAGGAGGGCAAGACCGAAGCCGTCTTCCAGTTTGAATCGCGCGGCATGCAGCAGATGCTCAAGGAAGCCAAGCCTTCGCGCCTGGAAGACCTGATCGCTCTGAACGCCTTGTACCGCCCCGGCCCGATGGACCTGATCCCGAGCTTTATCGAGCGCAAGCACGGGCGCGAGAAGATCGAGTACCCGCACCCGCTGGTGGAAAAGGTGCTGGCCGAAACCTACGGCATCATGGTTTACCAGGAGCAGGTGATGCAGACCGCCCAGGTGCTGGGCGGCTACAGCCTGGGCGGCGCCGACATGCTGCGCCGCGCCATGGGCAAGAAGAAGGTGGAGGAGATGGTCAAGCACCGCGCCACCTTCTGCGAGGGCGCGGCCAAGCAGGGCATTGATCCGGAAAAGGCCGGCGAAGTGTTCGACCTGATGGAGAAGTTCGCCGGCTACGGCTTCAACAAGTCGCACGCTGCCGCTTACTCGCTGCTGGCCTACCACACCGGCTGGCTCAAGGTGCACTACACGGCAGAGTTCTACTGCGGCAACATGACCGTGGAAATGGACAACACCGACAAGCTCAAGGTCTTGCACGAAGACGCCTTGCGCATGGGCATGACTTTCGAGATGCCGGATGTGAACCGCGGCCACCACCGTTTTGAGCCGGTGACCGACAAAGTCATCCGCTACGGCCTGGGCGCCATCAAAGGCACGGGCCAGGCCGCCATCGAGGCGATTGTGGCTGCGCGTGAGGGCGTGGGCACCGGCCCGCAGGGCGACACCAAAGGCCCGTTCAAGAGCCTGTTCGATTTCTGCCTGCGCGTGGACCGCAGCAAGCTCAACAAGCGCACGGTGGAAGCGCTGATCAAGGGCGGCGCATTTGACAACATCAACCTCAATCGCCGCTCGCTGCTGGAGACGATTGATGTGGCCTTCGAGTTTGCCGCCACCACGCACGCCAACGCCAACCAGGGCGGATTGTTCGACATGATGGGCGACGACGCCGTGGGCTCCAGCACGCAGGAGCCACCGATGGCCGATGTGCTGCCCTGGGGCGTGAAAGAGCGCCTGGTGCAGGAGAAAACCGCCATCGGCTTCTACCTCTCCGGCCATTTGTTCGACGAGGTGGAGTTGGAAGTGCGCCAGTTTGTGCGCACTCCTATTGCCAACTTGCGCGACAGCCGCGAGCCGCAGACGGTAGCCGGCATTGTGAGCGAGATGCGCGTCATCAACGGCCAGCGCGGCAAGCTGGTGCTGTTCAAGATTGACGACAAATCGGCCGCCATCGAGGCCTCGGTGGACGAGGCCACCTGGAACCGCCACAAAGAGCAGCTCAAGGACGACGAGTTCGTCATCCTGAGCGCCCGCGTCGGGCTCGACCGTTTCAGCGGCGGCCTGCGCGCCAAGGCGCAGCATGTCTGGGGCCTGGCCGATGCGCGGGCCCGTTTTGGCCGCTATCTGCTTGTCAACACCGACCGCCACCAGCCCGATGTTGCGCGCTTGCTGCAGGAGTTTCCCCCGATGGAAGAGCAAACCGAAGAGGGCGTATTGCGCCATGGCCTCAAGGTGCGCCTGGGCGTGGTCTGCAAAGGCCCGGACAGCCGCGCTGGCGTAGAGCTGAACCTGGGCGAGGCGGCGCGCTTCTTCCCCAGTGACCAGGCGCTGGCCGCCTGGTCGCAGGAAGCGGGCCACGATGCTATCAAAATTGTTTACGAAAGCATGGCCTGACAGCGACCATACTGGTGGTGCGGGCGCTGGTGGCGAGAGCCATTGAAGTTCACAAAAGCATCACCATCTTTGCCGATGTGGAAATTTGCCCCTTTAGAATGATCTCGATGGCCACGAAACCTGTTGTACCCCCCACGCCGAATCTGCCTGTAGCGCCCAAAGCCCCTGAAGATGGTGGCGGCGCGCTGGTGGTAGAGCGCCTGCAGCAGCGGGTGGAACCGCCCAAGATGTACCAGGTCGTCATGCTCAATGACGACTTCACCCCGATGGAGTTTGTGATCGAGGTGTTGCAGCACTTTTTTGGCAAAAGCCGCGAGTCTGCCACCCAGATCATGCTCAAGATTCACCTCGACGGGAAAGGAGTGTGTGGCGTGTATTCGCATGAAATCGCAGAGACCAAGGTGGCACAGGTCATGGATGCAGCGCACGGCGCCGGGCATCCGCTACAGGCAGTGACGGAGCCTGTTGAATAAGCGAAATCGGTCCTCATCTGGAAGCAAGTTGAGTGTATTTGGCAAGCAAAAAAGGAGTTTCAAATGATCGCTCAGGAACTGGAAGTCAGCTTGCACATGGCTTTTGTAGAAGCTAGGCAGCAGCGCCACGAATTCATCACCGTCGAACACCTGCTACTGGCCTTGTTGGACAACCCAAGTGCCTCGGAGGTGCTGCGCGCCTGCTCGGCCAATATCGACGACTTGCGCGCGTCGCTGACCAATTTCATCAAAGACAACGCCCCCCAGGTTGCTGGTGAGGACGAGGTCGATACCCAACCCACGCTGGGCTTCCAGCGGGTGATCCAGCGCGCCATCATGCATGTGCAAAGCACCGGCAATGGCAAGAAGGAAGTCACCGGCGCCAATGTGCTGGTCGCCATTTTTGGCGAAAAGGATTCGCACGCCGTCTACTACCTGCACCAGCAGGGCGTGACGCGCCTCGATGTGGTGAACTACATCGCCCACGGCATCAAGAAGAACGACGCGCCCGAGCAGCCCAAGAGCGAATCGAGCTCCGAATCCGAAGAAGCCAGCAACAGCGGTGGTGAGCGCGCCGAAAAGGCCTCGCCGCTGGAGCAGTTCACCGTCAACCTGAACCAGCAGGCCAAGGACGGCAAGATCGATCCGCTGATCGGCCGCCAGTACGAGGTGGAGCGCACGATCCAGATCCTGTGCCGCCGCCGCAAGAACAACCCTCTGCTGGTCGGTGAGGCCGGCGTGGGCAAAACTGCAATCGCTGAAGGCCTGGCCTGGCGCATCACCGAAAACGACGTGCCCGAAGTGCTGGCCGAAGCCACCGTGTACTCGCTGGACATGGGCGCCTTGCTCGCCGGCACCAAGTACCGTGGCGATTTTGAGCAACGCCTCAAAGGCGTGCTCAAGGCGCTCAAGGACAAGCCGAACGCGATTTTGTTCATCGACGAAATCCACACCCTGATCGGTGCCGGTGCGGCCTCGGGCGGCACGCTGGATGCATCCAACCTGCTCAAGCCCGCGCTCTCGAGCGGCCAGCTCAAGTGCATTGGTGCCACCACCTTCACCGAATACCGTGGCATCTTTGAAAAAGACGCTGCGCTCTCGCGCCGCTTCCAGAAGGTCGATGTGGTCGAGCCCACCGTGCCCGAAACCATCGACATCCTGAAAGGCCTGAAGTCGCGCTTCGAAGAGCACCACAACGTCAAGTACGCCGTGGCGGCCCTGCAGGCTGCGGCTGAGCTGTCGGCCAAGTTCATCAACGACCGCCACTTGCCCGACAAGGCGATTGACGTGATCGACGAGGCCGGCGCCGCCCAGCGCATTCTGGCGCCGAGCAAGCGCAAAAAGACCATTGGCAAGGCCGAGATCGAAGAGATCGTGGCCAAGATCGCCCGCATTCCGCCGGCCAACGTCTCCAACGACGACCGCAGCAAGCTGCAAACGCTGGAGCGTGACCTCAAGAGCGTGGTGTTCGGCCAGGACAAGGCGCTCGAAGTGCTGGCCTCGGCCGTGAAAATGTCGCGCTCGGGCCTGGGCAAGGTCGACAAGCCGATTGGCTCCTTCCTGTTCTCCGGCCCCACCGGCGTCGGCAAGACGGAAGCAGCCAAGCAGCTGGCCTACATCCTGGGCATCGACCTGATCCGCTTCGACATGTCGGAGTACATGGAACGCCACGCGGTCAGCCGCCTGATCGGCGCGCCTCCGGGCTATGTCGGTTTTGATCAGGGCGGTCTGCTCACCGAAGCTGTCACCAAGAAGCCGCACGCGGTGCTGCTGCTCGACGAAATCGAGAAAGCACACCCGGACATCTTCAACGTGCTGCTGCAGGTGATGGACCACGGCACGCTGACCGACAACAACGGGCGCAAGGCCGACTTCCGCAACGTCATCATCATCATGACGACGAACGCGGGTGCCGAGACCATGAACAAGGCGACCATCGGCTTTACCAACCCGCGCGCGGCCGGCGACGAAATGGGCGACATCAAGCGCCTGTTCACGCCCGAGTTCCGCAACCGTTTGGATGCCATCGTCAGCTTCAAGCCGCTCGACGAGCAGATCATTCTGCGCGTGGTCGACAAGTTCCTGTTGCAGCTGGAGCAGCAACTGGCCGAGAAGAAGGTGGAAGTCACCTTCACCGACAAGCTGCGCAAGCACTTGGCCAAGGCCGGTTTCGATCCGCTGATGGGCGCCCGCCCGATGCAGCGCCTGATCCAGGACACCATCCGCCGCTCGCTGGCCGACGAACTGCTGTTCGGCCGCCTGACCGACGGTGGCCGCCTGACGGTGGACTGGGACGACAGCGATGCCGCCAAGCCCGAGGTGAAGCTGGACATCCAGCCCGCCGCCAAGAAGGAAAGGGCCAAGCCCGCCCCCGGCGAGCCTGAGGAAGAGATCGCCGCCGACTGAGCGCAGCCTGCAGCCGCTGCAGGTAAAGAAGCAAACAGCCGCATAGCTCGCTATGCGGCTGTTTTTTTTGGCAGCAACGGCCCGTCACCCACACCCGCTACACTCGGTGCAAATTAACTCGGGAGCGCTGGCTGTGGATTGGATATCGCAGGTCCTGACCAAGGAAAACCTGGTGCATGTGCTGTCGGTCATCTGGCCGATTTATCTGTGCATCGTCGGCATCTGGATCTTGATGCAGCGCCGCGCCCCGGTCGCCACCATGGGCTGGCTGCTGTCAATGGGCGCGCTGCCGGTGGTGGGGCTGCTCGTGTACTACTTCATCGGGCCGCAACGGCTCAAGCGGCAACGCATCAAGCGCCTGCGCGTGCGCAACAAAAACCGGGTGCGCGAAACCGCCCGCCGCATACGCGATGCGCAACCCAACCCGCCGCCCCAGTTGCGCGAGCTGGTGCAGTTGGTCGACAACACCAGCCATTTCCCCATCAGTACCGCGCAGAACGTGCAATTGCTCAGTGGTGGCGCGGCCACCTTCGACCAGATTCTGGCGGACGTGGCCACCGCGCAGCACCATGTGCACCTGGAATACTATATTTATGAGCCCGACCAGACGGGCACTCGCCTGCGCGATGCGCTGATTGAGCGCGCCCGCGCTGGCGTGCAGGTGCGCATGCTGGTCGATGCGCTGGGCTCCAAGCGCGTCAACAAAAAGTTCATTCAGCCGCTGCTCGATGCGGGCGGCGAGTTCGCCACCTTTCACCCCACCAAGATCGGCCGTCGGCTGCGCCCGGTCATCAACTTCCGCACCCACCGCAAGATTTTGGTGGTCGACGGCAAGATCGGCTTTACCGGCGGCGTCAACATCACCGACGAGGAAGACCGGCGCGTCAACCCCAAGGCCTACCACGATGTGCATCTGCGCATGCAAGGCCAGATCGTCACCTGGCTGCAGACCACGTTTTTGGAAGACTGGGCTTACGCGCTGGAGAAAACCGACCAGGACATGCCCGAAGACCTGGATGCCATGCTGCCCGATCTGCCCGACGGCAACCAGGCCATGCAACTGGTCACATCGGGGCCGGACAACCCGTCCGAACCCATCCACCGCGTGCATGTCGAAGCCATCCAGGCCGCCACCGAGCGCGTGTGGCTCACCACGCCGTACTTTGTGCCCACCGAAGCGGCCATGTATGCCCTGACCAGCGCGGCTTTGCGTGGGCTCGATGTGCGGCTGCTGGTGCCGGAAAAATCCGACTCGGCCATTGTCACCGCAGCCGCACGCTCTTACTTTGACGAGCTGATGCAAGCCGGTGTGCGTGTCTACGAATACCACGCCCGCATGCTGCACTCCAAAACCTTGTTGGTGGACCACAGCCTGGCCATCATCGGCACCGCCAACTTCGACAACCGCAGTTTCCGGCTGAACTACGAGGTGTGCGCCATCGGCTATGGCACAGGGCTCAACGCCAAGCTCGAAGACCAGTTCATGGCCGATCTGGCCAAATCGCGCCTGGTCGAGCGCGGCCGGCCCCAGCCTTTCTACCAGCGCCTCGGCGATTCTGTGGCGCGTTTGTTCTCGCCACTGTTGTAGCCGGCGCAGCGTGCCGGCTTATTCTCGCCGGCAAGCGCGCCGGGCGCAGGCATACTAAGGGCTTATGCAGACCTCTACGCCCGCCACAGCCAGCTTTTTCTGGCACGACTACGAAACCTTTGGCGCCGTGCCGCGCAAGGACCGCCCGGCGCAGTTCGCCGGCATCCGCACCGACATGGATCTCAACGAGATCGGCGCGCCTGTCATGCTGTATTGCCAGCCCGCGCCCGATTACCTGCCCAGCCCGCAGGCGAGCCTGATCACCGGCATCACGCCGCAGCTGTGCCTGGAGCAGGGCGTGCCCGAGCACCAGTTTGCCGCTGCCGTCGAGGCTGAGCTGGGCCAGCCCGGCACCATTGGCGTGGGCTACAACACCATCCGTTTTGACGACGAGGTCACCCGCTACATGCTGTGGCGCAACCTGCGCGACCCGTATGCGCGCGAGTGGCAAAACGGCTGCGGCCGCTGGGATTTGCTCGATGTGGTGCGCATGGTTTATGCGCTGCGCCCCGAAGGCATTCAGTGGCCGAAAAAGGAAGACGGCACGGTCAGCTTCAAGCTCGAAGACCTGGCCAAGGCCAACGGCATCCTGCACGAATCGGCGCACGATGCGCTCAGCGACGTGCGCGCCACCATTGGCCTGGCGCGGCTCATCAAACGCCTGCAGCCGCGCTTGTTCGATTTTGCTTTGGGCCTGCACAAAAAAGACCGCGTCATGCAAGAGCTTGCCTTGCCGGCCACGGCCGCGCATGCGCGGCCTTTCCTGCACGTATCGGGCATGTTTGGCGTAGAGCGCGGCTGCATCGCGGTGATGTGGCCCCTGGCGCAGCACCCGACCAACAAGAACGAGGTCATCGCCTGGGATTTGGCGCAAGACCCGTCGCAACTGGCCGATTTGTCGGTGGATGACATTCGCCTGCGCATGTTCACTGCCAGCGCGGATTTGCCCGAAGGCGTTACGCGCTTGCCGATCAAAACCGTGCATCTGAACAAATCGCCCATGGTGGTAAGCAGCCTGCGCACCCTGAGCGCAGAGCAGGCCGCGCGCTGGCATATCGACATGGAACAGGCGCTGCAGTACGCCGCCATAGCCCGCGATCTGCCTGATATGAGCGCCACCTGGGCCACTGTTTTTCAGCGCCCGGCCTTGCAAGAGGTGGATGTGGACCAGGATCTGTACGGCGGCTTCATCGGCCAGGCCGACCGCCGGCGCTTGAACCAGCTCACCGCCATGCACCCGCAAGAGCTGGCCGTGGCCAAGCCGGGTTTTGACGATGAGCGCTTGCACGAACTGCTCTTCCGCTACCGGGCGCGCAACTTCCCGGATTCGCTCAACCCGGCCGAGCAGCAGCGCTGGCAAGGTTTGCGCGTGGCCTTTTTGCTGGAAGGCCATGCCGGCGCCCGCACCGCCGAGCAGATGTTTGCCGAGATCGACCAGCTCTCCGAAACCGCCGACGAGCGCGCCGAAGAAATTCTGGGCACGCTGTACGACTATGCGGATGCGATCGTGCCCGATGCTTGACGGCTGAGCGCCCGCTATTCTTCTGGCTCACCCAAAGCGCGCCGCAAATTGCGGCGCGCCGGCTTTTCCAGCAATGCGTGGAAGTGCGGGGTTTGGTAGAGAGCAGGGCGCTGCAAAAAACCACGTAAAACGGCGGCCCGCTTTTGGGCATAGAGAGGCGCTGGCACCCAGGCGTACTCGGCTTGGATTTGCGCCTCGTACTCCGCAAAGCGTGCATCTTCTGCGCCGAGAATGGCCAGATCGATATCCAGCATCCAATCCGTGTCTTCCGCTGGCAGCCCTTGTTGTGGCTGGAAATGGCACGTAGACATGATCAGCGCCCGCACGCGCTCTACCGCCTGCGCTTTGGCGCCCGCAGTTTGCAACACTTGCACGGCCCATTGGGCGCTGCGCAGTTCGTTGTCTTTGGCTTGCGCGTCGTAGACCGCATCGTGGAAACACAGCGCCAGAGCCAGCTCCGCCGGCCAGGCCACCTGGCCCTGGCAAGTGGCCAGCCAGCCCAGACATTCGGCAATATGCTGCAGACCGTGGTAATGGCGATCGGGCGCTGCATGCGCTTCCAACAATTGCTGTAATGCGCCGGGCTGCGGCTGCAGGCCCAATTGCCTGCAGGCCTGGTTCCAGCCATCGATATAGGTCTGCTGGTAGTTGGCGTGGCTGCTCATGTTTTGTCTCCTGCAAACTGTTCAGCCACGGACAGCGGCATCAGCCAAAAAACTGGTAGCAAACCGCAATCGCCGCCACCACGCCGGCCAACTCTGCCAGCAGTGCGCAAGGCACTGCGTGGCGCGCACGCTGAATGCCCACCGCGCCAAAATACACGGCCAGCACGTAGAACGTGGTTTCGGTACTGCCTTGGATGGTGGCGGCCACCAGCGCCGGGAAGCTGTCCACGCCCTGGCTTTGCATGGTTTCGATCAGCATGGCGCGGGCAGCACTGCCTGAGAACGGCTTGACCAGAGCGGTCGGCAGCGCATCGACAAAGCGCGTGTCCATGCCCGTCAGGTTCACGCACCAGCGAATGCCTTCCAGCACATAGTCGAGCGCACCAGAAGCGCGGAACAAACCTACCGCGCAGAGCATGGCCACCAGGTAGGGCAAGAGGCCCTTGGCCACGTCAAAACCTTCCTTGGCGCCTTCGATAAAGCTCTCGTACACCGGCACTTTGCGCAGCGCGCCCACCACCACAAACAGCACGATCAGGCCAAACAAGGTCAGGTTGCCCATCAGCGAAGACACTTGCGCCATGGCGCTGGAAGTGAGCGTAGCCAAAAACGCCATAAAGCCGGCCAGCACCAGCGCCACCGGCAACAAATAAGCCAGCACCACTGGGTGCCACAAAGGCAGGCGCTGCACCACAGCGACCGAGACCAAACCGACCAGGGTGGACGCCGAGGTAGCCAGCAAGATGGGCAGAAAAACCAGGGTCGGATCAGGCGCGCCTTGCTGCATGCGGTACATGAAAATCGTCACCGGCAACAGGGTGAGCGACGATGCGTTCAGCACCAGAAAAAGAATCTGAGCATTGCTGGCCGAAGCAGGCGAGGGGTTGATGTCTTGCAGCGAGCGCATGGCTTTGAGCCCGATGGGCGTGGCCGCGTTGTCCAGGCCCAGCGCATTGGCGGCAAAGTTCAGCGTCATCAAACCCAGGGCCGGATGGCCGCGTGGCACATCGGGCATCAGCCGAGCAAACAGGGGCGCCAGCCAGCGGGCCAGCAGATCGACCAGGCCGGCTTTCTCGGCGATTTTCAAAAAGCCCAGCCACAGCGTGAGCGTGCCAAACAGCAGCACCATCACCTCGACCGAAAGCTTGGCCATGGCAAACAGCGCCTGCACCATCTCGGCAAAGATCTGGCTGTTACCACCCACCAGCCACTGCGCCAGCGCAGCCACGGCCGCCACCACAAAAAATCCCAGCCACAGGCCGTTCAACATCTGCTTATCCTTTATCGCCTGGCGCTATTGTGCAGCGGTTTGCAGGCGGCGCTGGCGGGCTTGTCGCCCACAACTGACAAGCCTGTTGAGCGGCTTATGGCGCTTCATGCGAACATTCGGTTCAGCCCCATTGCACTTCCACCCTGGGGAAAACCATAAGGTTGTATGGGCAACAAAGAGGCTCCATTGTCAGCACGCTGAAAGCCTGGGGCCAATAATGGGGCACAAGCATTTTTCCGGAGACAAAACCCGATGACTTCCTTTGCCGATTTCCACCGCCGATCGATTGAAGACCGCGACGCCTTCTGGGCCGAGCAGGCGCAGTTGATCGATTGGAAAGTGCCACCACAGCAGATTTGCGACTACAGCAACGCGCCGTTTGCGCGCTGGTTTGTGGGCGGCCAGACCAATCTGTGCCACAACGCGGTGGATCGCCACTTGGCCGCACGCGGCGACCAGGCTGCGCTGATTGCGGTATCGACCGAAACCAACACCGAGCGCACCTACACCTACGCCGAACTGCACACCGAAGTGCAGCGCATGGCCGCCGCCTTGCAAGCGCTGGGCGTGAAAAAGGGCGACCGCGTGCAAATCTACATGCCAATGATCGCCGAGGCCGCCATCGCCATGCTGGCCAGCGTGCGAATCGGCGCCATCCACTCGGTGGTGTTTGGCGGTTTTGCCTCCGGCTCGTTAGCAACGCGCATTGACGATGCGCAGCCAACGGTCATCGTCAGCGCCGATGCCGGCTCGCGTGCTGGCCGCGTAGTGCCTTACAAGCCGCTGCTCGACGAAGCCATCGCCCTGGCCAGCCACAAGCCCAAGGCCGTGCTGATGGTGGACCGAGGCCTGGCGCCCATGGCCATGGAGGCCGGCCGCGACCATTTGTGGACCGATCTGCGCGCCCAGCACCTCGATGCACAAGTGCCTTGCGAATGGGTGGATTCCACGCACCCGAGCTACACGCTCTACACCAGCGGCACCACCGGCAAACCCAAAGGCGTGCAGCGCGACACCGGCGGCTACACCGTGGCCCTGGCTTCCAGCCTGCCGGCGATCTTTGACGCCAAACCCGGCCAAACCTTTTTCTGCACCAGCGACATCGGCTGGGTGGTGGGCCACAGCTACATCATCTACGCGCCGCTGATTGGCGGCATGGCCACCATCATGTACGAGGGCGTGCCTGTCCGCCCCGATCCCGGTATCTGGTGGAGCCTGGTGGAGAAGTACAAGGTGACGCACATGTTCTCGGCGCCCACCGCGATCCGCGTGCTGAAAAAATCCGACCCTGAATACCTCACCAAATACGATCTCTCCAGCCTGCAAGCGCTGTGGCTGGCCGGTGAGCCGCTCGACGAGCCGACTGCCGCCTGGATCAGCGACGCCATCAAGCGCCCGATCATCGACAACTACTGGCAAACCGAAACCGGCTGGCCGATCCTGACGCTGTGCAATGGCGTGGAAAAGCAGTCGTCGCGCTTTGGCAGCCCCGGCAAGGCGGTCTATGGCTACAACGTCAAGCTGATCGACGGCGAAACCGGCGCGGAGCTGACCGAGCCCATGCAAAAAGGCGTGATCGCCATCGAAGGCCCGCTGCCGCCCGGTAACCTGATGACGATCTGGCGCGACGACCAGCGCTTTGTCAACACCTACTGGAAGAGCATTCCAGGCCGCCAGGTCTACAGCACCTTCGACTGGGGCGTGCGCGACAAGGACGGCTACTACTTCATCCTGGGCCGCACCGACGACGTGATCAACGTGGCTGGCCACCGCCTGGGCACACGCGAGATCGAAGAAAGCATCTCCGGCCACGCCAGCATTGCCGAGGTAGCCGTGGTCGGCGTGGCCGACAGCCTCAAAGGCCAGGTGGCCTTGGCTTTTGCCGTGGCCCGCGACAACAACGTGGCCGGTGATGCCGCCGCTTGCGCCGCTTTGGAAAAATCGGTTTGCGGCCACGTTGACGCGCAACTGGGCGCGGTGGCTCGGCCGGCGCGCGTATTCTTCGTCAGCATGCTGCCCAAAACCCGCAGCGGCAAGCTGCTGCGCCGCGCGCTGCAAGCCGTGGCGGAAAAGCGCGAAACCGGCGATCTCTCCACCATGGAAGATCCCGCAGCGCTGCAACAGGTGGTGGACGCGATGACTCGCGGTTAATAAGCGCTCAGCGCAGGGAAAAGGCCATGACTTTTGCTGTCATGGCCTTTTTCTTACGCCGCTCGCAAAAGCACGGGGCGGTAATCCAACAAAGCCTTCTGCAATCCGCGCAAGCAGGCAATAACGGTCTCGATAGCAAGGTCCCAAAAATCCTGGAAAAATCATTTCTAGGTCTGGCCACCACAGACCAACCTTCGTTCCACTCCCTTTGCACTCCAGCTACAAAGGCAGATAGGCAGCGACGATAATCGCCGCTGCAAAAAACAAAAGGTCTGCGCAATGGCGGTGATGGTGTCTTTGGTTCCGGTGGTGTTGTTTATTGCGCTGGGCTATCTGTCGGGGCGGCTAGGTTGGGTCAAGGCCAGCTCGGTGCGAGATTTGTCGAACATCGTGTTCCTGATCCTGACGCCGGCATTGCTGTTCCGCACCATGAGCCAGGTACGCGTGCAAGAGCTGAACCTGGAGACAATTGCGGTCTACTTTCTCGCCGCCGGGCTGCTGTTCGTGGCTACCTTGTTTTGGCAGGGCTTTACCACCTTGGGGGCAGCGCGCGCCTTGGCGCACTGTTTCAGCAACAACATCATGATTGGCGTGCCGCTGGTGGGCATGGTGTTTGGCGAGCAAGGGCTGGTGACGCTGTTCACCATTGTCTCGGTGCATGCGCTGATTTTGATGACCTCGGCCACCATCGTTTTTGAGCTGGCCGTCATGCGCCAGCAGCAGGCCGCGCAGGGCGGCCAACGCAACTACCGCGCCATGGCCACCACCGTAGGCCGGGCGCTGAAAAACGGCATCATCCACCCGATTCCGCTGCCCATCATCTGCGGCCTGCTGTTTGCGCAAACCGGCCTGCAACTGCCCGAGGTGCTGGACAAATCGCTGCAAATGCTGGCCCAGGCCTTGGGCCCGATTGCGCTGATGCTGGTCGGCATCACCTTGTTCTACAGCGCCGTGGGCCGCTACGTAAAGCAGGCCAGCCGCATCGCCATGGTCAAGCTGGTGCTGCACCCTGTCGTCTTGCTCGCTGTGGGCTGGCTATGGGGTTTGCGCGGCTTGCCGCTGGTGGTGCTGGCTACGGCTGCCGCCTTGCCGGTTGGCGCGAATGTGTTCCTCTTTACCCAGCGCTACGAAGTGGGGCGCGAAGAGGTAACGGCGAGCATTGCCGTATCTACCAGCTTGGCGCTGCTGACTATTCCGTTGATTTTGTTAGGTCTGGCGCAGTTGTTGAAGCTGGGCTGACCACGCTAACCATCGCGCAGGAGCCCTCAGCCCTGAGGCGCCAAACGCAGCACCATCAAATACTCATCAAACAACTGCCCGTCAATGCACAGCGCCGCCGGCTCAGTGCCATAAATGCTGAAACCTGCGGCTTGGTAAAGGCGCAATGCGCTGGTGTTGTTGGTGGTGACGCCCAGGTGGATTTGCAGCAGCCCGGTTTGCTGCCTGGCAAAGGCCAGGGCCTCGGCCAGCATGGCTTGGGCAATGCCTTGGCCGCGCTGAGAGGCGGCGAGGTAGACGCCCCAGATGACAGCCTGGTGGCCTTGTTTGACGCTGGTTTTGCGGCGGATAGCCAAGGTGCCGACCAATTGCCCGCCTGCCCAGGCGCCGACGATGCCGCGACCGGGCGCAGGAGCCAGCCGCTGGGCCACAGCACTCAGTGCTTCGTCTTTTTCTTCCTGGTAACTGGAGCCAAAGGCCGAGGGTGCTTCTTGCAAGGCGGCCAGGCGCAAAGCCTGAAAAGCCGCTGCATCATCTGCTGTGAGCCAGCGCAGCGAAGCTGCCGTGGTTGCCATGGAGTGCAGCGCGTTCAAGGCGCGAGGCGCTCGCGCAGCCAGTCTGCGCCTTCCAAACGGTAGCGCAGGCGGTCGTGCAGGCGGCTCTTGCGGCCTTGCCAGAACTCCCAGGTGTCGGGCACCAGGCGGAAGCCGCCCCAGTGTGGTGGGCGCGGTGGTTTGAGCAAAAACTGCGCGCCGAATTTGGCAGCGTTGGTGACCAATACGGTGCGGCTCTCGATCACCTGGCTTTGCGGGCTAGCCCAGGCGCCGATGCGCGAATCGAGCGGGCGGCTGTTGAAGTAGGCGTCGCTTTCTTCTTCGCTGACTTTCTCGACCCGGCCTTCGATGCGCACCACGCGCTCCAGCTCCACCCAGTGGAACATCAAAGCGGCAAACGGGTTGCCGGCAATTTCGCGGCCTTTGCGGCTGTCGTAGTTGGTGAACCAGACAATGCCGCGCTCGTCGTAGCCTTTGATGAGCACGATGCGCGTGCTCGGCCGCGCATTGGCGCCGACGGTGGCTACCGTCATGGCATTGGGCTCGGGCACCTGGGCCGCCACGGCCTCGTTCATCCAGCGGTCAAACTGGTCGATGGGGGCGGCGCAAGAGGCCGATTCGTTCAGCTCTGCGCGTTCGTAGCTTTTGCGCAAGTCGGCAATGGAGTGGGAGAGTTCGCTCATGGCGCCGATTGTGCACCGATTGCGGCGCGCGGTGGCAAGTGGGCGTTGCCCCAAAGCAAAAGCCTGCGAGCACAGGGCTGGCAGGCTTTGCAAAATTTCGGCAACCCGCAGGCTGCCATCGTGGTGTTGATTTACTGGATCACGCCGCAGGCCAGGCGCGCGCCGGAATTGCCGGTGGGCTGGGTGGTGAAGTCGTCCTTGTCCTTGTGCACCACCACGGCGCGGCCCTTAACATCGGTAGGCTTGCCCGAGCCGATGGAGACGGTCTTGGTTTCGAAGTTCAGGTACGCCACGCCTTGCTGGTTGGCCACCAGGCTGGGCAGATCGCCCACATGCACATCCGGGCCATGTTTGCCGTGCTGGCTGGCCGTGGGGTTGTAGTGGCCGCCAGCGCTCATGGCGTCAGGCGCCGAGCAGTTGCCGTGCTCGTGGATATGGAAGCCATGCTCGCTGTTCGGTGCCAAGCCGTTCACTTGCACGTTCACGCGCATGGTGTCGGGCGTCGCTTGGTAAAAACTGATGGTGCCACTGACGTTGTTGCCTTGCGTCGGCTTGATATTGGCTTCTGCCACCGGCGTGCTGCGGTCGGTAGAGGCGCAGGCGCCGAGCAGGGCGGTGAGCGCTGCAGCGCAGGCAAGGGCGGCGATTCGGGTACGGGCTGGGGCCATGGGTTTCCTCCTGATGAATGGTTGTAGCGGCTTGGGCCAAGGCTAGTTTTTAGCATCATAGCCACCATCAATGTGTAGGTCTGGCGCTATTGATGAACCATTGTCATCAGCCCGGTGCGGCGCTTGCAGCAAGGCCGCCGACAAATTCCAGACCGCCTGGGCGGCTGCCGGCAAGCTGCGCTGGCGGCGCCGCACCAGCATGATGGCGCGTTGCACCTGCGGCTGCAATTGCGCCACCAGCAAACCCGGCAGGCCATGTGGCGGAATAGCCAAACGCGGCATGATGCTGATGCCAATGCCGGCCTCCACCATGCGAAAAGCGGTGGTGACATGGCCCACTTCCTGCACCACCGGGCAGTGCTCGGGGCCACAACCGTGCTGCAGCAAGGCGGCATCCATCAAGCGCCGGCTGCCGGATGCGTGGTCCAGCAACACCAGCGGTTGGCCTTGCAGCTGTGCCCAGTTGAGCGCCACGGTGGCACTGTCGGCTTGGTCGCGTACCAGCGCGTGCTGGGCCGGCAGCACTGCCACAAAGGGGTCAAACAACACGGTGATGTGCTCCAGGTCGCCCAACTCAGGCGGCTCCACCACCAGACCAAAGTGCACCTCGCCGCTGCGCACCTGGGCCAGCACTTCTTGCTGCAAACGGTCTACCAACTGCAACTGCACTTGCGGCAATTGCTGGCCGCAAGCGGCAATGCAAGCAGGCATGAGCGCTGCCGACAGGGTAGGGCTGCTGGCCACCCGCACTTGGCCGCGTGCGGCGTGGCCCACATCGGCCACTTCGGCCAAGGCTTCACCCAGCTCTTGCAGCAGCGGCGCCACGCGCTGGGCCAAGAGCTGGCCGGCATCGGTCAGCAGTACTTCCCGCGTGGTACGGTCGAGCAAGCGCACATTGAGCTGGCCTTCCAGCTCCACCATGGCGCGGCTCACGGCCGATTGGGTGAGGCCCAGGGACTGGCCGGTCTGGCTGAAGCTCTGGCACTGGCTGAGCGCCAAAAAAACTTGCAACTGGCGGAAGGTGACGTGCATGGCGTGGCGAAAAGGCGTTGGGACAGGCGGCAAAGCGGCCATGCCCGTCATATTTATGAGCTAGAGTCATTAATCTATCTTATAAATCAATTTTACTTTTACACCCCACTGGCGTCCAATGGCGGCTATGAAATTCCGCCCCGACAACTTCACCCTGATGCTGGTCGCCGTTGTGCTGCTGGCCAGTTTTTTGCCCGCCACCGGTGCTACCGCATCGGCCCTCGAAAAAGTGACTACCGGCGCCGTGGCGCTGCTGTTCTTCTTGCATGGCGCCAAACTCTCGCGCAAGGCCATCCTCGACGGCATCATGCATTGGCGCCTGCACCTGTTCATTGTGGCCAGCACCTTCGTCATGTTTCCGCTGATCGGCTGGTTGCTCAAGCCGGTGCTGTCGCCGCTGGTCTCGCCTGCCATTTATGTGGGCGTGATGTTCTTGTGCGTGCTGCCATCGACCGTGCAATCGTCGATTGCCTTTGTGTCCATGGCGCGCGGCAATATTCCGGCTGCCATTTGCAGCGCCTCGGCCTCTACCTTGCTGGGCGTGTTCATCACGCCCCTGTTGGTGAGCATTTTTGTGACGGACAGCGGCGCCAGCAGCTCGTTTGTTGATGCGGTCGTCAAAATTCTGCTGCAACTGATGCTGCCGTTTGCACTGGGCCATTTGCTGCAGCGCTGGGTGGGCCCCTTCATCAAGGCGCACGGCAAGCTGACCAAGGTGGTCGACCAGGGCTCCATCCTGCTGGTGGTTTACACCGCGTTCAGCGCCGCCGTGGTACAAGGCATCTGGAAGCAGGTATCGGCCAGCACGCTGATCGGCTTGTTGGTGATCTGCGCCATCATCCTGGCGCTGGCACTGGGCCTGACCACCTTTGTCTCGCGCCGCCTGGGCTTCAACAAGGAAGACGAGATCACCGCCGTGTTCTGCGGCAGCAAGAAGAGCCTGGTCAGCGGCGTTCCCATGGCCAAGGTACTGTTCGCCAGCAGCACGGTCGGCATGATGGTGCTGCCGCTGATGCTGTTCCACCAGATGCAGCTGATGGTGTGCGCCATCTTGGCTGCCAAGTACGCCAAGCGGGCCGACACCGCTGCGCCGCAGGTAACGGCGGCAACGGGTGCTGCCAAGTAAGTTTTTTCTACAAAAAAATCCAAGGGGGTTGTATGCAGTTTTGTTTCAAGCGCCGTGTGCTGCTCTCGGCTGTCGCTTTGTTTGGTGTTGCAGCCAGTGCGCAAGCGGCAGAGCCCGCTTTCCCATCAGGCCCGATCCGCATGGTGGTGGGCTTTGCGGCCGGCGGTGGCAACGATATTCTGGCCCGCGTGATTGCCAAAGAGTTGCAGCAACGCCTGGACCAATCGGTGGTAGTAGAGAACAAGCCCGGCGCCGGTGGTTTGATTGCTGGCGACATTGTTGCCAAGGCGCAGCCCAATGGGCACACCTTGTTGCTGGGCTCCATGGGCGCACAAACCGTGGCGCCCAGCCTGCTGGCCAAGCCGCCTTACGATCCACGTACGGGTTTGGCCGCGGTGACTTTGGTGGCTGATTCGGGCAACGTGCTGTTGGTGAACAGCAAATTGCCGTATCAAAGCGCCAAAGACGTGATTGCCGCCGCGCAAAAGCAACCGGGCAAGCTGAGCTATGGCTCCAGCGGCCAAGGCTCGACCTTGCATTTGGCCGGTGCCTTGTTTGCGCAGCAGGCCAAGGTGGAGATGCTGCACGTGCCCTACAAAGGCAATTCGCAAGCGATTACCGATTTGTCCGGTGGCCAGGTGGACATGGCTTTCTCCGGCATCCCGCCTGCCTTGGCCTCGGTGCGCACCGGCCAGACGCGCATGCTGGCAGTCACCACGGCCAAGCGTTTGAAATCGCTGCCTGACGTGCCCACGGTGGCTGAAACCGGCTTGCCCGGGTACCAGTTTTCCTCCTGGTACGGCGTGCTAACCACGGGCGGCACACCGCAGCCGGTGATCGACCGTCTGGCACGTGAAATCCATGCCATTGTGGCCAAGCCCGAAGTGCGCGAGGTCTTCGCCCAACAGGGCGTGGAGCCGGAAACCAGCACGCCGGCCGAGTTTCAGCGCCTGATCGACGAAGAGCTGACGCGCTGGGCCAAAGACGTGAAGACGCTGGGGATTTTGTAAGCTTGCCAACCGCCAAGGCACGCGAACACTGCGCCTTGGCAAGGTACAAAAAGAAACGCGCCATGCGTTGGCTCCCAAACGGGGGCTGCGCATGGCGCGATTTGCGTGGCCAAGCCACAGGCTTATTTGAGCGGCGGGGTGAACTTGATCTCGTACTTTTCCAGCGCCGGGCCCACTTCCAGGTGCAGGGTACGGCGCTTGCTGGTTTTGGGGCCGCCGCTGACGTTGGCGCTGATCACAATGCCTTTGCCGCGTGTAGTGCAGCGCAGATTGCTCAGGGTCAGGCCGGTTTTGTCAGCATTGATTTCGGCAAAACCCATGGTGTGGGCGGCCACGCCGCGCCAGCTGTCAGCGCCTTCGGGCTGGTTCATCCACTGCACAAACAGGGCGGATTGGCCGTTTTGCTCGCCCAGCACCACGCGGTAGGGCTGCTCGGCTTTTTTGCTACCGTGGTTGCGGTCGCCGCACAGCTGGACATTGGTCACCGCGTCGGCGACAGCAAAAGAGTTGATTTTTGAATCGCCGGCTTGGGCTGCAAGCGGGCTGATGGCACTGAATAGACTGATAAAACAGGTTGCCGCCAGGCTGGCAAGGCGGCAAGAGTTGCGGTGGCGCATGGGTAAACGGGCGAGAGTTGGCGTTGTCGTGGCTGCAAGACGCGGCGTTTTGCAGTGCGGAAATGATAGGCCCGCCCAATACCACTGCTGGCCGCATGTCCCTGATTTGGCGCAAATTTGCGAAAAACTTCGCAAGCGGATGCAAACAGCCGGCCCGATTTCTCCTATTTCTGGCCCAAAGCCTGCAAAGCCTCGGCCAAACGCAGAATACTCAAGGGGCCGCTGCCTTCGGCTTCGTTGCTGACCGTGACATAAGCGGGCTGGCCTTTGCCGCAAATGCCGGCAATGGTGCGCGCCAAGAGCTGCACGGTGGCGTCATCAGGCTGCTGAATACGATCGAAAGGCGCCAGTTTTTGCTCAGCGTCGGCATAACCGTAAGGGCCAAAAACCGGGTTCACGTTCCAGCGGCAGACCAGCGGGCCCGGCCACAGCGCCCGCAGCAAGGGCAATTGCTCGGCCATGCGCGGCATTTTGGCGTGCAAGCCCAGGCAGTAGGTGGCGCCCGTGCTGCGCAAAATCTGGGCAAAGCGCGGCATGACATCAGGGCGCAGCCAATCCGGGTCGCGCACCTCAAAGGCGACAATCGGGCGCTGCGCAGCGGGCATTTGTGCCAACTGCGCTTGCACGGCCAACGCCAGCTGCTCCAACTGCGCAAGCGTGGGCTGCATATCTACCAGGCGCGAAATCGGCAAAGGGCTGAGCTGGAAAAGCAACACGCCCAGGTTGGCGCCCAAACCTTCGCACGCGGGGCGCACAAAGCTGTCCAAAGCCAAGTCGGGCTGCAGAAACACCGGGTTGAGCTCGCGGCCGCGGCCGTCTTCGCTGCGCACCTGGGCATCGCACACCAGGGCCGGACCTTTGACGACAAAGCGAAAATCGGCTGGCACCTGGCCCGCGTAGACCGCATATTCAGACGCAGCCAGCGGGCGGTAAAAGCTGCGGTCTATGCTCACCGTGCGCAGCAGCGGGTGCTGCACATAAGCACCCAAGCCGCGCTGCGCCAGAATGCGTTCGCTATAGGCCTTGGCCCAGACCGCGCCTTGCCAGCCGGGAAAAGACCAGGACGAGGTGCCCAGGCGCAGCAAATCCGGCAAAGCAGGCGCCAAATCTTCGCCCAGCAAAGGCAGCGCAGGTTCTACTGCTTTGGTGCGGCCGGCTAAGGCGGGGCCGCCTGAGGTGCGGCCGGCTAAGGTGCGGCCGGTTGCGGTTGTCTCCCGCTCATTGCGGACAGGCGCAGGCGCAGCGGCTTTGGCCTCGGCAGGTGTTGCTGCAACGGGCTCGCCAAACAGGTCGAAATTAGGATCGGGGCTGGAACTGGACATGGTTTTACGCTGCTGCACTACGCTCTGCTGTGCTGGCCAGCAACGCAGAGTGTAGAGCTTGGCGCCTGAGAAGGTGCGTCTGTCGCGCTCGCATTGTTTTACTTTTTGAGCCAAATACTAGGAAAAGCATTGGTGGCAATAGAATTTTAGCTATCAACACCATAGCATCTTGCTGCGATACCTGTGCAAATCCCCAGTAGCGCGCAGCGCCTATGGCACACTTGCCGCTTTGCCAGAGAAGCATTGGAGCGAGAGCAGAGCATGCAAAAGATCATTGCGCAGATTGCAGCGGAGTTGAAGGTTGCTGAATCGCAGGTGAAATCAGCGGTCGAGCTGCTGGATGGCGGCGCCACGGTGCCCTTTATCGCCCGCTACCGCAAGGAAGCGACCGGCGGCCTGGACGACACGCAACTGCGTGACTTGGCCGAGCGCCTGACCTATCTGCGCGAGCTGCAAGACCGCCGCGAGACGGTGCTCAAAGCCATCGACGAACAAGGCAAGCTGACCGACGCATTGCGCCTGGCCATTGCCCAAGCGCCCACCAAACAAGAGCTGGAAGACATTTACCTGCCTTTCAAGCAAAAGCGCCGCACCAAGGGCCAGATCGCCAAGGAATTCGGCATCGAGCCGCTGGCTGACAAGCTGTTTGCCGACCCCACGCTCGATCCGCACAAAGAGGCCGAAGCCTTTTGCCAACCCGCCACCACGCTGGACGACGGCAAACCTGGCCCGGATTTCAGCACCACCTTTGCCGTGCTGGACGGCGTGCGCGACATCCTCTCCGAGCGCTGGGCCGAAGACCCGGCCTTGGTGCAAAAGCTGCGCGAATGGCTGTGGGACGAAGGTCTGCTGAAATCGAAGAAGGTCGAGAGCAAGAACGAGAACGACCCCGAAGTGGCCAAGTTCCGCGATTATTTTGACTACGACGAGCCGATTGGCCGCGTGCCTTCGCACCGCGCGCTGGCGGTTTTCCGCGGCCGCGCGCTCGAAATTCTGGAAGCCAAGCTGGTGCAGCCGATCGAGCCCGAACCCGGCCAACCGAGCCTGGCCGAAGGCAAGATTGCCCTGCATCTGGGTTGGAGCCATGCCAAGCGCGCATCGGACGACCTGCTGCGCAAATGTGTGGCCTGGACCTGGCGCGTGAAACTGAGCCTCTCGACCGAGCGCGATCTGTTCAGCCGCCTGCGTGAAGACGCCGAGAAGGTAGCCATCAAGGTGTTTGGCGACAACCTGCGCGATCTGCTGCTGGCGGCACCCGCTGGTCAACGCGACGTGATTGGCTTGGACCCAGGCATCCGCACTGGCGTGAAAGTGGCCGTGGTCGACAGTACGGGCAAGCTGGTGGACACCACCACCATCTACCCACACGAGCCACGCAAGGATTGGGACGGCTCGCTGGCCGTGCTCGCCCGCCTGGTAGAAAAGCACAATATCAACCTGATCGCCATTGGCAACGGTACCGCCAGCCGCGAGACCGACAAGCTGGCGGCAGATCTGATCAAGATCGCGGCCAAGGCAGATAAAAAGATCGACAAGGTAGTCGTCAGCGAAGCAGGTGCATCCGTCTATTCCGCCAGCGAGTTTGCGGCGCAGGAAATGCCCGATATCGACGTGAGCCTGCGCGGTGCGGCATCGATTGCCCGCCGCCTGCAAGACCCGCTAGCCGAGCTGGTGAAGATCGACCCCAAGAGCATCGGCGTAGGCCAGTACCAGCACGATGTGAACCAGAGCGAGCTGGCCCGCCAGCTCGATGCGGTGGTCGAGGATTGCGTGAACTCCGTGGGTGTGGACTTGAACACCGCATCCGCGCCGCTGCTCACGCGCGTATCGGGCCTGAGCGGCTCGGTGGCCAAATCGGTGGTGCGCTGGCGCGATGCGAATGGCTCGTTCCAGAACCGCAAGCAGCTGATGGAAGTGGCCGGCCTGGGTGCCAAGACCTTTGAGCAGGCAGCCGGCTTCTTGCGCATTCGCGGTGGCGACAACCCACTCGACATGACCGGCGTGCACCCGGAAACCTATCCGGTGGTGGAGCAGATCATTGTCTCCACCGGCAAGCCCGTGGACCAGTTGATGGGCCGCAGCGAAGTACTCAAGGCGCTCAAGCCCGAGCAGTTTGCCAGCGAGAAGTTTGGTGCCATCACCATCAAAGACATTCTGGGCGAGCTGGAAAAACCCGGCCGCGATCCGCGCCCGGACTTTGTCGTGGCCCGCTTCAACGACGGCGTGGAAGACATCAAGGACCTGCGCGAAGGCATGACGCTGGAAGGCACGGTCAGCAACGTGGCCCAGTTTGGTGCCTTTGTCGATCTGGGCGTGCACCAGGACGGCCTGGTCCACGTGAGCCAGATGAGCCACAAGTTCATCGAAGACGCGCGCGAAGTGGTCAAGACCGGCCAGATCGTCAAGGTCAAGGTGCTGGAGGTGGATGTGGACCGCAAACGCATCAGCCTGACCATGAAGCTGGACGCCGCTCCCGCCCGCCGCGACGGCCCGCGTGACAACCGCTTTGAAGGCGCAGGCCGTGGCAACAGCTATGGCGGAAGCCGCGGCGGCCGTAACGAATACGCGCAGCCCCAACGCAACAACCAGCCCGCACAACAAGGCGCCATGGCCTCGGCATTTGCCAAATTGCAGGGCTTGAAGAAATAATCGGGCCCAGGCCGCGCACAGCGCCGCATGCTCCGCCAGGGGCTTGCGGCGTTTTACATCCATAAACCAAGCGCGGTGCTGTAAGAGGGGAATCATGCAGATATCGAGGGGAAACACGACGCTGCGTTTGCTGGCGATCGTGGTGGTTGCGGCGTTGATCGGGCTCAAGCTGGTCTACCGTGGTTATGCAGCCAAGCTGGAGGCCAGGGAGGCAGCAGCGCAAAATACGCCGCTGGAATGGCCGCCCAAGCCGGCGCCGGCATCGGACAGCGTTTGCGACAGCGTCAAGCTGACTATGGCGCAGGTGGACAAAGCCAACGAAGAGGGTCTGGCGGTAGACCAGGCGCGGCGTTGCATCACCCGAGAAACCCGGGCTGCGCACGATCTTTACCTGGCCGAGCGCGCTGCCCAGCGTGCGCAGCGCGAAGCCACCGAGAACAAACAGGCGCTGGAGCAAAAGCTGCAAGCCGAGCTGGACCAGGCCGTGGCCCAGCAAGTGGGGCAGGGCGCCATCAGCCTGCAAAACCTGGCCCAGGCGCGCAGCGGCAAAAGCACGCAGGTCGCCCAAGCGCTGCTCAAAGCACCCGAAAAGCCCGAAGCTTTGCCGCAGCCACCGGCTGAGTTGTTTGTGCCCAGCACCTACCAAAGCGGCGGCATGGAGCTGGCCAGCTTTGTCTCGCCCAATCCCAAGGACGGGCAGCGGCACCCGGCCATCGTCTGGTTGACAGGCGGTGACAGCAATACCTTGGGCCGTTTTTGGAACGAGGGCGACCCAAGCAACGACCAAAGTGCCAGCGCCTTCCGCAAGGCAGGCATGGTGATGATGTTCCCCGCATTGCGCGGCGGCAACAGCAACCCGGGCACGCGCGAATACTTTTGGGGCGAGGTGGACGATGTAATCGCCGCCGTGCTGCACGTGGCCAAACTGCCTTATGTAGACCCGACCAAGATCTATTTGGGCGGCCACAGCACGGGCGGCACCTTGGCTTTGTTGGCGGCGGGCACCGGTTTGCCGATTGCCGGTGTTTTCGCTTTTGGGCCGGTGGCCGATCCCAGCACTTATGCGCGCGATCAGTTGCCGGTGAACTGGAAGCTGCTGGGCGACGAAGAGCTGCGCCTGCGTGCACCCAAGCACTGGATGCATGCGGTAGCGGCACCGACCTGGATCATTGAAGGCGCCAAGCCGCCTGCCAACGTACCTGCGCTGGCCGAGCTGTGCCAAGCCCGCAAATCAGACCAGGTGCAATGTGTGCTGGTAGCGGGTGAAGACCATTTCTCGGTGCTGCAGCCGCTGACGCGCCGCATTGCCGCGCAAATTGTGATGGGCCAGCAGCCCAAGCTGGAATCGACGGCCACGCTGCCCTGAGTTCCGCTCAACACGCCTGGTGCGAGCTTTGGCCAACGAGCCTCATCGCCTGCGGTGGAGCCCGACCAGCCGAGCTTTGCAAGACAGGCCATGTTTGAGCAGTGGCGAAGGCGCGGTTCGGCGCCCAGCAACAGCTTTCCCGGCTTCTCCAGGGTGATTGGTGCATGACTGATCCAAGCCTAAAAGTCAAGATCCCACGTTAAATATTTATTATCAATTGCTATTTGATTTATGATTAACAATAGGAATTACTGAATAACTGCCGCGATGGCGCTTGCTTTGTCTATCGGTGAGGCAGGGGAGACGTAGGACGTGAGCAATACAGAAGACATTCCGGACACGGTGCTTGCACAACAGGCACTGGCGGGCCAGGATTTGAACGGGCTGGACAACGGCTTTGAGATGGTCAGCAACCCACCGTCGCTGTGGCCGTCGTTTCTGGTCGGGCAAAAAAACAAACCGGTGCGCGTGGCCGTGGTGGATGACGACATCCACTTTGCCCGCGTGCTGCAGCAAGAGCTGACGCAAGACCCGCGCCTGCAGATGGTGGGCAATGCGCAGGGCTTCAAAAAAGGCAAGCGGCTGGTGCGCTCGGTCCAGATCGACGTGCTGCTGCTTGATTTGGAGCTGGCCGACGGCTCGGGCTACCAATTGCTGGATTTTTTACGCACCCAGCAACCCCGCTGCCTGGCCATTGTCTGCACCACCAAAGAAGAGGAGCTGTACATGCGCCAGGCATTTGACCAAGGCGTTGCAGGCTATTTACTCAAAAACTCGTGGTTTGGCAGTTTTGCCCAATCGGTGTTGCAGGTAGCCAACGGCGGCGCCGCCTTGTCGCCCCAGTTGGCCAAGCGTCTGCTGCAACCGCATGGTTTTGATCTGGCAGCCTGCGGTGATGAGGCCAGGCCAGCGCCGGGCGCCATGCTGGAGCCCTTGTCGCCGCGCGAAACGGAAATCTTGCGCATGGTGGCCGACGGCAACACCAGCTCGGTCATTGCCGAGCGCCTGCAGGTCAGCCAGATGACGGTGAACACCCATATTCGCAACACCTACCGCAAACTGCATGTGCGCTCCCGCGCCCATGCGGTGCAAAGCGCCATGGTGCGTGGGCTGATTTGAACAAGGCGCAACAAAAATAAACTCTGGATGACAGGCGGGTCCTGGATTTATGGGTGTAATAGAGCAAACCTTCCCTGCACCCACCAGCGTTGACCATGCCGCCCGATTTGCCTCCGCGTAACCCTTCCCCAGCCACGCCCGCCCTGCCGGCCGATGGCAAGCGCAGCAAACAGGAAGAGGGCAGTGTGCGCATGCTCGAAGCCAGTGACACAGCGCCGGGCTGGGCTCCGCTGCTGTCGATGGTGCCCGGCTTGCGGCTGATGGTGGGCTTGGTCATCGCCGCCGTAGTGATTCTGGGTTTGTACGTGGGCCGCGATCTGCTGCTGCCCTTGGCATTGGCTGCTTTGCTGGGCTTTTTGCTGGATCCGGCGGTCAGCCGCCTCAAGCGCTGGGGCCTGCCGCGCATGTTGGCCGTGCTGCTGGTGGTCTCGGTGGCGCTGGGCGGCATTGGCGCCGGCGCTTTGTATGTGGGCAGTCAGGTGACCGAGCTGAGCGCCGAGCTGCCGACGTACCAGAACACCATCCGCCAAAAACTGCGCAACCTCAAAGGCTACTTCAACGGTCCGAGCATTTTTGACGGCGCAGTCAAGGTATTCAGCACCGTCGAAACCGAGATCACCCAGCCCGACGCCAAGACACGCGCAAACCGCGTGCAAAAGGTAGAGATCCAGGGGCCGGCCAGCAAACCCGCACAGCAGGCGCTCGACATCTTGGCCAAAGTAGGGGAGCCGGTAGCCACGGCGGGCATTGTGCTGCTGTTCGTGATTCTGATTTTGCTCGATCGCAGCGAAATCCAGGATCGCTTGCTGCGCCTGATGGGCCGCAACGTGCACATGGCCACCGATGCGCTGGACGAAGCATCTACCCGCATTGGCCAATACCTGCGCATGCAGTTCGTTGTGAACCTCAGCTACGGTATTCCCATGGCTTTGGGGCTTTGGTGGATTGGTGTGCCTGGCGCCATATTGTGGGGCGCGCTGGCGGCGGTGATGCGTTTTGTGCCTTACATTGGCCCCATGGTCTCGGCCGTGTTTCCGCTCACGCTGGCCTTTGCGGTAGACCCGGGCTGGAATCTGTTCTTGTGGACCTTGGCGCTGATCTTATTGTTGGAGCTGATCAGCAACAACATCATCGAGCCGTGGTTGTATGGATCGAGCACTGGGCTGTCTACGCTGTCAATCATCTTGGCCGCTACCTTCTGGACTGCACTGTGGGGGCCGATCGGGCTGATTCTTTCCACGCCGCTGACTGTTTGCTTGCTGGTGCTGGGCCGCTACATACCGGCGCTGGGCTTCTTTGAAATACTGTTGGGCAGCCAGGCGGTGTTCGACCCGCCGCAAAAACTCTTCCAGCGCTTGCTCGGCGGCGATGTGGACGAAGCCGTGGATGTAGCCACCAGCAGCATCGACGAAGAGCTGCCCTCCAAACCCAGCAAGCTGGAAATGGCCAAGGCCGTCACGCGCTTTTATGACGACGTGGCCATCCCCGCGCTCAAGCTCGCCGCCCGCAACTACCTGAACCAATCCACGGCCGAGCACCGGTTGCGCCTGGCCGTAGGCACAGCCGAACTGGTGGAAGAGCTGCGCGAACATTACCCGGCCCAAGCCAACGGCAAACGCAAGCGCGAAGAGGGCGCCCAACCTGCAGAGGCACCAGCCATCTTGTGCGTAGGCCTGCGCTGGGATATTGACGTACACGCTGCGGCCATGGCCGCCCATGCATTGCAACTGGCCGGTCTGCCCGCAGCCCATGACAGTGCGGCACTGCCAGTTTTGCCCCGTGATGAAGATCTGGAGCACTGGGCTGGCATCAAAGCGGTGATCATCTGCACCTTCAACCCGCACCCGCAAACCAAGCTGCGCCAACTGGGCAAGCGCATCCGCCAGCGCTGGCCAGAAATGGGCATTGTGGTGGCGCTGTGGAACACCGAAGGCCAACTGCTGGAAACCAATGCAATCGAAAGCATCCAGGCCGATTACGGCGTCAGCACCATCCAGGAACTGGTGCTGCGCATCCAGGTGGAGTCGGGCAACGAACAACTGGTGCAGCAAGCCGTAGCGCCTGAAATCCCGGCCAATGAAGACAAGCGCCTCAAGGCCTTGCACAAAAGTGGCGTGCTGCACCCGGGTCATCTCGACATGTACCGCGACGCCGCCCAGCAGGCCTGCAACGCTTTCCAGGTTTCCTGGGCGCATGTGGCCTGGGTAGACCGCGATTGGGTCCACACACCAGGCGCGCTGATGGACGAAGCCAGCGAAGAGCTGGCCGAAACCGGCATCGCGCGCGACAAAGCCTTGGCTTCATTTGTGGTGGCCGATGACGAATCGCTGGTGATCGAAGACACCTTGCGCGACCCGCGTTTTACGCATAACTCCTTTGTCGACAAATACGGTGTGCGCTTCTATGCCGCCGTGCCGTTGCGCTACAAACGCTCCGCCGTGCTGGGTGCCTTGTGCATTCTCGACCGCGAACCCAGAACCATGTTCGAGGACGATCTGGAAGTACTGCAAGGCATGGCCGAGTACCTGATGAAGTCGCTGGAAGACAACCACGGCGTGCCACCTGCGCCCAAAATGACCAGCGAACGCCTCGACCAGGCGCTGCAAAGCGTGGAAGAGCAACGCAACGACAAACACGACCCGGATCTGCATACGCCGTGATGGAACCGAGCCCAGCGAGCAGGCTTTTTTGGCGCGCTGGGTTTTCGTGGAAAGAGCCGTAACTGCTTCTGTTGATGTCCTATTGGCCCAAAGGCTGCTTAATTAATACGATGTATATTATGTTAAGTAGCTTGTGAAGTTAAGCAACCGCTAGTTGCCTACTTTCCATCAGCACTACTTGCCCAAAAGCGCTCTGCTCCAGTCCGCTACGAGACTTTTCAGGGTAAATGCGGGTGCGTTGCGTGCCGCAAAGTTTGATTTCCCTCAGACAATTTCTGCTTGGACTGACCCGAGGAGAAAAATACATGCGTTCCATCCGTTCTGCGATTCCTGCGCGTTACAGCGTAGCGGCGCTGGCTTCGATTGTTGCCCTGACTTTGGCTGGCTGCGGCAGCTCGGGCAGCGATAGCGACAACCAGCTCGTCAGCAGTGCTTGTGAGGCTACAACTGGGGATGGATCGGTGGTGGTGGGCTCTGGCCTGCCCGGCGATCCTTCGTTTCCCGAGCTGGCATCGGGCTACCGCACCGGTAAAAAAGTGGTCGAGGGCCACAAGTACATGGTGGTCACAGCCAACCCGCTGGCTTCCAAGGCTGGTTGCGAGGTTTTGAAATCTGGCGGCTCGGCGGTGGATGCTGCAGTGGCTGTGCAGATGGTGCTGGGCCTGGTGGAGCCGCAATCGAGCGGTATCGGCGGCGGCGCTTTCATGATGTATTACGACGCGGCTAGCAAAAAAGTGACCGCCTATGACGGCCGCGAAACCGCGCCCGCCGCTGCCACGCCAGATTACCTGCGCTACATCAGCGACAGCGACAAAACCGCGCCGCAACCGAGCGCCCGCGCCAGTGGCCGCGCCGTGGGCACGCCCGGCGCTGTGCGCATGTTGGATATGGCGCACAAAGACCACGGCTCCAAACCCTGGAAGGACCTGATCCAGCCCGGTATTGATCTGGCCACCAACGGCTTCAAGGTCAGCGGCCGCATGTCGGACGCTTTGGCCGGCGCCAAGACCGCGCTGCAGGCTGATGCGGATGCACTGGCGCTGTATTTCAACGCAGACGGCACCACCAAGACCCTGGGCCAAACCTTCACCAACCCGGCCTACGCCGCTACCTTGAGCAAGATTGCCACCGGCGGCGCCGATGCTTTCTACACCGGTGCCGTGGCCCAAGGCATTGTCGACAAAATTGCAGTCACGCAAAACGTTACCACCGGCAGCGCCATCACGCCCGGCGTTACCACCATGGCCGATCTGGCCGGCTACCAGGCCAAAAAGCGCGAGGCCATCTGCACCACTTACCGCGCCAAATACGTGATCTGCGGCATGCCGCCGCCATCGTCTGGCGGTATTGCTGTGGCGCAGGCCATGGGTGTGTTGGAGAACTTCGATCTGGCACCGCACAAACCCACAGCCATGGACGTGGAAGGCGGCAAACCCACCGCCATGGGCGTGCACCTGGTCAGCGAAGCAGAGCGCCTGGCTTATGCCGACCGCGATGTCTATGTGGCCGATACCGATTTCACCCCCCTGCCCGGCCCAGTGCACAGCACGCTGCTGAGCAAGGATTACCTCAAATCCCGCGCTGCGCTGGTGTCCAGCACGCAAAGCATGGGCACGGCCACGGCTGGCCAATTTGGCAGCGCGCGCCTGGGTGTGAGCAACGTGCATGAAAACGGCACCACGCACATGACCATCGTCGATGCCAAGGGCAACGTCGTCAGCATGACGACCACGGTGGAGGCCGGCATGGGTTCTTACCACGTCACGCAAGGCTTTGTGCTGAACAACCAGCTGACCGATTTCTCGGCCGCGCCCACCAGCGCCGACGGTCTGCCGATTGCCAACAAGCTGGAAGCTGGCAAGCGCCCCCGCAGCTCGATGGCGCCGACCTTGGTGTTTGAAGCCAATGCCGATGGCACGCCCGGCGCCTTCAAAATGGCGACAGGCTCACCTGGCGGCAGCACCATCATCCAGTTTGTCACCAAGACCTTGGTAGGCGCGCTGGACTGGGGCATGGACGCGCAACAGGCCACCAATATGGTGAACTTTGGCGCAGCCAACAGCAAAACCACCAACGTCGGCGGCGAGCACCCCAACATTTTGGCGGCCAACAGCGGCGACAACGATCCGCTGGTCATCGCGCTGCGCGGCATGGGCCACACGGTATCGGTCAACGCCCAATCGAGCGGCGTGGGCACGGTGATCCGCACGTCCAGCAACGGCGAAACCCGTCTGACCGGTGGCGCCGATCCGCGCCGCGAAGGTGTGGTGCTGGGCGATACCTATAAAGACAAGCAGTAAATAAACCCAGTAAAAAACCCGCTGCGAGTCAGCCTCGCAGCGGGTTTTTCTATGGGCACAGAAACTGGGCGGCTCAAGCCGCCAGCGCTGGCAACTCCTTGCGCTGCAAATGCTCGTTGATCTGTGCCACCACCGGCAGCAGATCGGCCACGCTGTCGATCACGAAATGGGCGCCGGCGTCACGCAACTGCCGGGTGGCGGTGGCGCGCACTTCGGATTGTTGGGCGGTTGGCAGGGCTTGCCATTCGGGCAGCGACAGGCCATTGGCGTTGCCGCTGATGGCTACGCCCACTGTCCAGCAGCCGGCGTTCAGGCCTTCGGCGATGCCGACGCCGGTGTCGTCCACCTTCACCACGGTGGATGCGGGCCACACGCCCAGGTCGGCAAAACAGCGGTACATCATCAAGGGGCTGGGGCGGCCGGCAGCCAGGTCGCCGGCGCAGACGATGTTGTCGGGCGCGTAGCCGGCTTTGGCGGCGATGGGTTGCAAGATGTCCATGATCGGGCGGTTGTAGCCCGTGGTGCTGCCAATCTTGATGTCGTCAGCGCGCAGCTTGGCCACCACGTCGAGTGCGCCGGGAATGAAGTCGGCAAAATCGCCCACCACGCGGGCGTTCATGGGCGTGAAAACCTCGTACAGATGGTCGATATCGCTGGTCGCCACCGGCTTGCCGTATTTGCGCTCCCACTGCGCCGCTACTTCGGGCAGGCTGCACAGCGCGTGGATATGGTCCCATTTGGCCGAACCCATGGGGCCGCGCGCCTGCGCAATCGTGATGTCTATACCAAAGTCTTTGAACAGTTGCACAAAGGCGCCCATAGGTGCGCGCGAACCAAAATCGACAATGGTGCCGGCCCAATCAAAAACAACGGCTTGTACGCGCTGCGGGTTGTGAAAATTCGTCATGGAGTGCTCTCCCCTCTTCTCGTCAATCCAAAAAATAGTGCTCAATATCTGCGTGCTTTACCAGGCGGCGAAGGTGTCATGCGCCACGCCAAAGCCGGTGCTGGCTCCGGTGCCGCTGGTCACCACGGCAACGCGGGTGGCGTCGTCCGGAGCTTCGATAAAACAGTCGGTTTTCGGCGCCGACGGGTAAATGCCCACCCAGCGCTCGGTCACGCGGTAATCGGTGATGTGCAGCGCCTCGCGCATGTGGCGCAGCATCAGCTCGTCCACGGCGTCGTGCGCAAACGGGCCCACTGCCGCGCCATAGTGGTGCGAATCGCCAACGACCAGGCTGCCGTCAGCGCTTTGCACTACGATCAGGTGAATGCCGTTGTCCAGGCTGGCGCCCTCTTCTTTTTGCAGCTCTTGCAGCAATGGCTGCGCCTCGGGCAACTGGCTGTAGCCGTGGTAGCGCACCAGGCTGAGGTCGCCCATGACGGATGCGTTCAGCTTGAAACCCGCTTGCGGCTGCACACGCAGCATCTGCAATTGGCACAAGCGCACCTGGTGTCTGGCAAACAGCTCGCTGTACAGGCCATGAATGTCGGCATTGGTGCAGACCACCACGCGCTCGGCATGCAGCGTGGTTTGGGCGGTCACCACCTTGGGCGTGGCGATTTCCAGCACGGCTTCGCCAAAGCGGAAAACCACGCCATGGGCCTCGGCCAGCCAGCGGGTGAGCTGGCCAATGGCTTCGCGTGATTCCACACGCATTTCAATCGGGCTGTGCAGTACGGCTTTGGCGTGGTCCAGCTTTAGCTCGGGCGCATGGCGCGCCGCTTCTTCGGGGCTCCAGAGCGAGCAGCCCACGCCGTGCGCCATGGCGGTTTTCATAAAGGCGTTGAGCACGTCGACCGATTTGTCGCGCGTGGCCACCAGGTTCAGCCCTTCGTGCACCACGCGGATGCCGGCTTGGGGTGCAATCTCGGCCCAGACGTCGCGGGCAAAACGCGCACGGCGCCAGGTGTCGCCAGCACCTTGGCCGGTGACGGTGACAAATCCAAAGTTGCGGATCGAAGCGCTCACGCAGGCCGCGTCGCGGTCCACCACGCACACTTTCAGGCCTTTGCGCGCGGCTTCATAAGCATGGGCCAAACCCACAATGCCTGCGCCTACCACCAACACATCAAAACTACTGCTGCTCACTGCTTTTCACCTTCTATTGCTATCACATTCAGTTTTCAGAAAAATCAACGCTTGCGCCAGGCCTGCGTGCGCTGGTTCAGCCACCAGCCCAGCAACTGGTAGAGCACGGTCACGACACAGCTGATGGCGGCGATCATCACGGCCATGGCGGCGGCGGCGGCCATGTCGCCGGCTTCGTCCAGGTTCAAGATGGCGACTGCACCCAGGCGCGTGTCGGGCGAGTACAAAAAGACCACAGCCGAGATCGTCGTCATCGCCGCCACAAAGAAGTAGCGCGACACTTCCAGCAGCGCCGGCAGGCACATCGGCAAGGTGACGCTGAGCAAGGTGCGGTAGAAAGGCACTTTCAGCGAGGCACTGACAGCCTCGAACTCGCCGTCAATCGACTTGAGCGCGGTCACCAAGGTCATGTGGCCGGTGGTGAAGTAGTGCATCACCGTGCACAGCACCATCAGCGGCATGGTCTGGTACAGAAAATTCAGCGGGTTGGCCGGTGCGTTGAAGAAGAAGATGTAGCCCAGGCCCAGCACCAGGCCGGGCACGGCCATCGGCACCATGGCGAGCACGCGCAGCACGGGGCGCACGGCGTCCATGCCCTTGGTTTTCTCCAGCAGATAGGCACCCACAAAAACCACGATCGGGCCGACAATCGCGCTGCTCACGGCCATGGTCAGGCTGTTGAAAATGGCGGTGTCCACGCCCGCATCCACCAGGCCGCTGGTGTAGTGCGACAGGGTCAGGCCCAGCTGGTACGGCCAGAACTGCACCAGCGAAGCAAAGATGGCCATGCCAAACATGGCCAGCATCATGGCGGCCAGGCCCCAGCACAGCAAGGCGCAAAGGCGGTCGGTGCTGGCGTGTTGGCTGGGTTGCAGCACCACAGCGCGGGCGGTCAGTACCGAGGTCTGCTTTTTCTGCACCTGGCGGTCAATCAGATACGTCAGCACAGCGGGCAAGAGCAGCAACAAGGCCACTACGGCGCCGCGCTGAAAATCTTGCTGGCCGATCACCAGTTTGAACACATCGGTGGCCAGCATGTTGAAGTTGCCGCCAATCACTTTAGGGATGCCGAAATCGGTGATCACCAGCGTGAAAACCACCAGCGCGGCAGACACCACGCCGTAGCGTGCCGAAGGCAAAGTGACCGTGAAGAACTGGCGCGTGCGGCTCGCACCCAAGGCTGTTGCGGCCTCATACAAGCGCTGGTCGCCAATGGCCAAGGCGGTGATCAGGATCATCAGTGCGTGCGGAAAAGTGGCAAAGCACTGGGCCAGCACAATGCCGGGCGCGCCATAAATACTGTCAAAACCCAGGGCCTGCACCACGCCTTTGAGCAAGCCCTGGTTGCCAAACCAATAGATCAGCGAGATGGCCGAGAGCAGCGAAGGTGCCAGCAGCGGCAACAAGCTGATGCTGCGCAGCACGCCTTTGGCACGAATGCCCGAGCGCGTGATGGCGTAGGCAAAACCGAAGGCGAGCGGAATGACGATGGTTGTGACCAGCAGCGACACCCAGACGCTGTTCCACAAACTGCCGAGCAAGGCGGGTGAGCGGAAATAGGCGATAAAACGCGCAAAACCGGCTTCGCCATTCTGGCCTGGCGCAAAAGCATGGCTCAGCAAGGCAGCCAAGGGGCCGAGCAGGCCAACAATCAGCAGCAGAGTCATGCCCAGCAAAGCGATGTGGGCTATGCGGTCTGCCGGCGCGGTGCGAATGCGGGCGCTGCGCGAAGCATTGCCGGCAGGAGCCGTGATGGAAGGTGACGTCATATCAGAGGCGCAGCGGGCTGCGCGAGAAAAGGCAGGTATTTGGTAAAAACGGGCTCTGCGGCCCGTTTGGTTGGCGCACTGTGTGGCGCCTTGGCAGTCAATATTTCTGCGGGAAAATCTTCAGCTGCGCAGCGTTGGCCGAGAACTGCAGCCAGCGGCCCGGTTGCATGTCGAGCTGCGCCCACTGCGCGGGCGAGAGCTGCAGCTGCAAGCGCTTCTCCGGCAGGCGCTGCACATCGACATGCGCGATGCAGAGAGAGCCCAGAAATTCCACATGCTCTACCGTGGCCGTCCACACCGGCGCGCCCGTCGTGCTGGGCGCCGGGTTGGCGGGCGGCATGGCGGTGCAGCTGTGCACCACGCAGTCTTCGGGGCGCAGGTAAACATCGAGCGCCTGGCCTTTGCTCAGGTGCGGCGCTTGAGGGCAGAACAGGCGGTGGCCGCCGAGTGTGATGCCGCTGTCGCCGGCCGCAATGGCCTGCAACTTGTTGGCTTTGCCGATAAATTCGGCCACAAACGGTGTGGAGGGCGCCTGGTAAATCTCCATGGGCGTGCCCACTTGCTCAACCACGCCGTGGTTCATGACCACCACACGGTCGGCAATGGCCATGGCTTCTTCCTGGTCGTGCGTGACCATGATGGTCGTCACATACAGGCGCTGCTGCAAAGCGCGGATCTCGTTGCGCAGGTGCACGCGCACCGTGGCATCCAATGCGGAGAGCGGCTCGTCCAGCAGCAGCAAGCCCGGCGACATGGCCAGCGCGCGTGCCAATGCCACGCGCTGTTGTTGGCCGCCCGAGAGCTGAGCCGGGTACTTGGTGCCCGAGCCGCTCAGACCCACGGTCTCCAGCAGGCTGTGCACTTTTTGCGAAACCAGGTGTTTGGGCTGCTTTTGGCTGACCAGGCCGTAGCCCACGTTGTCGGCCACCGTCAGGTTGGGAAACAGCGCGTACGACTGGAAAACAATGCCGTAGTCGCGCTGCGCGGCAGGCAGTTCGGAGACGTTTTTGCCGTCTTGCCAGATCTCGCCGCTGGTCTGCGCTTCCAGGCCGGCAATGGCTCTCAGCAAGGTGGTTTTGCCGCAGCCCGAAGGGCCCAGAAAACACACCAGCTCGCCGCGCCGGATCTGCAGATTGACCGATTGCAGCGCCGTGAAGCCGCCGTAGCGCTTGTGCAGGTGGCGAATGTCGAGGTAAGGCGCGCCCTCCTCGGCTTTCTTGCCAGCCAGCGGTTCAAAGGCGTACGAGGTATCGCGCACGGGCATGGGCGCGGTCACTGCGCCCTCTTGTACGGTGGGGTTCACGGTCATCTGCATCGGTCTCGGCTGGCTTACTTCTTGGCTTCGCTCTTGGCGTCGTAGCGCTTGGTCCACTCGCCCAGCACGCGCTCACGGGCATCGGCCATCTTGTTGAAATCCAGCGGGATCAAGCTCGATTCGTAATCGGCCGGAATGTTTTCCAGCTTTTGCGCCATGCCAGGCACCGCCGTCACGGCAAAGTTCTTGCCGTACAGCTGCATGGCGTCTTTGCTTACCGCCCAGTCCACCAGCTTTTTGGCGGCATCCAGGTTCTTGCTGCCTTTGTAGATGGCAACACCTTCGAGATCCCAGCCCAGGCCTTCTTTGGGGAAGACCAGATCAATCGGCGCGCCCTTGGCCTTGTTCACGTGGCCGCGGTACTCGAAAGAGATGCCGGCCACGTATTCGCCCTGCGCTGCCATATTGCAAGGCTTGGAGCCCGAGTGCGTGTATTGCGCAATGTTCTCGTGCAGCGCGTCCATGTACTTCCAACCGCCGCCTTGGCCGTTGTCGTCGCCAAACAGCTGCAGCCAGGCGGCCACATCAAAATAGCCGGTGCCGCTGGAGGCCGGGTTGGGCATGACGACCTGGCCCTTGAACTCGGGCTTGGTCAGGTCTTGCCAGCTGGTGGGCGTGGGGATGTTGCGCTTTTTGGCCTCCACCGTGTTGAAGCAGATGGTGGCGCCAAACACGTCCATGCCCACCCAGTGCGGCGGGTTCTTGCTGTCGCGGTACTTGGCGGTCACTGCTTCCAGGCCCTTGGGTGGGTAGCCTTGCAGCATGTCGTTCTTGTCGAAAATGGCCAGGCTGGAGGCGGCCACGCCCATCACCACATCGGCCTTGGGATTGGATTTTTCAGCCAGCAGCTTGGCGGTGATGACGCCGGTGGAATCGCGCACCCACTTGATCGCCACGTCCGGGTTGGCCTTGTTGAAAGCGGCTTCGTAAGCCTTGAGCTGGTCGATCTCCAGCGCGGTGTAGACCGTCAGTTCGGTCTTCTGCGCAAAGGCCGCGCCTGCGGCCACCATGGCTGCTGCGGCAGCGACGAGCTTCATCCAGTTTTGCATTCTTTACCTTGTCCGTTGAGTGTTGGAGAGAACGGGACGAAGTATCTGAATGTTGTGTGACGCGTTCATGGCGCAGCGATGACGATTCGGTGACATTGTCACGACACCGCCATGCAAGCCGCTTTGCCCTGCGGGCCAAACAGCGCGCAAACACCTCGCTGCGCGTTGGCGCAAAGTCGCGTTATGCTGGGCTCCATGCATAACAGCAGCGAATGGTGGACTGTCCATATAGACGGCAGCGCCCTGCCCAACCCCGGCCGCATGTCCATAGGTGGCATTGCGCACGCGCCCGATGGCGGTCACCACACTTTTCAGCAAGCGCTGCCCGGCACCGGCTGCAACAACGAAGCCGAAGCCCGCGCTGCCATCTACGCTTTGCAGTGGCTGCAACAACTGGGCGCTCGCCAAGTGCTGCTGCACACCGACAACAGCATCCTTGCCGAGCAACTGAGCCAGCCTGCGCCCAAGCGTATCGAGCGTTTATGCCAGCTGTATGACAGCGCTCGGCAATTGCTCGCCGGTTTTGACGCGGTGCGCGTGCAATGGATTCCGCGCCATAAAAACACCGTGGCTGATGCCTTGGCCCGGGTGGATGCCAGCTCGGGCGGCTGAGCCGGGCAATGCTCCGATCCGCTAACGGCCCATAAAAAAGCGCTGTACAGCTTGTGTACAGCGCTTTTATCGGTTCAGCTTTGGCCACCGTTCGGGCGGCCAGCTCAGCATTTACTGCTTGCGCATACGCAGCGCGGCAAAACCAGCCATCAGCAAGGCCATCAAGGCTAGCGCCCATTGGCCCAGCGTCGGTACGGGCGCTGGCACGGGGGCCACAGCCTGGCTGGCGGTATAGGGCAAGGTGTTGTTGTTGGGGTTGGAATCGGCCGTAGTGCTGCCTGCGGTGATGGTGGCAGTGACCGTGCCGCTGGCTGGTGCCACGTAGCTCACCTCGCACACCAGCTTGCCGCCTTGGGCCAGCGGTGTGCTGGTGGGCGAAGTTGGCGTGCAAACCGTAGTAGCGCCTGCGGGCAAGCCTGGGATAGCGCAGGTGGCGTTAGCGGCTGCGCTCGGGCCGGCATTGGTGCAGGTGATGGTGCCCGTTACCGTTTGGCCAGCCGTTACCGTGCTTGGCAAAGTGGTGCCGGTGGCTTGCATGTCGGCAGACTCAGTCATCGTTGCACTGTAGGGCTTGGTGTTGTTGGTTGGCACGGCATCTTTGGTGCTGGAGCCAGCGGTGATGGTGCCCGTGACCGTGCCGCTGCTGGGTGCCGTATAGCTGACGTTGCAAGTCATGCTGGTATTAGCGCCAAGCGGCGTTGCGGTTGGCGAGGCTGGGTTGCAAACCGTGGTGGCGCCTGCGGGCAAACCTGGGATTGCGCAGGTCGCATCGGCGGCCGCGCTGGGGCCAGCATTGGTGCAGGTGATGGTGCCGGTTACCGTTTGGCCAGCCGTTACCGTGCTTGGCAACGTGGTGCCGGTGGCTTGCATGTCGGCCACGGGCGTTACCACCGCTTCATACGGCAAGGTATTGTTGTTGGGGTTCGAATCAGGCGTGCTGCTGCCTGCCGTGATGGTGGCCTTGACCGGGCCGCTGCCAGGTGCCACATAGCTCACGGTGCATTCCATTTTTGCCCCCACCGCCAGCGGTGTGCTCGTGGGCGATGTGGGCACGCAGACCGTGGTTGCACCAGCAGGCAAACCAGGGATGGCGCAAGTGGCAGCCGCTGCTACGCTGGGGCCGGCATTGGTACAGGTGATGGTGCCTGTCACCGTCTGCCCGGCTTCCACCGTGGTGGGCAAGGTAGTGCTGGTGGCTTGCATGTCGGCAATGGGTGCGGCGGTATCGGTATCGGTTGCCGAGTTGTTGGTGGTATCGGGGTCCACAATGCCGTTGGGCGGTGCAATCTTGGCGGTGTTGACCAAATTACCGGTGAAATCGCTCGGCACCGTCAAAGTCAGCGTATAGGTAACGCGGCCGGTTACTGCGGGCAAGTTCACTGCCGCGTCATTGATGGCGCCGGTGCCGCTGGCCGTGCAAGCCGAACCGGTATCTGCGGCGCATGTCCAGCTTGCCACGGTGATGCCAGCGGGCAAAGCATCGCTGACCTTGGCACCAGTGGCGTCATTGGGCCCGGCATTGCTGGCAATGATGGTGTAGACCACATCGGTGCCCGGCGTGAAGGTACTCTGGTTGTCGTCCTTGCTGATGCTCAGATCGGCCTTGGGCGGCGCGATGCTGAGCACTTCTGCCGTGGGGCAGCTGGCGCCGTCGTTATTGGAAGAGCCAGGGGCAGACGAGATCAGCGTCAGGGCGCCGGTAGTCAGATCGATCTTGTAAAAACCAGTGCCATTGTTGTCGATACCGAACAGCCCGTTCGTGCCGGAGAACTGCGAGCCAAACCGTGGAATAGTGCCCGCAGGGGGCGAACCGATGAGGGTCACCGTGCCGCTGGGCACTTCGATGGAGTAAAGCTGACCATTGTCGCCATAGGAATACAGGCGGTCACCTACCCAGCCCATATCCGAAATATTAATAGCCTGCGAGAGTGTTATGGGCGTGGCGACAGCGGGGCTGACGCTGGTGTCAATGGCGTATAAGGCGGTGTTGTTGTTGGACTCCTTCACGTAGTACACGCCGTCAGTGCCAAAAGTAGCAGCGTTGTAGTTGGCTGTCGCGGTGCCGCCGACAATCGTGGTTGGCAAGCCGGAGACCGGGCCCAAAGAGGTGGATGCGCCCGTCGTCTCGTCGATCTTCAGCAATTCCGTGCTGAAAGTCACAATGCCGTACAGCCCGTTGGTGGGGTGAAAAGCCAAGGCGTTGTAGACGTGGCTTGCCTGCCCTTGCGTCACAAAATTGACCGGCGTGCCCGAGTTGCGCAACAAAAAGGTGTTTTCCTGCGTTCCGCTTTGGGACAGGTAGATATCGCCGTTGCAAACTGGCGCAGCAAAAGTGCTACAACTGGCTGCGAATGTAGCAAGCGCCAATGAAACTTGGCGAGCCGCTCCGAATAGGGATTTGAGGTGCATGGTGGTGAGATGGCGTTGAAGTTTTTAAATACAGGCCCTGCAGCCTTGCTCTGTTTTTGGGTGAATGAATGACTTCGACACCGCCTCACCCAACGGGGCTAACCTTCTCAGGCGGGAGCTGCGAGCAAGGCCTGAATCCGGTTGGTTACCACTATGCAAATAGTAGCGATGTGGCATCGATATACATACACCCCGCCACCAAGGTGCTGGGCTCACAGCCGCCCTCACCGCAATATCTATAAATTTATAAATCTTATTTTTTGGGCACCGCATCAGTTCAAGTCAGTGCATTAAGTCCTTTATCTTTCGATATATTTTCATCAATAGAATCCAGCTATTTTTAATGAGTGCTGAAACAGGCGGCGCGTGTCCTACAAAGCGGATTCGGCCTTGAACACGCCATATTGAGGCGGCCTCCTACGAACTACTGTTGTTTTAAAAGCGTCCGCAGCCGCCGGCTGCCAACTGCTAGCGGCCTGCCCAAACCACCCAGTAAGCCGTCTAACGTTTGGCTCGCGATAGAGCGGCTCCGCGTTGAAGCGCCGCCCTGGCCATTTGGGCGGGGCTGCGGCCCGCCCGGGCTGGAGTCTGGGCACGCGCGGGCGGCGCAAGGCGCTGGGCGTTCTGCTCGCCCACTGCCTGCGATGGCGTCGCAGCCGCATGCAGACGCTCTTGCAACTGGTCTATTTGCCATTGCAACTGCGCCATTTGTGCGCTGTGCTGCTGCTCATTCAGCGCCAGTCTTTGTGCATGTTGTTCAGCGGCCATCAGCATGCTTTGGCGCAGCTGGGCCGCATCCGTTTGCACCTGGTTCAATTGCTGCGTGCCCTCTTCCAGCTGCACTTGCATGCTTCGGCGCTCTGCCTGCCATTCGCCTTCCAGCTTGGCGAGCTTTTCCTGTTCAGTGCGCTGGGCGGCCATCCACTGCTTGACCTCTTGGCGCGCCCGGTCTACTTCTTGCAGAGCGCGGTGCTGTTGCGCCTGAGCGGCCATTTGCTGCTCACGCATTTGCTCTGCGTGCTGCTTGTCTGCTTCATCACGGGCTTTGCGCGTGGCAAAAAGCTCTTGTTCCAAAGCTTGCAGGCGCTGTTGCTGCTGGGCGGAAAACTGGTCTTTTTGCCGGCCCGCCTGCTCCAGGTCGGCCAAACGCGCGCTTTGCATCTTGATCTGCGCGTGTGCTACGGCCAAGGCTTGCTCCAGCGATGCGCGTTGTTGCTCCATCAGCGCCTCGGCTTGTTCTAAAGCTTGCTGAGCTTCTGCCTGTTGGGCTTGCTCAGCCGCCAGCTGTTCGCGCTCGCTGGCCAATTGCGCTTGTGCAGCTTGCTGGGCTTGCTCCAAAGCGCCCTGCCACACCGCTTGCATGGCTTTGGCCAGCGCTGGCGGAATGGCGGCAGCGCCCTGCCCTGCTTGCTGGCTGCTGTCATCGCTGGCTGCAATCACCACGCCGCCACTGGCTTTGAGCTGAGCCATACGCGGCCCCAAGGTGGCAAACCACTCTTCGAGCATGGGGCTGACGGTATTGGGCGAGCCGCGGCCAATGGTCTGGCGCACACGCTCGATGGTGGGGCGTTTGCCCTCCAGCAGCAGCGCATCGGCGGCAGCCCAGACATCCTCGCGCTGTACGGCGCGGTTGCTACGCAAATTTTCCATTTTTAGACTCACTATCTAGATTACTATCGATAAGAGGTTCTTATCGAAAGTTATATTTTTAATCGTGTAATACATCATACATTAGATGTAATATTCAATCAATATGAAATCACACAATCCACCTGACAGCGGCCTGCAGCCAATGCTTCCTGCTCTCAGCAGCTTGCCAACGCCAGCGCTGCAGCCCGATCTGTTGTCTGAGGGCGCGCAGGCAGCGCTGAATGCCTTGCGGCTGGAGGCCGAATCGCCCAACACCACCGCCAGCTACCAAGGCGCGCTGCGTTATTGGGCGGCCTGGTATTGGTTGCGCTTTGGCCAAGCAATCGCCCTGCCCGTCTCCGCCAGCGCTGCGCTGCAGTTCGTGGCCGACCATGGCGCACGAAAAGGCGAAGCTGGCCTGGTGCACGAACTGCCTGCGGAGATTGATGCGCAGTTGGTGCAGCTGGGCTTCAAGGGCAAACCTGGCGCGCTCGCGCACTCCACCTTGGTTCACCGCATTGCCGTGCTCTCCAAAGCACACAGCCGCAATGCCCTGCCCAACCCCTGCCAAAGCCCTGAAGTGCGCGAGGCACTCTCGCATCTGCGCAAGGCCTATGCCAAGCGCGGCCAATTGGTGCAGAAAAAAGCCGCGCTGACACGTGCTCCGCTGGAGCAATTGCTGGCCACCTGCGATGGCAGCCTGAAAGGTCTGCGCGACCGCGCCTTGCTGCTGTTTGCCTGGTCCAGCGGCGGCAGGCGGCGCTCCGAAGTGGCGGAGGCGCGCATAGAATGGCTGCAGGAGTTGGGCGAAGAACAGTTTTTGTACGACTTGCGCCTGTCCAAAACCAACCAATCGGGGCTCGATCGTCCAGAAAATTTGAAGCCAGTGGTCGGCGTTGCTGGTGCAGCGTTGGCGCAGTGGTTGCAAGCCGCAGGTATTACGCAAGGCCCGATATTTCGGCGCATCTACAAAAATGGCCGGGTTGGTGATGCGGCGCTGACCGCCCTGTCGGTAAACAACATCGTCAAAGAGCGTTGCGCTCTGGCCGGCATCGACGGCAATTTTTCAGCGCACTCGCTGCGCTCAGGCTTTGTGACCGAGGCTGGTCGACAAAACATGGCCTTGGCCGACACCATGGCAATGACCGGCCACCAAAGCGCTGCCACGGTACTGGGCTACTTCAGAGCCGAAGCGCCGCTGGCCAACAAGGCAGCGCGCTTGCTGGACGATGAAGAAGAAACGAAGAAAGCCTAAGCGCGCAGCACTTGCAACATCAGCATCAAGGCACCCAGCAACACCAGCTGGTGCAACATGTAGTACGGCAAGCTGTGGCGCCCCAGCCAGGCCAAAAGGCGGCCGGCGCGAGACTGCACTGACCGCTGCCACCAGCTGCCACCATTGCTTTGTGAGCTTAGCCAATAACGTCCAGCCACCAGCCCGATCAGCATCACACCCAACCACGGCAGCAACGGCACATAGTCTTCGGTGCGCGGCTTCTGGGTTACCAAGCCCAGCACCGATCCTGCGCGGCTATTGAGGGCGGCAGCCAGCGCACCGCCGCCATCACCGACCAGCAAGCGGTAAGCGTGCGGCAAAGCCAGGCAAGCCGCAGCCAACACCAGCAGCAACCAGGTGGGCGCCCGCCGCAAACCGCGCAGCAAAAGCAGCATCAATGCCATGCCGTGCAACACACCAAAGTAGATGTAGCTTTGCGGAAAAACAAAGTACGAACCAACACTGACAAGCAAGGCGCAACCCGCCACCAGAGACCAGCGCCGTAAAAAGCGCCGCCATGGCACAGCTTGAGCCAAAGCCGCCGCCTGCCCCATGCCGGCACACAGCAAAAACAGGCTGACGATGGCGGTGCGCTGCCACAGCCAAAAGGGATCGCGGTAAAAATCCTGCTGCCACAGCCGCAGATAGCTCAGGTCAAAACAAAAGTGAAAGACCGTCATCCACACCATGGCCAGGCCGCGCAAAGCATCCAGGCGATCCAGGCGTCCGTTGAAAGGCTGGTGAGTGGTGGCGGGAGATGGTTTGCGCACTGTGTGTTTCAGAAAAGCGCCTGCACCAGGCAACACACAGCACTATAGCGGGCGGCTGGCTGCGCGCTGACCGGCACGCCGCAAATAGAAAAACCCGCTGCAATTGCTTGCAACGGGTTTCAATAATGGTCGGAGCGGCGGGATTCGAACTCGCGACCCTCTGCTCCCAAAGCAGATGCGCTACCAGACTGCGCTACGCTCCGACAAGCTGAAATTATAACCAGAATTTAGAGGCGCTTTGGCAAAGCGCGCAATTTGGCAAAAGAAACTGCAAAAGTGGCCCGCTCAGGCCCGCAAACTGGGCACGAACAAGCCCAACACAAACCAGACGGCGTGGCAGATCCACAGCAGCAACATGTACAGCCGAATCTGCTCGGCGTCCCAGTTGGCGGCAAACCAGCTCACCAAGGCTACCGAACGCCAGCCCTCCAGCCAGTCGGCACCACCTCGGCATACCACCCAATAGGTGAACGCGCTATCGAGCGCAAACCACAGTACCCAGGCAAACACGGTACGCGCTCTCCTTTTTGCTACTCAAGGCTGAAACGACGGCTCAACCCAAGGCCACTATCGTGCCATCCTGGGCAACCAAGGCATTGTTATCACCCACCAAAAGCCGAACACCCATGAACTCCGCTTCCCAGCCCGCAGGCAGGCGGAAGTTCATGGTGTCGGTGACCAACTTGCGCGTGGCGTTGAACTCATCGAGCGCCATCTGCGTCAGCTGAAAATGCTGCGGTTGGACGTTATCGTGGGCTTTCCAGTGATCGCGCAGCGCGGTAATCATCAAATCGTAAAGTTGCATGCCGCAAGTCTAACCAAGCTTGGCGACTCTAGACTCGGCGGGTTTACGCAAGCAGAGGCAATGGCCGCCAGCGACACCTGCAAGTACAATTTGCGTACCGTGTCCCAGACAGGCAGTGCTGGCCAGGTTGTGCAGCGTCAATGGCGGCTTGCAAAAGCTGCTAAGTACGAGAGGTGGAGTTCGGTACCACTCCCTCCTGGAAGGCCCGCCGAAACCCCGAATGCTTGATTGCTTCGGGGTTTTTGCGTTTTTCGCCCACACCGCCGCATTCTCCAAAAGCAAAAGGCCTTAGCTGCAAAACAGCTAAGGCCTTGATAATAATGGTCGGAGCGGCGGGATTCGAACTCGCGACCCTCTGCACCCGAAGCAGATGCGCTACCAGGCTGCGCCACGCTCCGACAAGCCGTTATTGTAATCCTCTGAAAAACAGCAAGATCAGAATTTTATTTATACCCGGATTAAATAATTTCGGACTTGAAAAAACCCGCTGCAATTGCTTGCAGCGGGTTCATCAATAGTGGTCGGAGCGGCGGGATTCGAACTCGCGACCCTCTGCTCCCAAAGCAGATGCGCTACCAGACTGCGCTACGCTCCGACATGGGTGTTATTGTAACCAGAGTTTTTGCTGCTTTTGGCAAACTTGCCATAATTTTTGCAGCAAGCTTTGCAGCCCTGGTTTGCCACCTGCGCACTTCGGACCACTGCCTGGTCCGTCGCACGCGCGCTATTTAGTGGCTCGAAGGCGCCGGGCCGCGGCCGGGCAGATGACGGAAAGTGATGCGGCCCTTGCTCAGGTCGTAGGGCGACATTTCCAGCGATACCTTGTCACCGGCCAGAATGCGGATGTGGTGCTTGCGCATTTTGCCGCCGGTGTATGCAATCAGTTCGTGGCCGTTGTCCAGCGTCACGCGAAAGCGCGAGTCGGGCAACACTTCGGTCACAGATCCTTGCATCTCGATCAGTTCTTCTTTAGCCATAAAAGTCGGTAAATCCTTGTCCGGGTTGTGCAGTGCAGCGCCTGTCTTCGCTGCGTTGTTGCTTCCATGCAGGCCGCAGTGCAACACTGTGGAAGGGATTACGGCCTGTTTTGGGAGCGGCCCGCGCACGCTGGCACAGGAAAAGCGCCCCCAAAAAAAGCAGTCAGAGGGAGCTGTTTGCACGCCTTCTGCTGCCGTAGTCCTAAATGCGATGGTTTACAAAGCTCTCTATTGTACTATGCAGAGAATTTTTTTGCTGTAGCGCGAAGCTGCTGGCTCGCGCAAATGTTTTTCTTCAGCCCTGCTTTTGCCGGGCAAGCACCCATGCGCAATGCACTAGATTTCAGCTCCTGGCAATCGCTGCTTTCCACCCTGCTCGGCCTGCTGCTGGCCACCTTGCTGATGCTGGGCATCCGCCTGGTGTTCATGCAGACCCTGCAGCGCAAGCGCGAGCGAGAAAACCGGCAGATCAATGAGCGCCTCAAAACCCTGATTGCAGCTTATAAAACCTTGGGCAGCTCATTCACCGGCGAGCTGGCAGTAGATCCCAGCCACCTCAAGCAGATGCGCGAGCAGGCTGTTGGCGAGCCACAAGACTGGGAAGCGCTGAAAACCCAGACCGAGCGCCGCCGCCGCATACGCGATGCGGTGGAAGCGGCTTTGTCCGATGTGATTTTGCTGGGCACCGAAGAGCAAGTGGCGCTCGCCGCCCAGGCTGCGCAAGACATGGTGGCCGGCCGCCCGGTGCACACGGGCGCGCTGGTGGTGTCGCTGCGCAGTTTTATCCGCGAGGCACTCGATCTGCAGGCCATTCCCGCCAGCGTCACCATCCCCGACCAAGGGCCGCAACGTGTGGCTGGGAGCGGCGGCGGTGGCAGCAAGCGCACCAACAACGCAGGCGGTAATGCAGGCGGCGCTGGCAAGGGTGGTGGCGGTGCAGGTGGCGGCATGGGCATGGGCGGCGGCATGGCTTTGAGTGCGGGCGCCACTGCCAGCGCGCATTCTGCCAGCGCTGCGGTTGCATCAGATACCGGCCTTTCTGAGATAGAGTCAGCGGCAGCCGATCTGCCAACCGGCATGCCCCGCTAAACTCTGCTGCCCTGCAAAACCATGACTTCCAGCACCACCCCGTCGCCCCGCTTCTGGCTGATGAAGAACGAGCCCGAAGAGTGCTCCATAGACCACGCCTTGGCCGCGCCGCAGCAGACCGTACCTTGGGACGGCGTGCGCAATTACCAGGCGCGCAATTTCATGCGCGATGACATGCAAGTGGGCGATGGTGTGCTGTATTGGCATTCCAGCTGCGCCGAGCCTGGCATTTATGGCATTGCGCGTATTGCCGGAAATCTGCGCACCGATGAGAGCCAGTTCGACCCAGCTTCCAAGTACTACGACCCAAAGTCCAGCCGCGACAAACCGCGCTGGTTGTTGCTCGATGTGCAAGCGCTGCGCAAGATCGCCCCGATTGGCGTGGCCACCCTGCGCCAATACCCGGAGCTGGCCGAAATGCGCGTGCTGCAAAAGGGCAACCGCTTGTCGATCACGCCCGTGGATGCGGCGCACTGGCATTTCATTTTGGCACTGGCAGGCGCCAAAGCCTGAGCCCTCAACGCTGGCTGGCCTGCCAGCGCTGGCCCACCACGATTGCCAACGACCAGCCCACACCGCACAGCGCCACCAGCATCACCCAGCTCCATTGCCAGCCACCGGCCCACGATGCCAAGGCGGCCAGCATGGGCGGCCCGGCAAACTGGCCTACGCAAGACAGCTGCTGCATAAAGCCGACGGTGGTAGAGACCGTGTTGGTGTTGGGCGCCAAATGCACCGCCGCCGTGAACAAGGTGCCCGGTATCAGCCCGCCCACCGCAGAAAAACAGACCATGGCCAGAAAGCGGCCCGTCAGCGGCAGCAGGCTCTCGCCATTCCATTGCACAAAGGCCAGCACGCCGCACAGAGCCATGATGACAAAACCCGTCTGTAAACTGCGCTTGGGTGGCCAGCCGCTTTGCAGCAATCGGCCCGAGGCCACGTTGCCCAGTACATTGGCTGCGGCCATCAATGCCGTCAGCAAACCTGCCATTTGCGAGCTCAGGCCGGCTTGCGCATAAATGGTTGGCAAAAAGCCGACCAGGCCAATCCACTGGCAGCTGTAGACGGCAAAGCTCACCGCTACCAGCCAAGGGCCGAGACTGCGCACGGTTTGCAGCAAGCGGGCGTGCCAGGCATGTTGGTAAGCCGCATTGGCTTGGCTGCCAGCCGCAGCTCCGGGCGCATGTGCCGCATCTGCCGGCACCCAACGCCACACTGCCAGCGCCGCCAGCAAAGACGAAGCACCCAACAGCAACCACCAGAACTGCCAGCCCACAGCGCGCAAAACCCAAGGGCCCAGCATCAAGGCAGTAGCACTGCCCAATGGCATGTAACTGCCCCACCAGCCCATGCGCCCGCTCAGCTCGGAAGCCGGCACGCTGCGCCGGATCAGCCCCGGCCCCGGCATGACCACCAGCAAAAAGCCCAGGCCTTCGAGCACCCGCGTCGCCAGCAGCCAGACAAAGCCCGTCGCTGCGGCGCCTGCAGCGCTGGCGGCCGCCATCAGCAGCAAGCCGATCAGCATGGTGCGGCGCAAGCCCCAGCGGTCGGCCATCAGGCCCACGGCCAGGCCCAAAACCATGCCTGCCACTTGCACGGTCGAGAGCAAAAAGCCCGCTTCCACCAGCGATACGCCCAATTGTTGTTGCAGCATGCTCACTGCTGGCGGCAGCTTGCCCACGTGCAAAGAGGCACTCACGCCTGCTGCCACCACTATCCATGCCGGGCTGAGCCCCGGCCGCGCCATGCTGTTCATCTGTTTTCCGTATTGGTTTGCGGGCTGACCATACCATGCGGCGCAGGCCCGGCTCTTGCCGCTGCGCAGTCTGGGCGACTGCTTTATGACAGGCGCATACACATCGCCACCTCCCAGAGCCGCTATGCTTGCCGCCATGCACGACAATGCGCCGCCACCAGCCACGCCACAACCGCCCGCACAAGCGCACAGCGCCTGCCAGGTTTTCTGGGTGTTTTTGCAATTGGGACTGACTTCATTCGGCGGGCCGGTGGCGCACCTCGGTTATTTTCGGACCGCGCTGGTGGAGCGGCGGCGCTGGCTGAGCGATGCGCAGTACGCCGACCTGGTGGCGCTGTGTCAGTTTCTGCCTGGGCCCGCCAGCAGCCAGGTGGGCATGGCCTTGGGTTTGATGCGCGCCGGCTGGCTGGGTTGCCTGGCCGCCTGGCTGGGCTTTACGCTGCCCAGCGCTTTGGCCTTGATTGCGCTGGCTTTGGGTTTGCAGCACTGGCCGCATTTGGCCGATGCCGCCTGGGTGCATGGGCTCAAGCTGGTGGCTGTCGCCGTGGTGGCCCATGCGGTGTTGGGCATGTGGCGCCAGTTGTGCAAAGGCTGGTTGCGCAAGCTGCTGGCGGTTGCCAGCGCGGCCGTATTACTGGCTTGGCCGGGTGCTACCCTGCAATCGCTGCTCATGCTGGCCGGTGCCATGATCGGATGGCGCTTTCTTCAAGTAGCACCTGTCGGCGATGCGGTCGTTGCCGAGCAAAAACTGCCGCTCAGCCGCAAAACCGGTTGGGCGCTGATCGTTTTATTTGCTGCGCTGCTGGTGCTGGTCTTGCCGAATTTGGCATGGTGGTGGCCAAGTGTTGCCACCCAAGCCATCGCTGCTTTTTACGAGGCCGGTGCGCTGGTGTTTGGTGGCGGCCATGTGGTCTTGCCCTTGTTGCAAGCCAGCGTGGTGCCGCCGGGTTGGATAAGCGATGCGCAGTTTTTGACCGGTTACGCCGCCGCGCAAGCCGTGCCTGGCCCGCTGTTTACCTTGGCTGCTTATTTAGGCGCTCTGTTGCCGCTGCCTGCTCCTTGGGCGGGCTGGCCAGGTGGTTTGCTGATGCTGGTGGTGATTTTTCTGCCCGCGTTTTTACTGCTGGCCGGCGCTCTGCCCTGGTGGCAACAGTTGCGACAGAACGCTGCGGCCCAGCGCGCTTTAGCCGGCGTGAACGCAGCCGTCGTCGGTGTTTTGCTGGCTGCCTTTGTCAACCCGGTCTGGACCAGCGCCATCCACCGAGCCAGCGATTTACTGATTGCCTTGGCTGCATTTGCCATGCTGCAATGGCGGCGCACTCCGCCCGTGCTGGTGGTACTGCTTACTGCGCTGGCCGCCTGGCTGGTAGCGCTTATTGCATAATTCAGCCGCGCCGCAGCGCCTTGCCCGCAAGCGCTGGCAGCTATGAAATTGATACTCGACCGACTCCAAGGAAAACCACCATGGCCTTTGCTGACAACCTGAAAGCCCTGCCCTCCATCGCCCATATCGCCGAGCTGCAACTGATCGATGCCGCCGGCCAAGTGGCAGCCACCATTCCCAACGCGCCCGGCAAGGCTGGCTCGGTCACCGTGTACAACGCGCTGGCGGCCAAGCACGGCAGCATCAATGTGGCCGCCGCGCAAGAAGGCTTGCAGATTTTTGCCGAGCACACCGAAGACGCCAAAGCCCGCCCCGGTGCGCACCCTAACATCGACCGCCTGCTGGAAGTGATTGCCACCGGCAAGGGCTACGAAGTGAAGGTGGTGGCCGCTTAAATCGGCAGCTGCATAAAAGTCCGCAACAAAAAACGGCAGATGCTTTATCGCATCTGCCGTTTTTTATGGCGCCCTGTTCAGGCTTGCGCTTTTCTAATGGGCAAAAAGAATCCCCGTCGAAACGGGGATTCTTGTTGGCTGAAGAAGCAGTAACGCTGCTTACTTCTTGTCGCTGGCGTCAGGCAAAGCGTAGGCGATCACGTAGTCGCCCAGGTCTGGCGAGTGGCTGGCGCCGCCGGCCGAGATCACCACGTATTGCTTGCCCGTCTTAGGCGATTTGTAGACCAGCGGAGCAGCCACGGCGCCCACAGGCATGCGGGCTTTCCACACTTCCTTGCCGGTCTTCGAATCCATGGCGCGCAGGTAGTAGTCTTGCGTGCCGGCGAAGAACACCAGGCCCGAAGCGGTCGAGGTGGGGCCGCCCAGCGTAGGCATGCCCAGAGGGATTTGCATGCCGGTCTTGATATTCATCGGGCCGGTATCTTGCACGGTACCCAGAGGCACTTGCCACACCAGCTTTTGCGTGTTCAGGTCAATACCGCTCATGCTGCCGAAAGGTGGCGTGTTGCAAGGCACACCCAGGGGCGATTGCATGATGTCGATCTTCACACCGCCATAAATGCCGGCGATTTGCGGACGGATGGTGCCCATGAAGCCAGGCACTTCGTCGGTCGTGACCTTGTACTTCTTGGCGTCTTCTTGCGTCACCAGGGACATGCGCAAAGGCATGCGCATATCGTTGACGAACATCATGCCGGTGTTTTCGTCCACCGAGATACCGCCCCAGTTCATGCCGCCCAGCAGGCTGGGCCATTCAATATAAGGCTTCTCACCAGGAGGCGTGAAGGGGCCGACGTAGACCGAGTCCTTGAACATGATGCGGCAGTACAGCTGGTCGAAGGTCGACACACCCCACATGGCGCTTTCGGTCAGAGGTTCCACACCAATTTGTGGCATGCCCGAAGAGAAAGGCTGGGTTGGCGAAAGTTTTTCGCCCACAGCGGCGTTTTCGGTAGGCACGGGGCGCTCTTCCACCTTGGTGAAAGGCTGGCCGGTGAGACGGTTGATCACAAAGATGTGGCCGGTCTTGCTGGTCTGGATCAGCACGGGGGTCTTTACGCCCTTCTCATCCTTCATGTTGTACAGCACAGGCTGCGAAGGCATGTCGAAGTCCCACACGTCGTGGTGGATGAACTGGTAGACCCACTTGGATTTACCCGTAGAGGCATCTACAGCCACCACAGCCGAGCCAAACTTTTCTTTGACCGCATTGCGGTCGCCACCCCAGTAGTCGGGAGGGCCATTGCCGGTAGGCAGGTAGACCAGGTTCAGTTCCTTGTCGAAGGTAGGAACCGTCCAGACGTTAGGCGTTTCCAGCGTGAACTGGTGGTCAGGCGCGGTCACATCGGCATCTTCCGGTGCGCCCACATCCCAGGCCCAGGCGATCTTGCCGCTCAGCACGTCGAATGCACGCACGGCGCCCGAAGGCTCGCCGGCCACAATGTCACGCACCCAGCCGCCCACCACCGCCAGGTGGCCCATCACCACAGGCACGGCCGTGGGGTGGTAACGCTTGCTGACTTCGGTGGGGCCCATGCCCTTCTTCAGGTCGATAAAGCCGTGCTCGCCAAAGTCTTCGCAGGGCTTGCCGGTTTGTGCGTCCAGGGCAAACATGCGGGCGTCGATGGTCGAGACCAGAATACGCTGGCGGCAGGCTTGCACGCTGGCGTATTTGGCCTTGATCTCGGCGCTGAGGCTATTGTCCTTGTCCATGTCGTGGTAGCCCACGCCACGGCAGGTGACGTGTTCTTCGCTCTTGGCATGGGGATCGAATTTCCAGATCTCTTTGCCGGTGTCGCCATCAACAGCGGCAACCACGTTTTCAGGCGTGCAGGTGTAGAGCACATTGCCAATTTGCAAAGGCGTGTTCTCGTCCACACCAAAGGCAGCGCCGGTGGTGCGGCGGCCGGTGTGGTAGGTCCACGCCACTTCCAGGTTCTTCACGTTCTCAGGCGTGATGTCGGTATACGGCGCAAAGCGCGTACCCGAAGCACTGCGGCCATAGAACTCCCAGTTTTCAGGCGCTTGCTCGTCGGTAGGCGTTGCAACTGCGTCCTTGGCGTCCGAAGCTGCCACTGGGTTAGAGATGGTGCCGTGGGGGAAGAATGCCGCCACCAAGGTAGCCAGCAGCGCCGCAAAAATGCCGCCGCCCGCTACGTTGGCCACACGGCGCTGGCCTGCGGCCGTGCCGGGGAAGGCTGCGCCCACCCACAGGCTGACCATCAAGATCAGAGCTGGTATGACCAATCGTGGCAACAGTTCCCAGTACGTGAAATGGACAATATCAAACAATGCCCAAATCAAGGTAGCCACAAAAATGACTATCGATAATGCCACTGCAAAGCGCTTTCGCAATGCAAACAATACCGCCAATACCAAATAGGCAATACCGGCAATCAAATAATAAGCGGATCCGCCCAGCGCTGTCAGCTTGATACCACCGTAGATCAAGCCCAGCGCCACGATCAATACCACCAGGGCAAAAATGCCCCGAACCGCGCTTCCGATTGAAAGACTTCCTTTGTGAAGTCGCTCACCATCAGTCATTTTTATATCCAATGATTAATAAAGCCTCGTATTTCCATAGCCAGTTTTGGGCTGCCAAATAAATATCTGGCTGCCTTGGCCTGCAACAGACGCACGAGGCTTGTTTTGCGCAACCCTCACCCAGAGAGTTGTACACGCAACAAATTTTACGCCTCGGTAAAGTTGCGTTTACGGGTTTTCCCTTAATAACCTTGGTAGCCTAATGGGGGTTGAACGCAGCAGCATGCGTTGCGTCATTGGTAGTACCAATGCATATGCAGTCATTCGACATTGCTTGGTATTTAATTTTCAGTAATTACTGAAAATAAGAAATAATAAAAAGCCGCCACGGCTGGCAAAAGCTGGCTTGCTGCCTAGCCCCCAAGCCGCCAAGCCAGACCTGGCCCGGGTGCGCTAAGCCTGGCCGCGAAAGCGCAGGGTCGATTGGCGTACCACCTCGGGCAGTTGCTGGGCTTGCTCATAAGCTTGGCGCAGACGGCTGGCGTCGTTGACGCCCTCGTTCACCGATTGGCGCAGGCTTTGCAAAGCCGCCCTGCTGCCTTCAGGCACATGGCTTTGAATGCGCTGCAAGGTCAGCAAAATATGCTCGCGCAGACCGAACTGCTCATGGCTGGCCGGGTCTACGTAGCTGCCTTCCAGGCCAAAGCGGCAAGCCTGGAAACGGTTGTAGGTGTAGACCAGATAGTCGTCCTCGGTCGGCTCGAAAGGCGATTCGCTCAAAAACCAGGCCCCGAGCGCCTGCACAAAAGCTGCCAGGGCGGCAGCGCGCTCTATGGATAGCGGCGTGTCGAACACCCGCACTTCGACCGTGCCAAACTCCGGCTTGGGCCGGATGTCCCAGTAAAAATCCTTCATGCTGTGGATCACGCCGGTGGCGGTCATCTTGTCGAAGTAGCGCTCAAAATCTTCCCAGTGCAGGGCAAACGGCGCCCGGCCCGAGAGCGGAAAGGCAAACACCGAGTTCAGCCGCGCTGAATCAAATGCCGTGTCCTGCCCTTGCACGAAAGGGCTCGACGCCGACAGCGCAATAAAGTGCGGGATGTAGCGCGAAAGCCGGTGCAGCATCAGCAAGGCATCGTCCGCGCTAGGGCAACCCACATGCACGTGCTGGCCAAAAATGGTGAACTGTTTGGTGAGGTAGCCGTACAGCGCCGTCAGCTCCTTGAAGCGTGGCCGGTCATAAATGCGCTGCTGGTGCCACTGCTGGAAAGGGTGCGTTCCGCCGCCGGCCAAGGCAATGTTCAGGCGGTCTGCGGCTTGTACCAGCGCATCGCGTGTCACGGCAAGCTGCTCATATGCATCTTGGGCATGCTGGCAAATGCCGGTCGATATCTCGATCATGCTGGCCGTCACCTCGGGCACGATGCTGCCCGGCACCTGCGCGTTTTTCAACAAGGCCAGCATATCGGGCGCGTACGGCGTCATGTCGTAATGGTTGGTGTTGACCAGCTGCAGCTCCAGCTCTACACCCAGGCTCAGCGCTGCAGATTGTTGGAAAGCTTCAAGCGTCATGGCGTTTCTCCTTTCCGGCCAAAGCCGCCGGGCCAATGCCTCGGTGCGCCTCGCCGCTGCGCCACAAAGCCAGCGATGCCAGCAGCACGCCGACCACCTCGCTCAACACCACCATCGGCAACACAATCGCCGACACCGTACCAGCCACGCCTGCATTGGAGCTGCCCCACTGCAACACCAGGCCCGAAGCCAAAGCCAGCGCCAAACCAGAGCTGGGAGATTGCGCGCAAGCAATCGCCCATTGGCGCCGCCAACCAATGCCGGTACCAGCGCCCAGCAACAAAACGCCGCCGAGCTTACCCACCAGGCGTGCCACTGTCGCCACACCCACTGCGGCCACCAGACCCCAACCCGGCGCCACCTGCCCGGCCATGCTGGCCACCAGCACAAACATCAGCAAATTCAACATGCTGTTGGCGGCCGTAAACGCCGGCGGCCACACCAGGGGCTTGGGGCTGAGGTTGCGCAATAACAAACCAGCCACCACAAAGCCGAGCACCGCCGAGCCGCCGCAGCGCGTGGCCAACAGGCTTACCGCCACCAACACCGCCAGCATGTAAAGCGCGGTGGCATCGCTGCGCGACGATTGCCAGCGCAGCACCGGCCAGAAAGCTGCGGCCGTCAACACCGCCCACAAGGCAGACAGGCCCAAGCTCCCAAGCAAATGGCCCATGCCCACGGCACTGAGACTCAGACCGGCTTGCTCGGCAGCGCCCTCCCCGGGTTGCCAAGCCACAGTCAACACTAGGCACAACACCAAAGCGTAGGCAGCGCTGAGCGTGGCCAAGAGCACACTGCGATCCGTCACCGCACCGGTAGCGCGCAGATCCGCCACCACCCGCAGCAAAACGGCTGGTGATGCAGCCATGGCCACCACACCTACGCCCAGCGAAACCGCCCAGCCCATGCCCAGCAGTTGCAAGCCGCCTGCCACCAACACCAGCGCAGCCACAGATTCAGCCAGACTTTGCAGCAGCAACATGGGCTGGCGCAGCAGCCAGCGCAGCGACACCTGGGTGGCCGCGATCAACAAACTGGTACCCACAGCGGTTTGCAACAGCAATTGCGTGTTGCCCATCAACGGCCAAGGCCAATCGCCCAGACCCAGCCAGCCGGCCAGCAAGCCCACGGCCGTATAGCCCAACATGCGCGGGAAACCGCTCCAGCGAAACACCAGGTGCCCGGCAATGGCGGCAGCGGCCACCAGCAGGCACCAGCCCATGAGCGGGTCGAACGCCTGGTCGAGCCAGCTGTTCAAAGACGGCAACTGACCGCTGGAAAGGGATGGGGTTGGCACGGGCGCCCTCCTGTATCAATGCCGGTAGTTGCCCCCGCAAGGCGGCGGCAAGGCGTTGGGGCAGGCAGCGTTGCAAAGCGCGATGGCCTCAGCACCAGGGCTGAGCAACACCTGCGAGACAGCTGCCGGAGCCAGGCCGGCAAGCTACGAATGAAAGCAAAAAGCAGCAGGAAAAGGTACTTTTATCATACGAAGCCGACCGCTCGCGTCAATTGACAAGGCATAGAGACAGCGCCTTGTCCTACAACAACAAACCCTGAACTTGAGCCGCCCGCTGGCTTGCTGCCAAAGAGTGAAAAGCCAATCTGACAAAGGTTTTATTGCTATCAATTTGCCAGTGAATGGGTGGTGCCGGCAAGCCGCCGCTCGTTCGCTACTACATGCGGGTAAAGCGCTGCAGCGAACTTGGCCGGCATTTCGCTGATGGGGCGCAGCGCATCAAGCAGCGACGCCGAGGCCATTAGCCAAACCATTCGCCAAGCGCTGGCAGACCACTAGGCCACTGGCACTGTGCGCGCCTGGAGCGGTGAGCGCGCAGCTGGGCTTGCACAAACCGTTGCGCCCGCAAATACCCAAGCAAAAAACATTGCTTCCCGTCCACACTGAAACCGGTTTCTTGCGCAACTTTATGATGGCCGCTGCACTGATGTGGTTGGCCAAAAGCACGAAAGCGCCCGCCTGCTGCCAGAAGCAGCTCTGCCACCCAGCCATCGGCCCTCACCCCCGGCCCGGTTGGGCGGCAATTGCCCGCACTTTCGCATCGCTGCACAAATATTGCGCCGCTCCTGGCGGCAGTTGCGCGGCAGCTGCCTTGCCTGCGCTGCGGCATTTGCTTTGCTTTTGGTCTGGATTACCCCGTGCTTGCCTTTGTTACCCGGCTCTTCCCTCTGTGGGCGGCCTTGCTCGCTGTTATTGCCTACAGCGCCCCTTCCGCCTTTCTGGGCTTCAAGCCCCATATCGCGCAGCTGCTGATGCTGATCATGTTCTCGATGGGCGTGACGCTGCGCGTCAGCGATTTCAGCCGCGTGCTGCAGCGCCCGGCGCCCATTGCGGCGGGTTTGTTTTTGCACTACCTCATCATGCCGCTGGCCGCCTGGCTCATTGCCAAGGCGCTGAACATGCCGCCCGAGTTGACGGCCGGCATGGTGCTGGTGGGCAGCGTGGCCAGCGGCACTTCGTCGAACGTGATGATCTTTTTGGCCAAGGGCGATGTAGCGCTGTCAGTCACCATCAGCGCCCTCTCCACCTTGGTCGGCATTGTGGCTACGCCGCTGCTGGCGCGGCTGTATATCTCGGCTTCCATCGATGTGCCGGTGAGCGCGCTCTTGACGGAAATCGCCCAAATCGTGCTTTTGCCCATTGGCCTGGGCTTGCTGCTCAACCACTTCTGGCACGCACAGATCAAGCGTGTGGAACGCCTGCTGCCGCTGGTGTCGATGGTTGCGATTTTGCTGGTGCTCTCTACCGTGGTGGCCATCAGCCGCAACAGCATCGCCAGCGTGGGCGGTGTGGTGATCGTCGGCGTGATTGCGCACAACCTTATCGGCTACCTGGGTGGTTACTGGGGCGGCCGCTTGCTGGGTTTTGACAAATCCATTTGTCGCACCTTGGCGATTGAAGTGGGCATGCAAAACTCCGGCCTCGCTGCCAGCCTGGGCGCCAAGTTCTTCAGTCCCATGGCGGCGCTGCCCGGCGCCATCTTCTCGGTGTGGCACAACATCTCGGGCTCGCTGCTGGCCAGCTACTGGTCCAGCCGCCCTACCGGCACGGCCAACGACCACGTCAAGCGCGACGACGTATCGCTGCACTAGATGGCCTAGCGCCCTCAACCGGCGCATCTAAAACCTCAAACGGCCAGCTCGCGTATGCGGGCCAGCCGCTTGGCGCCGTCACCCTTGCTGGAAAAGCGGCGGTCGAACCACTGCTTATCGTCCAGCGCATCGGTATAGAGCAAATACAGATTGGCCGCTGTCTCGGTGCGTGGCAAAAAGACCAAGGCCTCTTCACCCCGCACCCACACCACGTTGGGCAATGCCGGCTGCGCAGCGCTGGCCGGCTCTTCCTGCCAGGCCGGCACACCAAAGCGGCTTGCCAGTTCAGCCAATAGTGGAGGCATTGGCTCGTCCACAAACTCCACCGTCACCGCTTCAACCACCATCTGGGCCTGATCGCTCAACACAGATCGGCTGTACAAAGGTGCCTCTTCAGGCCGAAGCGGCCGCTGCAAGCCCGCAGGCATTTGCTCGGTAACGATATTGAGCCGCTGGTACGGCACGCCCAACACATTGGCGTAGTGCGATACCGCTGCATCCGCCAGCGCTTTTGCGTTGTCTTCCGTGGCCGCACTGCCAGCGGGCCAGTATCCGTCCAACACCAGCGCTATTGCCCGCTCCCAATCGGGTTGGGGCTGAGAATCGCCGCCCCAGTTTGCCAGCCACGCCATCAGCGATGGGCCTTGCGGATCGTCCACCTTCAAAGCTTTAAAAGCCGCGTGCCACAAAGCCGCGCGCAGCTTGCTCGTCTGCATGTCCAAACCCCAGCCTGGCTGGATTGCCAAGCTCGGTTGCGCCGTCAAGGCCAACACCACCGGAAGACCCAAGCAAAGCGGCGGCTCCAATGCGTTGCGGTCTTCTGCCCAGCGCGGTAGCGCAAATGCGCTGGCAGTATCGATTTGCGGCCAACTGGCGCGGGTCGTGCTTTGGGTTTCGCTGTAACGCTCGCACCCTGCCAAAGCGCTGCTGGCCAAGGCTGTGCCCCAACGCAACGCCGTGCGGCGGTTCATCATTGAGTGCGGTTGGAGATTACGGCGGGGCAGCGTCATAGGTAAAACAGTGTATGCGTAGCCCGCCGCGCCCAACGCCTGGCTGGTTGCACTTTTTGCTAAGCGTGCAGCGGTAAATACTGCACGCTACCGGCGATGCCCCGGCTTACTGCGCCTGCGGCCCCAGCTTGGCCAGGGCGGCCTTTTCCTTGACGGTGGAATCGGCTGCAAACTTCTTGTAATCGGCGCTGTTCATATAAATAGGCAGCATCTCAAAGCGCTGCAGCATGGCTTGGTAGCTGTCCATCTCCATGGCTTGCTTGAAGGCGTCGTGCAGGCGCTTTTGCACATCGGCAGGCAGGTTCTTGGGCGCCACCAGGCCAAACGGCGAATACTGCGTGGTGGGCAAGCCCAGCTCAATCAGCGTTGGCGTATTGGGCAAGGTGGGCAGGCGCTTTTCCGTCCACACATTCAAGGCCACCATGCGGCCTTCGTTCACGTACGGAATCACCGCGCTGGTATCGGCAGCCACCATCACCTCGCCCGCCATGGTGGCGCGCATCAGCTCCGCCGAGCCCTTGTACGGAACGTGTACCACGTTCAGCCCCAATTGCTGCGCAATGATGGCCGATGTAACGTGCGGCGAGGTATAGGTGCCGGTGTTGCCAATGGTCAGCTTGCCAGGGTTGGCCTTGGCCCAGGCCACCACGTCTTGCCAGCTCTTCAGCCCCGATTGCGTGCTGGCCACCATGCAAAAAGCGTAGCCCGTCACGTTGATGATGTAGCTCAGCTCTTCCACCGGGTTCCACTTGAGGCCCGTGGTAAATGGCAGGCGCATCACGCTCATAGGCAACTGGGCAATGGTGTAGCCGTCGGCCGCAGTGTTCTGCAACTGGGATGCGGGCAGCGAACCCGCTGCACCTGGTTTGTTCTCCACCACAATCGGCTGGCCAAGAATTTTGGCGGCGTTCTCGGCCAGTTGGCGCATGGTCAAATCAGTCGGGCCACCCGCAGGGAAAGCCACCATCAGCTTGATAGGCCGCGAGGGAAAAGGCTTTTGCGCATGGGCCACTCCGGTCACCGTGCCCAGGCAAGCACCGGCAGCGGCCAACGCTCCGGCTTGCAAAATGTTTCTGCGTGAGATGTTTTGCATATTGTCGTCCTCCCAAATAAACAGCGACAAAGTGTCTCTGGTTGCGCAAGCAAACATCGGACACCAAGGCGACAATGCCGGCGCTGCGTGCGGGAATTGGCCAGTGTTTTCAGTTGCTTAGCGCAGGCCAGTTGGCAGCTTGTAGGCCCAAACTGACACTATTTGGCGCCGCGCTCGGATTTGCTGCCATGCACAAAGCCACCACAGTTGCAAGCAGCCCTAGCTATACATGCGCCGTGGGCATATGCATTGCCGCCGTTGCCCGCGCCTTGTGCAGGCGCTGCCTACACTGCCCATCCATGCAAGACCTGCTCACCTCCGCCCTCACGGCCGCCTTTTGGGTTGGCATCATCAAAATCGTCTGGATCGACATGCTGCTCTCGGGCGACAACGCTGTCGTCATCGCGCTGGCAGCGCGCAGCCTGCCGCCTGAGCAGCAACGCAAGGCCATCCTGATGGGCGCGGGCTTTGCCATCGTGCTGCGCGTAGTGCTCACCTTTGTAGCCGCCAAGCTGATGCAATTGCCCTTTCTGGAGCTGGCTGGCGGCATACTGCTGCTGTGGATCGGCGTGGGCCTGCTCAAAGGTGAATCAGCCGACGATGCTGCCGATGCGGACAAAAAAGGCTCGGGCAGCATGGCCGCCGCCGTCCGCACCATCGTGCTGGCCGACCTGGTGATGAGCCTGGACAACGTCATCGCCGTGGCCGCCACGGCTGGCGGCGACTTTGTGTTGCTGATGTTTGGCCTGGCCGTCAGCATCCCGTTGATGATCTTCGGCTCCACGATCATGATCAAGCTCATGACCCGCTTCCCCTGGATCGTGCCCGCTGGCGCCGCCCTCATCGGTTGGGTAGCCGGCGAAACCATCGCCGGCGACGGATCGCTGGAACATGTTGTCGCCCAGTTCCCTGCCCTCAAATACATTGCCGGTGCTATTGGCGCGGCTCTGGTGCTGGCCGTGGGTACTTATATGAAGAAGCGCAATGAGGCGGCTGCAGCCGCTACTGGATCGGTTAAGGCAGTGGCTGCTCCGCATGCTTCGAAGTCTTGAGCATCTTTCAATAAAGCTCCTCCAATCGCCACCAAGCAGTGGTTTCAGTAGAAAACGGTTAAGGAAGCTCTGCGAACCCATGAATCCAGATGCGGCAGTTACCCAGTGACCTACTCCTCCGCACACCTCCATGCTGATCTAGCATGCAGGCAAGTTGGCAAAAAAATGTGCAACCAGCTCTCGCTTCAGCTGCTTTCTCAGCACGGTCTTTCCGTGTTCATCAACACCGTGGATGTGGAACACGTTCTTGACCAAGTCGATACCAGCGGTAGTAACCTTCATTGTGGATGCCACTTCGGTTTCAAATGATTGATCAACGCATCCACTTTGGCACATTGATTGCGATCAGGGTGGGGCTGTACTGGTCGCCTTTCTTGCCCTAGTGCATTTACGGGTCGCGCTCGCCGCTGGCATTCTTGGCGGAGCTTGGCTCTGCTTGGCGTCGACCACCGTTCCCAGCCGCAGCAGCAGATTCTTGTCAGTGAGAATTGCATTGACTAGGGCCAGAATTTGCAGCCCCAACTGATGTGTTTCAAGTAGGTGCCGGAAGCGCAAGATCGTACTTTCATCAGGCATGGTGGTAATGCCCCGATACTGCCTGGCGAAACTGGCAAACACAGGGGTGTCGTACAGAGCCTGCTCCATCGCAGCGTCCGAGAGGTTGAACCACTGCTACAGCAGGTGAATGCGGAGCATGGTCTCAATGGTAAAGGCCGGGCGGCCAGCGGCCTTGACTGGGCTATGCGGCTCAATAAGCGCCACCAGCTCACGCCAAGGCACTTCCAACTCCATCTCATCCAAGAACTGACGCTTGCGCGTTCGTTTGGATGGCTTCTCGCAACCAGTCCTCAGGCTCATTTACTTAATGAGCGGATCATCGCATGAACTGTGAGGGCGGAGGAGTTTTGCAGAGTTTCCCTAGCGGTCTCGCATACGTTTACCTGGAGTAAACGTATATACATATCCCTCGAATGATTTAAAAAATACAGAAAAACGAATTATTCGGGAATTACCCCATCCTCTCCAAAAAAATTGGTACACCTTCCCATTTCAACCTAGGGATTACTCTACCAAGTTCTAGTTGCAATTTTAAATCTGAGACGTTACAATTGGTGCTTGCATCATTAAAGCCCAATAGGCAAATCACATGAATATCGTAGTAGAAAATTTCTCCTGTATAAAGTTTGCCGAACTAAAAATATCAAAAATAAACATATTAATAGGACCACAGGCAAGCGGGAAGAGTGTAATTTCGAAGCTAATATATTTCTTCTATTCCCTAAAGGATTTGCACTCCGATCAAATTAGTCAAGAAAAAAATCTAGAGGACTTTTCGCTATCAATCAAAGAAAAATTTGTCGAATGGTTTCCAATAGCTGCCTGGGGGGATGATAAATTTAAAATCACGTTTTTATCAGGCAAATTCAAAATAACCATCTCCAGGGTAATCTACAAAGGAGATCTTGGGGAAAACTTAAGAATCAATTTATCCGATAATATAAAAACAATTCACAGTGAATTGGTTGGTTCAGCAAAAATAATCAATCAAGAAATAGAAATGAATGATGAGATTTATGCGCAAATCCAAATTCAGAGAAAGTTCTCCAGCGAAATTCAAAGAAAATATATTGATATTTTTGGAGTGGAATACATAGATAGAGTAACATATATTCCGGCGGGACGTTCTTTTTTTACAAATCTTGGCAGAGCACTAATGGCGTTCGAGCGCGGGAATATGTTGGACCCCGTAACGATTGAATTCGGAAGAATATATAGTGGATTTATACAAGGAAACTCGTCTCTTTTTAGATCACTCAAACGAGAAAACAATTCATCAAAATTCATTTCCGAAATCATTGGCGGTGATATTCTGAGGGAAAAAAATGATTACTACATCAGCACAGACGATAGAAGAAAGGTACCATTCTCATCTCTTTCCTCAGGTCAACAAGAGCTACTTCCATTGATGCTGACATTTGGTCTTTTAAATCGATATAAAAACTCATCTTCACTATTGTTTATTGAGGAGCCTGAGGCCCATCTTTTCCCGAATGCTCAAAGTAAAATCATTGAAGGCTTTGCTTCGTATCTGAATGAAGACAAAGGAAGAAAGCTATTTATCACAACGCATAGCCCGTATGTGCTCTCAAAAATAAACAACCTCCTAAAAGCTGGAGTTATTGAAAAAACAACCCGTGATGTTAAAAAAATCTCCTTATTGGATTCTTTGGTCACAAAACATAAAAGAATCTACCCAAATGAAATACAAGCATACTGCATAGAAAATGGAAGAATTTCAAGCATTATTGATGACGACACTTCACTGATAAATGCAGAGTATTTGGACGAAATTTCAAATAAAATAGGCGGGGAGTTTGATGAACTACTAAACATACAATATAGCTAAAATGTCATCACCCATAAAATCCAATCTTCTCAGGACGCCTCATTGCGTTACCAACAGGCAGCAATCTAAGATAAAGATAGTTGATCAACACAGCTCATCATTTATAATTAACAATCCGAATCAAATCGTAATTGCAGAGATATTTTACGACGGATGTCACATAAAAAACACTACTGCCTGCGATAGAATTTTAATTTGCAGCAAAACCAATAATATGTCTGCAGTCGAATTAAAAGGATCAGATATTAGACATGCAATGACTCAGATTGAGAACACTCTAGATCGTGAGGGCTTTAAGAATAGCTGCAATAGAAAAACAGCAGTTATTGTATACAGTCACAGTCCATCAAATATAAATACAGCAAAACAAAATTTTAAAGAGAGAATGTTGAAACACTATCAAACAAGAGTTTTTTATCAATCAAATGGCAGCACTATAGATTATTCTTTAATTTTCAGTTAATTTTTCATAAACTGTGTTTTCAAAATAAAAAACGGCTAACGCGCAACCCAAGCGCGTTAGCCGTTGAGCTTTTCAGCTTCAGCCTCTTATTCTGCCGTAGCCCCCGACTGCTTCACCGCCTTGCCCCATTCCACAATTTCGCTGGCCACAAAGCGGTCCATCTCTTGCGGCGTGGTGGGCGCGGGCTCCGAGCCGCGGTCGCGGATGAACTTTTGCATTTCGGCGCTGTTCAAGATGGCGGTAGTCTCTTGGTTCAGCTTATCGACAATGGCTTGCGGCGTGCCCTTGGGGGCCATCAGGCCGAGCCAGCCTACGGCTTCAAAGCCTTTGAATTCGGGCAGGCCGGATTCGGCAATCGTCGGCACATTGGGTAGTTGGCTGGAACGGGTAACTGAAGTCACACCCAGCGGCACGGCTTTGCCGGCCTGGATGTTGGCAAGCGCGGCGGTAACGGAATCCACCATCAGCGGCACCTGGTTACCCAGAAAGTCTGCCTGCGCGGGGCCGCTGCCTTTGTAGGGAATGTGTTCCAACTGCAGCTTGGCGCGGGCTTTGACCATTTCTGCGCTCAAATGCTGCGTGCCACCAATGCCGGCGCTGGCGTAGCTCAGCTTGCCGGGTTCGGCGCGGGCCTGCGTTACCAGATCGTTCATGCTTTTGATGCCGGTGGCCGGGTTGGCCAAAAACACCAGCGGCACCTTGGCGATCAAGGTGATGCCTACCAGATCGACCTTTGGGTCAAAGTTCACCTTTTTGTACAGCGTCTGGTTCACCGCCATGGCACTGCCTGCTACCAGCAAGGTATAGCCATCCGGCGCGCTGCGCACCACTTGCTCGGTGCCAATGTTGCTACCCGCCCCCGCTTTGTTTTCCACCACCAAGGGCTGGCCCAGTTTGGCGCTGAGCTTCTCTGCCAAGGCGCGGGCAAATATGTCGGTCGCCTGGCCGGGCGGGAAAGGCACGATCAGTTTGATCGGCTTGTCCGGGTAAGCCGCAAAAGCGGGGGCAATGCCAGCAGCCAGCAAGGCTGCAGCGGCGATAGCGTGCGTAATCTTTTTCATAGGGCGACGAATCTCCAGTCAAGTGGCGGCACCCAACTCGGATGGGATGCACGCCAAACTGGCTATCTTCGTCTATTTACGGCGCGAAAGAGTAACAAGGCTGTCCCCAAGTTAACTGGTATTTGGAATCAGCATGAATCTCTTGCCACTCCAGCGGGCACAAGCAGAGACAAAGACTCGAAAATATATAGGATATTTTTTCTAAAAATCTAGCATATCGCTGAGCCATTCTAGTAAATAATTGGTAACCATATAATGTAAAACTCAGTACCTGTTGCACAGATTAGCCTTGAATTTTATAAAATCAATAAAATCCGTTGCATCTTTTATTGGCAAGAGATAGACATACTCTCTTTTAGTTCACCCCTGAAAATGCATATCAATCCATAGCTCAAAACACATCGCTTCTGCAGCCCAAATTTAACTGACACCAAGCTCCACCCACCAGTTCGCCCGATGCACAAGCACTTGGGGCAGATCAAATGGAATCCGGGCGACGCCACGTCATTAGCATTGCAATAGTATGGGCAAAGCAGCGGATCTTGCGCGCAGTCCGGCAGACCGGATTCAGAGATGATTTATTTTTTTATGCATCTGAATGATATCGTTTGAAGTAAATATTAATTCATCACCTTTTGGCATGGGCGTAGCGAGATCAAAAATTCAGCGTCAGCAATATCAAAAACACAAGCAACAACGCCAACGCAGCAACAATAAATTTATTGAATTTCATGGTCAGGGATCCTTGGTTGTCATCTGTTGATAAAATACTAATTATCAAATTCATCAACAGCTGACAAGCAAGATCAGAACAAGAAACGATCAATATCGCAGCCCCATCTTCATGATGTACATCAATCAGGCTGCATATTTAAAGAGTAAATATTGATATGTATCATTGTTATTTTGTGAATAAATACTTGTTATGATCTTCCTTTGTCTCTCCAGTTATTAAGCCCTCATGTTTTTCGGAATCAGCCACCTTATCGTCCCCACCACCCAGCTCGAAGCTGCCACCCAGCTGTGGTGCCAAGCCATGGGTTTTGCTGAGGTGCGCCGGGGTGATGGCTATGTGGATGTAGATACGGGCAGCGCGGTGCTGCGCTTGCTGCAGGTGCCAGCGGTGGAGAGCAAGCTGTCGCTGCGCTTGCAGGTGGGTGATGTGGAGAAGGCGTACCAAACGCTGCTGGCTGCAGGCGCTGCTTCGCGCTATGCGCCCATGCAGACGCCTGAGTTGGAGGCGATGGCTTGTGTGAGCGATGCAGATGGCCATTCGATCGTGCTGTGGCGCCCGCTGACTGAGGACGAATGGGGGTTTGTGCCCGAGTTGCCCAAGCAGCAAGGCGAGTGGTCGGCCGAGGCGGAAGATTTGCTCAAGCGCCTGCTCAGCCATGTGCCGGCGCTGTTCCGCATGCTGGTGCGCCGCAAGACAACGCGGGTGATTGAGCAAATGGCCGCCGAAGCCAAAAGCCCGGTGACGCGCGAGCTGGTGATCAAGGGCTATATCACCTCTTCGGCCAAGGTAACGCGCTTCCGCCTGGTGGAGCCGCTGCGCGCCGAAGGCATTGACCCGGCGGATTACCAGGCAGAGTTTGATTACGAGTGAAGGTGCTGGTGGTGCGTTGGCCGCTGCGGCGGCATGCCATCAGTTGGTTTAGCGCCCTGGCCTGCCTGGCTAACCAGCGCGCCCGTCAATAGACAGCGTGGCTTATGCGGCAGCCAGCCGCTCTTCTGTCAGGCGGCAGCGCTGCTCTATCAGCGCGCATATCTGCTCTACCACGGCAATGTTTGCAAAGCCATATAGGGGCGACGCCTGCAATTGGCGCGCTGCAAGTGGCAGGCTCTGAGCCAAGGCCCAAACCCGCTTTTGGCTGGCAGCTTTGGCCAGACCGGCTTCTTCGGCAAACTGCTCCCAGTGCCGCGCTTGCAGTTCGCTGAAGCGGTATTTGCTGCCAATTTTCATGGCCATTTTCGGCGAGAGCTGGGTATAGACCGCGGTGCAGAGCAAGTCATAAAACGGTGCCAGCACGGCGGTGCGGTTGCCGTATAGCAGCGAGAAGTTTTTGCCGTGCGCGTCGTTATTACCAACCAGCGCATTGAAGATGACGCCGTCCAGCATGCGCAGCACCTGCGGGGCGTTGGGCCGAGTTTGGCTGCGCAGCAAGGCAAAGCACTGCGCCAGGCTGGGGCCGCCTTCGTTCTGGTACTTCAGCTCTGGCACGATGGTCATGGCCTGGCAAAAGTCTTCCTGGTGCAGGCGCTGGCGTTGGCCGCTGGCACTTTGCACGCGGTCATAGCGCTCTACCAGCAAAAACGGCCTGCCCTCTACTGCTTGCATCTGGGTTTTCGCGGGACGCAAGCCGAACTTTTCTGCCAGCAGCATGCAAAAACCTTCGTTGGCTACGCTGTCCTCCACACCATGAATGGCCGGCTTCAAGATGTGCGAGCTGGCTGCGCCATGGCGCGGCAAGCCTATGCGCTGGCCATCAAACACCACGGGCAGTTTGTCTTGCGCGCCTGCCAAGGAGAGGCGCAAGCCGTCTTCGCCCGCCAGCATGGGGCGCTGCGGCAACTGGTCCAACACCTGAACCAATTGCTCGGTGCTGAGCCAATCCACATCGTCCACTGCAGTGCTGGCTGGCAAGCCTTGGCCAGGCTCGGTAAAGGTGACGGCGCCCGCGCATTCGCCGCCAATGTGTTCGAGCAGCGCAAAGTCGTTTTGCCGCGATATTTGAAACTGCTGCGCAATCAGCCGGCGCATTTGCCCTTCGGGCAGCAAGCCGGCAAAAAAAGGCCGTGTCTGGTGTTCGTCAAAGGCTGCCGTCTGCAAGGGTAGCGATTGCGACAAGGGCACTGCCTGCGGATGCGTCAACCAGCTGCTGGCGTAGGCAAAGCTGAGCCGGCCGTTGAGCAAAGACAGTTGCCCTACCCGCTGGGCAAACAGCCAGACGTCCAGTTCATGCGCCATGCTCATCCTTTGCGGCTGGTAGCGACTGGGCTGGCTCTGCTGCTGCTTCGCTGCCAGGCAAGCCTAGCAGTTGCAGCTCCCCGCCCAGCGCGTTGATGACTCGCAACACCTGTTCCAGCCGCACGGTGGCTTTGCCCGCCTCCAGATCCACCAAAAACCGCGTGCCCACTCCCGCCGCCAAGGCCAATTGCGGCTGCGTCAGCCCGAGCTGTTTGCGCGCTTGGCGCACCTTGGGGCCAAGCTGTTCGGCGGATTGGATGTTGAACATGGTGATTCGCAGCGGAAAATTCCCGATCGGGAAATTATGGGCTATCTGATGCCGGAATCACAGAAATATTTCCCGATCGGGAAATATTTCGGCAAAAAGGCGACAGAGCGGAATAAATTTCCCGATCGGGAAATTTACCCCATCAACGCTGTTGCGACCTGTGCCAAGCCTGCCATTCGCTAGGGCGTAAGCCATAACGGGCCAATACGCCTTCGTGCAAGCGGCGCAGCTCGTCCAGAATCAGCGCCTTTACTTCTGCGCGTTGCTCTGCAGGCGTGATGGCTTGTACAGATTGCTCCACCAGTGCAATGGCGTCGGCCGCAGGTTGCTGCACTACCTGGCGGACGGTTTCTTTGATCAAGCTTCGCCAGGTCAGTCGCAATGGATCCGGCTCTGCCAAGGTTTGGCGAATGGCGGTGTATTCCTGCGTGCTGCGCTCATAGGCCCAGATAAACAAGTCGCGCAGCATGTCGACACGGCCCATTTCGTAGATGCCGAGCATGGCCTGGGCGTAGGTGTCTGCAGGCACGTCGACAAAGGTCAGCGGACTGAGGTTGGCGCGGAACAGCGGCGCGTTGGCCGCGAGGCGAGAGACGCGCTTGTTGATGTCTGCAAACGGCTGCAGGTAAGGCACATGCACCATCATGAAAAACGCCTGCTCAAACGGATCTTGGATCTGGTTGACCTTGTGCAGAACCTCTTGCAGCAGCTCTTCGATGACTTGCGGCGTGCTGATGGGGCGATAAACGCTTTGTGCAATATCCACCGCATGTTGGCGCACGCGGCCTTCGTCGGCCGGGTTGGGCAACAGGTTTTCTGCCAATGCGGCGTGCAGGTTCATCAGCAGGTAGTGGCTCCACAGCGGGTCGCCGGCCTGCAGCTGCCCGCTTTGCTCTACCAAGAGCTCAATGGCGGCCTTGTGGTTCAAGATCATCTGCGTTTCGACCCGGGCCTTGCCTTTTGCGGCGGTGCCTTCTTCGATCAAATGGCGTGTGTCCAGGCGCGAATAGGTGTTGCCTTCCATATGGCTGGAGGCCCAGGACAGGTCGATGAGCAAGCGGTTGAGCACGGCGCGACTGTAGGTGCCCGCAGGGGCGGCCGCGTCAGCTGTGCGCCCTTGCGCATGGAGCTGGCGGCGCACGGTTTCTGGCAGATAAAAGCTGTGGTTGGGTTGGTAGCTTTCCAGCAAATCTCGCTGGTAGCCCACGGGCTTGCGCTGCGCCAGAGGTTGCTGGATATAGGCGCGCACCTCCTGCGCATCTGGCGCCAGTGTTATAGCGGTAACAGCCTTTGCACCGGGCTCCTGCTCTGCCGCCATGGGGGCCGCCTGTGCCGGTGCAACGCCTGGTTTGGCGCGGTAGCGCCGCCCTCGCCCCTCGCCCATGGATACGATGTGCCCATCAGCCACTAATTGCGCCAACCAGCGTTGCGCGGTTCGGCGCGATAGCTGGGGTAATTGCGCCAACAATTGCGCCACCGGTGCGCCCAAAGCACCTGCAGCGCTTATTTTTTGCAATAGCGCTGCCTCATCTGAGGACAGATTGACAGTGTAGGAGGCAGATTCAATGGACATGGTGGCGCAATTATGGTGCAATTAAAATAATTGCGCCACATTGAAAGATAATTGCGCCATTTCGCCAATTGCGCCATTTCATCTTGCCACCAGAGCATGAAAAAGGCAGCCCGCAGGCTGCCTTTGGTTGGAGCAAGCAGCGACGCTTGCTGGCTATGCTTACTTGCGCGCGGGTGGCACGTCGGTGCAAGAGCCGTGCGCCACTTCTGCCGCCATGCCGATGCTTTCGCCCAGCGTGGGGTGTGGGTGGATGGTCTTGCCGATATCGACCGTGTCTGCACCCATCTCAATCGCCAGAGCGATTTCGCCGATCATGTCGCCAGCATGCGTGCCGACAATGCCGCCGCCCAGGATGCGGCCGTGGCCGTGCGCCTCAGGCGAATCATCGAACAGCAGCTTGGTGAAGCCTTCGTCGCGGCCGTTGGCAATGGCGCGGCCGGAGGCTGCCCAAGGGAACATGCCCTTCTTGACCTTGATGCCTTGCGCCTTGGCCTGGTCTTCGGTGAGACCCACCCAAGCCACTTCCGGATCGGTATAGGCCACGCTGGGGATCACGCGGGCGTTGAAGGCGCTGGCTTGCAGTTCCTTGTTGCCTTGCAGTTCACCGGCGATGACTTCAGCAGCCACATGCGCTTCGTGCACGGCCTTGTGGGCCAGCATCGGTTGGCCAACGATGTCGCCAATCGCGAAGATGTGCGGCACGTTGGTGCGCATCTGGATATCGACGTTGATGAAGCCGCGGTCCGTTACCGAAACGCCGGCCTTTTCAGCGCCAATCTTCTTGCCGTTGGGCGTGCGGCCCACAGCTTGCAAGACCAGATCGTAGGTCTGCGGCTCGGGTACGGTGACGCCCTCTTTCGCCGGCTCGAAGGTGACCTTTATGCCTTCGGGCGTTGCTTCGGCCGCCACGGTCTTGGTGTTGACCATGATGTTGTCGAAGCGCGGCGCGTTCATCTTCTGCCAGACCTTCACGAGGTCGCGGTCCGCCCCCTGCATCAGGCCGTCCATCATTTCGACCACGTCCAGACGAGCGCCAAGCGTGGAATACACCGTACCCATTTCCAGGCCGATGATGCCGCCGCCCAAGATCAGCATGCGCTTGGGCACGGCCTTCAGATCGAGCGCGCCGGTCGAATCAACCACGCGTTCATCCTTGGGCATGAATGGCAGGTGTACGGCTTGCGAGCCCGCAGCGATGATGGCGTTCTTGAACTGCACCACCTTTTTGCTGCCGGTTTTGTCTTGGCCGTCGCCGGTGGTTTCTTCCACCTCGATATGGTTGGCCGAGACAAAGTTGCCGTAGCCGCGCAAGATGGTGACCTTGCGCATTTTGGCCATGCCGCCCAGGCCGGTGGTCAGCTTGCCGATGACCTTCTCTTTGTGGCCGCGCAGTTGGTCGATGTTGACCTCGGGCGCGCCAAACTTGACGCCGGCCACTTCGAGGTGAGCCACCTCGTCCATCACCGCTGCCACGTGCAGCAGAGCCTTGGAGGGGATGCAACCCACGTTCAGGCACACGCCGCCGAGCGTTTTGTAGCGCTCGACGATGACGACCTTCAAGCCCAGATCGGCCGCGCGGAATGCTGCCGAGTAGCCGCCAGGGCCACCGCCGAGCACGACCACGTCGCAGTCCATATCGACCGTGCTGCTGAAGTTGCTGGCCACAGGCGCAGGCGCTGCAGCAACGGGTGCCGCAACAGGAGCAGCAGCCGGCGCCGGAGCGTTGGCGGGCGCTGCTGCGGGGGCTGCAGCAGATGCAGCATCAGCACTGTCCACCGAGATGATCACGTCGCCCTGGTTGACCTTGTCACCCACTTTGACCTTGATCTCTTTGACGACGCCAGCGTGGCTCGACGGGATTTCCATCGAGGCCTTGTCGCTTTCGACCGTCAACAGCGACTGGTCGACCGCCACCGTGTCGCCCGGTTTGACAAGCAGTTCGATGACGCCGACGTCCTTGAAGTCGCCGATATCGGGAACCTTGATATCAATGATTGCCATGGATAAAGCTCCCTTCGATCACAGAATGATGCGGCGGTAATCCGCCAGCACCTGGCCAACAAAGGCGTTGAAGCGTGCAGCAGCCGCACCGTCGATGACGCGGTGGTCGTACGACAGCGACAGCGGCAGCATCAGGCGTGGCACGAATTGCTTGCCGTCCCACACCGGCTTCATCTGGCCCTTGGACAGGCCCAGAATCGCGACTTCGGGCGCATTCACAATCGGGGTGAAGTGCGTGCCACCAATGCCGCCGAGCGACGAGATGGAGATGCAACCACCGCTCATGTCGGCAGCGCCAAGCTTGCCGTCGCGGGCCTTTTTGGCCAGCTCACCCATTTCCTGGCTGATCTGCATGATGCCTTTTTTGTCGGCATCCTTGAGCACGGGTACCACCAAGCCGTTGGGCGTGTCTGCCGCAAAGCCGATGTTGAAGTACTGCTTGTAGACCAGGGTGTCGCCGTCCAGCGAGGTGTTGAACTCGGGGAACTTCTTGAGCGCAGCGACCAGGGCCTTGATGACGAAAGCCAGCATGGTGACCTTGATGCCGCTCTTCTCGTTCTCCTTGTTGGTGGAGACGCGGAAGGCTTCCAGATCGGTGATGTCCGCTTCGTCGTTGTTGGTGACGTGCGGGATCATGACCCAGTTGCGGTGCAGATTGGCGCCCGAGATTTTCTTGATGCGCGAGAGATCCTTGCGCTCGACCGGGCCGAACTTGGCAAAGTCGACCTTCGGCCACGGCAGCAGATCCAGACCCGCGCCCGAACCACCCTTGGGTGCCACGGCGGCCTGGGCCTTGGTTTGCAGCGCGCCCGCCATCACCTGCTTGGTAAAGGCTTGCACGTCGTCTGCCGTGATGCGGCCCTTGTTGCCAGTGCCCTTGACTTCTTCCAGCGGCACGCCCAGCTCGCGAGCGAACTTGCGCACCGAAGGCGATGCATAAGGCAGGTTGCCCGATGGAGGAACGGTTGGGTTGTGTGCGGGTACGGCAGCGCTCGCGGCCACTGGAGCTGCAGCAGGTGCGGACACAGGAGCTGGCGCATCGGCAACCGCAGGGGCTGCTGCCGGCGCAGGTGCAGAAGCCGCAGGCGCGGCACCAGCAGCGCCTTGTGCGCTCATCTGGCCGACCACGTCGCCCACGTTCACCTTGTCGCCGACCTTCAGCGTCAGCGCGCTGATGGTGCCAGCGGCAGGCGATGGGATTTCCATCGAGGCCTTGTCGGATTCGACGGTAAACAGCGACTGCTCAGCGCTCACGCTGTCGCCCACCTTCACCAGGATTTCGATGACGGCTACGTCCTTGAAATCGCCAATGTCGGGGATCTTGATGTCCATGGCCACAGGCGCAGCGGCGGCCACCGGAGCGGCAGCAGCTGGCGCAGGTGCAGGCACCGGTGCCGCAGCAGCCGGAGCTTGTGCGGCCGGTGCGGGAGCGGCTGCATCGCCAGCGGCTTCGAGCTTGACGATGACGCTGCCTTCGGCCACTTTGTCACCGATTTTGACGACGATTTCCTTGACCACGCCAGCGTGGCTGGAGGGGATTTCCATCGAGGCCTTGTCGGATTCGACGGTGATCAGCGATTGGTCTTTGGCCACGGTGTCGCCCGGTTTGACGAGCAACTCGATCACGCCCACTTCTGCAAAGTCGCCAATATCGGGGACTTGAATGTCAATCAATGCCATTGTTTGGTCTCCTCGGTCCTATCAGGCGTACAGCGGGTTGATCTTGTCGGCCTGGATGCCGTACTTGGCGATGGCGTCCGCCACCTTTTGTGCGGGCAGCTTGCCTTCGTCGGCCAGCGCCTTGAGCGTGGCCACCACGATGTAGTGGCGGTCGATCTCGAAGTGCTCGCGCAGCTTGCGGCGGAAGTCCGAGCGGCCAAAACCGTCTGTGCCCAGCACCTTGTAAGTGCGGCCAGCGGGGATGAACGGACGGATCTGCTCGGCGTACGACTTCATGTAGTCGGTCGAGGCCACGATCGGGCCGGTGCTTTCGGCCAGCGACTGGGTCACGAACGGCACCTTGGCTGTTTCGGTCGGGTGCAGCATGTTCCAGCGCTCGGCGTCTTGGCCGTCGCGGGTGAGTTCGTTGAACGAAGGGCAGCTCCACACGTCGGCCGCAATGCCCCAGTCTTGGGCCAGCAACTCTTGGGCGAAGAAGGATTCGCGCAGGATGGTGCCCGAGCCCAGCAGTTGCACGCGCTGTTCGCCCGCGCCGCCTGCCTTGCACAGGTACATGCCCTTCAAGATCTTCTCTTCGGTACCGGCCGTCAGGCCAGGCATGGCGTAGTTTTCGTTCAGCAGCGTCAGGTAGTAGAAGACGTTTTCCTGGTTCTGCACCATGCGGCGCAGGCCTTCGTGCATGATCACCGCCACTTCGTGGGCAAAGGTCGGGTCGTAGCTGATGCAGTTGGGGATGGTGCCAGCCAGGATGTGGCTGTGGCCATCTTCGTGCTGCAGGCCTTCGCCGTTCAGCGTGGTACGGCCCGAGGTGCCGCCGAGCAAGAAGCCGCGTGCCTGCAAATCACCCGCTGCCCAGGCCAGATCGCCAATGCGCTGGAAGCCGAACATCGAGTAGTAGATGTAGAACGGGATCATGATGCGGTTGCTGTGGCTGTAGCTGGTAGCCGCAGCAATCCAGCTGGACATGCCGCCCGCTTCGTTGATGCCTTCTTGCAGGATCTGGCCCTTGGTGTCTTCCTTGTAGTACATGACCTGGTCTTTGTCGACAGGCGTGTACTGCTGGCCGTGCGGGTTGTAGATACCGATCTGGCGGAACAGGCCTTCCATACCAAAGGTACGGGCTTCGTCCACCAAGATGGGCACCACGCGTGGGCCAATCTCTTTGTCGCGCAGCAGCTGCGTCAGGAAACGCACATAGGCTTGCGTGGTCGAGATTTCGCGGCCTTCGGGCGTGGCTTCGAGCACGGCCTTGAAGGTGTCGAGCGGCGGCACGGTGAACTGCTCGTCGGCCTTTTCGCGGCGGTGCGGCAGGTAACCGCCCAAGGCCTTGCGGCGCTCGTGCAGGTACTTCATCTCGGGCGTGTCGTCAGCCGGCTTGTAGAACGGGATGTCGGCGATCTGGCTGTCCGGGATCGGGATGTTGAAGCGGTCGCGGATGTACTTGATGTCTTCGTCGCTCAGCTTTTTGGTCTGGTGGACGTTGTTCTTGCCTTCGCCGACCTTGCCCATGCCAAAGCCCTTGACGGTCTTGACCAGCAGCACCGTGGGTTGGCCCTTGTGGCTGTTGGCAGCGGCAAAAGCGGCGTAGACCTTTTGCGCGTCGTGGCCACCGCGGCGCAGATCCCAGATCTCGTCGTCGGTCATGTTTTCGACCATCTTCAAAGTGCGTGGATCGCGGCCGAAGAAATGCTTGCGCACGTAGGCACCGTCGTTGGCCTTGAAGGCCTGGTAGTCGCCGTCGTTGCACTCCATCATGATTTTCTTGAGCGCGCCGTCGTGGTCCTTGGCCAGCAGTGCGTCCCAGCCCTTGCCCCAGATCAGCTTGATCACGTTCCAGCCCGAGCCGCGGAATTCACCTTCCAGCTCTTGGATGATCTTGCCGTTGCCGCGCACCGGGCCGTCCAGACGCTGCAGGTTGCAGTTGATGACGAAAACCAGGTTGTCGAGGTTTTCGCGCGCGGCCAGGCCGATGGCGCCCAGCGACTCAACTTCGTCCATTTCACCGTCGCCGCAGAACACCCAGACCTTGCGGTTTTCGGTGTTGGCAATGCCGCGGGCGTGCAGGTACTTCAAGAAGCGTGCCTGGTAGATCGCCATGATCGGGCCCAGACCCATCGACACCGTGGGGAACTGCCAGAAATTGGGCATCAGCTTGGGGTGCGGATAGCTGGACAGACCCTTGCCATCGACCTCTTGGCGGAAGTTCAGCAGCTGCTCTTCGGTGATGCGGCCTTCGAGGTAAGCGCGGGCGTAAATGCCGGGCGACACGTGGCCTTGGATGTAGAGACAGTCGCCGCCGTGGTTCTCGCTCTCGGCGTGCCAGAAGTGGTTGAAGCCGGCGCCAAACATGTTGGCCAGCGAGGCGAAGGAGCCGATGTGGCCACCCAGATCGCCACCTTCTGGCGGATGAATGCGGTTAGCCTTGACGACCATGGCCATGGCGTTCCAGCGCATGTAGGCGCGCAGACGGCCTTCAAAATGCAGGTTGCCGGGGCTGCGGGCTTCCTGATCGGGCTCGATGGTGTTGACGTAGCCGGTGTTGGCCGAGAAAGGCATGTCCACGCTGTTCTGGCGGGCGTGCTCAAGCAATTGCTCGATCAGCGAGTGCGCATAGTCGGCGCCTTCGCGGTCAATCACCGCGGACAGCGCGTCCATCCACTCTCGGGTTTCCTGGTCGTCGGTTCGGGGGTTGCCGTTGGCGGGCTTTTGTTCGGATGGCTCGGACATATTGCGCGTCTCCTTCATGTGAACTGCTACGAATGACTGTGCCAGAGTTTCGCACATTTTTTGCTAATTTCAAATAGCGATTTTGAATTTTATATTATGAAAAAATGCTGCAAACGCACAATCCATGCGCGTTTGCGGTTTTGCGGTGCAGCAAAAATGAGCCCTTTTCAGTCGGAAAACCGCCTTCCTCGACTAAACTGCCCGGCATGAATCCGACCGACGCCGCCCCTCCAAAAACGCCCAAAGACAAACCGCAACTGGTGTTGTTGTGGCAGAACTGGTGGCGCGGCTTGTCGCCAGCGCGACAGGATCGTTATGCATCGATTGCACCGCTGGTGGCGGTGGTCATGTTCTTCATCGCCATCGTCGCAGCATTTTGGTATTTGCGCACCGAGGAGCTGGAGCGCGAGCGCGAAGCCATGCGCCGCGATGTGGAGTACGCCCAACAGCGTATTCGCCTGCGCTTGTCAGAGCGGCAAGAGCAGCTGATGCGCCTGGCCCGCGATGTGAGCAACCAGGACATCGACAAAAACGGCTTCAACGACCGCGCCGACACCATGATCAGCCAGTACGCCGAGCTGCAGGCGCTGACCTGGATTGACGCCAAGCGCCAGGTGCGGGCCACGCAGTTCGGGCCCAGCGTGGCCTCGGAAGACCTGCTCACGGTGGACGAGGTGATCCAGAAAAAAGAACTGGTCAACCTGTTCGATACTGCGCGCGATCTGCAGCAACCCGTTTACTCGCAGCCGCTGGCCACCAAAGAGACGGCGCCCATGCTGCTGCTGCAAGTGCCGGTCAGCCAGAAAGGCCGCTTCGGTGGCGTGCTGCTGGCCGAGTTCTCCATTGACAACCTCTTGCGCTATGCCACGCCTACCGAGATTCTGGCGCGCTACGCGGTAACGCTGGAAGACGGCAACGGCACCAGCATTGCCGGCACGCCGCTGCCACGCCGCGCCGCCGCCGAGCGCCTGCTGCCTTGGCGCGCTGTGCCCAATGAGTATGAGATGCCAGTAGCCCCTGTGGGCAACAGCCTCAAGCTCAAGGCGCAGGCTTACCACACCTCGCTCGGCTTGGTCAGCAACGGCCTGTTCTGGCTGGTGTGTGTGCTGAGCTTCATGACCGCCTGGCTGCTGGTGGCCACCTGGCGCCACACGCGCAAGCGCATTCGCGCCCAAGAGGCTTTGCTGGGCGAAACCAACTTCCGCCGCGCCATGGAAAACAGCGTGCTCACCGGCATGCGTGCGCTCGATCTGCAAGGCCGCATCACCTACGTGAACGCCGCTTTCTGCCAGATGACGGGCTGGAGCGAGGACGAGCTGGTCGGCAAGATGCCGCCCTACCCTTATTGGCCCGAGGGCGACCAGAGCACCTACCACGACATGCTGATCGACGAGATGAGCGGCAAGGTCTTCCCCGGCGGTTTCCAGATGCGCGTCAAGCGCAAGAACGGCACCACGTTTGAAGCGCGGCTGTATGTATCGCCGCTGATCGACGGCCACGGCCGCCAGACCGGCTGGATGACCTCGATGACCGACATCACCGAGCCCAACCGCATCCGCGAGCAGTTGTCGCTGTCTTACGAGCGCTTCACCATCGTGCTGGAAGCGCTGGACGCATCGGTATCGGTCGCGCCGCTGGGCAGCGCCGAGCTGCTGTTTGCCAACAAGCTCTACCGCCAATGGTTCGGCTCGCAAACTGTCGGCCATCTGCAATTGGTGGCGCAAGCGGGCGTGCTGCCTACCAGCAATGCCTCGTCCAGCATGGACGACGAAGACGGCCTGATGGGCCTGCCCAGCGACGAGATCACCACCGCTGTCAGCGGCAATGCCGAAATCTACATCCCCGAGCTGGGCAAATGGCTGGAAGTGCGCTCACGCTACCTCAACTGGGTGGACGGGCGCCTGGCGCAAATGGTGATTGCCACCGACATCACGCAGCGCCGCCAGGCCGAAGAGCAAGCCGCCCGCCAGGCCGAGAAAGCCGCCACCGTGAGCCGCCTGGTCACCATGGGCGAAATGGCATCGAGCGTGGCGCACGAGCTCAACCAGCCGCTGTCAGCCATCAGCAACTACTGCAACGGCATGATCTCGCGGCAAAAAAGCGGCAATCTCAGCGAAGAGGCATTGCTAGGCGCACTGGAGAAAACCGCCCACCAGGCCCAGCGCGCCGGCCAGGTGATTCACCGCATCCGCTCCTTCGTCAAACGCAGCGAGCCCAACCGCACGTTGGCCGATGTGAGCGACATCGTCAGCGAAGCGGTGGAGCTGGGCTCGATCGAGCTCAAACGCCACAACGTGCGCTTGTCGCACCACGTAGCCGCGCGACTGCCGCAGATCCATGTCGATAGCATTCTTATCGAGCAAGTATTAATAAATTTGATGAAGAACAGTGCGGAGTCTATTGCCAATGCAGAAAGACCGCCGCACCAGCGTATGGTGGAGTTGCGTGTGGTTCCACGCAAGATCGAGGGCGCGGATGTGATAGAGTTTTCCGTGCAAGACACAGGGCGCGGTCTGTCCCCCGAGGTTCTGGACAAATTGTTTCAAGCTTTCTTCTCTACCAAGAGCGAAGGCATGGGCATTGGCCTGAATCTGTGTCGCTCGATTGTGGAGTCTCACCACGGCCGCATGCAGGCAGAGAACCTCTACAATGGCAGCGAGGTGACGGGTTGTAAGTTCAGCTTCTGGCTACCGGTGGCATAAGCCGCCCGGCTGCGGCTGAATCGCCAGCGCGATAGCAAACAATACTGATTAGAAGGAATTGTGCATGAGCTTGATCCCGAAGAAGGGCACGGTCTACGTAGTGGATGACGACGAAGCAGTCCGAGATTCGCTGCAATGGCTGCTGGAGGGCAAGGATTACCGCGTACGCTGCTTTGATTCGGCCGAGTCGTTTCTGGCTCGCTACGACGCCCGCGAAGTTGCTTGCCTGATCGTCGACATCCGCATGGGTGGCATGAGCGGCCTGGAGCTGCAAGACCGCCTGATCGAAAACAAATCACCACTGCCCATCGTCTTCATCACCGGCCACGGCGACGTGCCGATGGCGGTCGACACGATGAAAAAAGGCGCACTGGATTTCATCCAGAAGCCTTTTGACGAAGCCCAGCTGGACACCCTGGTCGAGCGCATGCTCGACAAGGCCCGCGACGCTTTTGCCGGCCACCAGCAAGCGGCCAGCCGCGACGCCCTGCTGGCCAAGCTCACCGGCCGCGAATCGCAGGTGCTCGAGCGCATTGTCGCTGGCCGCCTGAACAAGCAGATCGCCGACGATCTGGGCATCAGCATCAAGACCGTGGAGGCGCACCGCGCCAACATCATGGAAAAGCTGGGCGCTAATACCGTGGCCGACCTGCTCAAGATTGCGCTCGGCTCCAACGCTGCGGCCAAGGCCTCGTGATAAATTAGCGGCCTTTCCGCCCGCACAAACACTACGCTTTTCATAGCTGAATGCGCTGTACCTCTGCGGTACGGCGCATTTTCTTTTGGTAAATCTGGATTTCCACATGACTGCACAACTGATCGATGGCAAGGCCCTTTCCCAGCAACTGCGCGCTGATGTCAAGGCCCGCGCCGACAAGCTCAAAGCCCAGGGCATCGTCCCCGGCCTCGCCGTGATCCTGGTGGGCGACAACCAGGCCAGCCAGGTCTATGTGCGCAACAAGGTCAAGAGCTGCGAGGAATGCGGCTTCCATTCGGTGCTGGAAAAGTACGACGCCAGCATGACCGAGGCCGAGCTGCTGGCCCGCGTCGAAGCGCTCAACAACGACCCCAGCATCCACGGCATTCTGGTGCAGCTGCCTCTGCCCAAGCACATTGACGACCACAAGGTCATCGAAGCCATCTCGCCCAAGAAAGACGTGGACGGTTTCCACGTGGCCAGCGCCGGCGCGCTGATGGTGGGCGAAGTCGGCTTCAAGGCTTGCACGCCCTACGGCTGCATGAAGATGCTCGAATCCATCGGCATGAAAGACCTGCGTGGCAAGCACGCCGTGGTCATCGGCCGCTCCAATATCGTGGGCAAGCCCATGGCGATGATGCTGCTGGCCGCCAACGCCACCGTCACCGTCTGCCACAGCGGCACGGCCGATCTGGGTGCCATGACGCGCCAAGCCGACATCGTGGTGGCCGCCGTGGGCAAGGTCAATGTGCTGACGGCCGACATGGTCAAGCCCGGCGCCGTGGTAATTGACGTGGGTATGAACCGCAATGCCGAAGGCAAGCTCTGCGGCGACGTGGATTTTGACGGCGTCAAAGAGGTGGCTGGCTACATCACCCCCGTGCCCGGCGGCGTGGGCCCGATGACCATCACCATGCTCATGGTCAACACGCTGGAGTCGGCCGAGCGCGCCTGATAGCGTCTGATAGCTATAGCTTGCCGGGCGCTACAGCCCGGCGCTATTTTCAACAACTATCAAACCCATAGCTGTTGGTGCTTGTTCGGCGAGCACCAGCAGCTTTTTTTGTGCTTCAATTTGGGGAATGGCCCGGCTGTCAGCATGCTTTCAGTCCTTGTGCCAATAATGTATTGATTGCGAGGCTCCCAGCCCCATATGAACAGCACCATGACCAATCCTTTGCTCGACTTCAGCGGCCTGCCCCGCTTTGACCAGGTTCAACCCGACCATATCGCGCCCGCCATCGACCAGTTGCTGGCCGAGAGCGAGGCCGCGCTGAAAACCGTCACAGCACCCGAGTTTCCCGCGCAATGGACGGCCATCGCCCAGGTGCTGGATGTGGCCACCGAAAAGCTCGGCCGTGCCTGGGGGATGGTGGGCCACCTCAACTCGGTGGCAGATACGCCCGAGCTGCGTGCCGCCTACAACGCCGAAATGCCCAAGGTGACCGCGTTCTGGACGCAGCTGGGCGCCGACGAAGCGCTGTACGCCAAATACAAAGCCATTGACCCGGCCACGCTCAACGCCGAGCAAAAGCAGGCCTGGGACAACGCCATTCGCAACTTTGTGCTTGGTGGTGCTGAGCTGCAAGGCGCAGCCCGCGAGCAATACGCCGAGCTGCAAGAGAAAAGCGCCCTCGCCTGCCAGAAGTTCAGCGAAAACGCGATGGACGCCACCGACCAGTTCGCCTACTACGTCACGCTCGAAGAGCTGGACGGCGTGCCCGCCGATGTGGTGGCTGCCGCCAAAGCCGGCGCTGAGGCCGATGGCAAGCAAGGCTACAAGCTCACGCTCAAGTTCCCCTGCTACCTGCCGGTGATGCAGTTTGCCAAGAGCAGCGCGTTGCGTGAAATGCTCTACCGCGCTTACACCACGCGTGCCAGCGAATTTGGCAATGCCGAACTCGACAACACGCCGCTGATGGTCGACATCCTGAAAATGCGCGAGCAAGAAGCGCAGCTGCTCGGTTACGCCAATTTTGGCGAGCTGTCGGTAGCCCCCAAGATGGCGCAATCCTCGCAGCAAGTGATCGACTTTCTGCAAGAGCTGGCCGGCAAGGCCAAGCCCTTTGGCGCCAAAGACGTGCAAGACCTGCGCGATTACGCCAAGACCGAGCTGGGCCTGGCCGATCCGCAGGCCTGGGATTGGGGCTACATTGGCGAGCACCTGAAGGAAGCGCGCTACGCTTTCAGCGAGCAAGAGCTCAAGCAATATTTCCCTGCGCCCAAGGTGCTGGCCGGCCTGTTCCGCATTGTTGAAACCCTGTTTGGCGTGCAGATCAAGCGCGACGAGGCACCGGTCTGGAACCCGGCAGTAGAGTTCTACCGTATAGAGCGCAAAGGCGAGCTGGTCGGCCAGTTCTACCTGGATCCGCCCGCCCGCAACGGCAAGCGCGGCGGCGCCTGGATGGACGATGTGCGCACGCGCTGGCTGCGCCCGGACAACGGCCAGCTGCAAACCCCCATTGCCCACCTGGTGTGCAACTTTGCTGCCGGCGTGGATGGCAAGCCGCCGCTGCTCACGCACGACGACGTGATCACCCTCTTCCACGAAACCGGCCACGGCCTGCACCACATGCTCACCCAGGTGAACGAGCGCGATGTCTCCGGCATCAGCGGCGTGGAATGGGACGCGGTGGAGCTGCCCAGCCAGTTCATGGAAAACTTCTGCTGGGAATGGGAAGTGCTCAGCCACATGACCGCCCATGTCGATACCGGCGAGCCGCTGCCGCGTGCGCTGTACGACAAGATGATTGCCGCCAAGAACTTCCAATCGGGCATGCAGACGCTGCGCCAGATCGAGTTTGCGCTGTTCGACATGCGCATCCACACCGAGTTGTCGGGCAACAACATCAGCGCCACCAGCATTTACGACGTGCTGCGCGACGTGCGCCAACAAGTGGCCGTGCTGCCGCAACCGGCCTTCAGCCGCACGCCCAACACCTTCACCCACATCTTTGCCGGTGGCTACGCCGCTGGCTACTACAGCTACAAGTGGGCGGAAGTGCTGTCGGCCGACGCCTTTGCCGGCTTTGAAGAAGCTGCCAAGGCCAAGGGCAGCACCGATGTGGTGGATGCCGAGGTAGGCCAGCGCTACCTGCAAGCCATTTTGGAAGCCGGTGGCAGCCGCCCGGCCATGGAGTCGTTCAAGGCCTTCCGCGGCCGTGAGCCGCAACTGGACGCTTTGCTGCGCCACCAAGGCATGGCACCGGAAGCTGTCGCCGCTTGACACGGCGCAAGCCAGACTGAATCGGCCCCTGAGCTGCGCACCGGGCGCGCAGCTCAGGGGCCTTTGTTTTGGGCATAATGCGCAAGGAAACAGCCAAGCAAAACGAGGGAAATCCATGCCAATCAAAGCTTTCGCCAGCGTGCTTGCATCTGCATTGCTGGCCTGCGCCGCCAGCCAGGCCGGTGCGCAACAGGTCTACCGCATCGTCGGCCCGGATGGCAAAGTCACCTTCTCTGACCGTGCGCCCACGGCAGATACCCCTTCGCAAACCGTCTCCGCCGCCAGCGCTGCGGCGCCCGCCGGCCCCAATCTGGCAGGCTTGCCGCTGGAGCTCAAGCAAGCCGCCGGCAAATACCCGGTGACGCTCTACACCGGCAAAAACTGCAGCGCCTGCGAAAACGCACGCAACTACCTGCAAAGCCGGGGCGTGCCCTTTGCCGAGAAAACCGTCACATCCAACGACGAAATCAAGGCACTGCAAAAGATCAATGCCGACGGCACCATCCCATTTGCCACGCTCGGCGGCCAGCACCTGAGCGGCTTCAGCGAAAACGATTGGAGCTCGTACCTCGATGCCGCCGGCTACCCGGCCAAGTCGCAATTGCCTGCCAGCTACCGCCAAGCGGCCGCCGTGCCACTGATCCCCAAGGTCGTCAAACCGGCTGCTGCAGCCCAGGCACAACCGGCTGCCGCCAGCGAAGCACCCAGCAGCGAACCGCTGGCACCGCAACGTGTCACACCAGACAACCCGACCGGCATCGTCTTCTGAGCACGCCTGCTGGCCAACGCCAGCTCAGCAAACTGCCTGCACAAAAAACAACGCCCGGCGCAGAGACTGCGACCGGGCTTTTTTGCGTTCAGGGCGGGCAATCTGCCGGCCCAAAGAATGTTATCGGTTGGTCGCTACCCAGCCATCCGAGCCTTTGACAAAGCGCATCGGTGCCACCACTTTCTTGCGCCCGACCAGCGGCGCCTCCATATCCATCTCTACATCGCAGCGGTAAGCGTTGTCGCCATCGGCCTTGCATCCCACCTTTTTGAAAGAGTGCAGCTTGGTCTTCATATCAGCGCCCAGCATGGCCGTGGCCTTATTGGCCTCAACCACCTCTTTCTCCACGGCGGCACGCATATCGCCTTCGGAAGGCTCGCCACTGCAAGCGCTCAAAAGCAAGACCAGCGCTGGCACCCCCAGCCATTTTGCGTAGTGCGTCTTCATGCTTCTCTCCTGTTATGTCTTATCGGCAAGAGCGCTGAGATGCCACCCTCCGGCAGCACCGCAGGCTGGCAACCATCTTAAGAGAAGGCAGGCCCAAACCCCGGCCCTGCAACTTTTGCGCAACAAAAAAGGCGACCGCAGTCGCCTCTTGGCACAGGATGGGGAATGCTCAGAATTCGAGCGTCTGCACGCCTTGCTCGGTGCCCAGCAAGCACACGGCAGCTTTTTGGTGCGCGAACACGCCGACAGTGATGACGCCTGCCCATTGGTTGACTTCGGATTCAAAGGCCAGCGGGTCGGTGATAGCCAGGCCGGTCACATCCAGAATGTGCTGGCCGTTGTCGGTCACCAGCGGCTGGCCGTCTTTGAGGCGCAACGTGGCTTTACCACCCTTGGCGGCAAAGCGGCGGGCAATTTGTGCGGCAGCCATCGGGATCACCTCGACCGGCAGCGGGAACTGGCCCAGGGTCTGCACACGCTTGGAGGCATCGGCAATGCAGACAAAGCGCTCAGCCAGCGAGGCGACGATCTTCTCTCGCGTCAGTGCCGCGCCGCCGCCTTTGACCATATAGCCTTGGTGATCGATCTCGTCAGCGCCGTCGATATACACGGCCAGATTGCTCACTTCATTGGCGTCGAACACCTTAATGCCCAACGCCTGCAGGCGCTCGGTGCTGGCCACGGAGCTGGAGACAGCGCCCGGAATCTGGTCCTTGATGCTGGCCAGTGCGTCGATGAACTTGTTCACCGTGGAGCCGGTGCCCACGCCTACAATCTCACCGGCCACCACATATTGCAGCGCAGCGCGGCCCACTTCGGCCTTTAATTCGTCTTGAGTCATGTTGGTGCTGTCGGATCAGCGAAAATACAAACAATTGCGCAATTATCCCATCCCATGTCTCTGATCCCCTATTCCCTGTCCCGAGCTATTTTGTTTGGCATGCAGCCCGAGGCTGCGCACGAGTTCACCATGGACATGCTGGCCAAGGGCCAGAACTCGCCCCTGGCCTGCGCCTGGCGCCAAAGCCGCATTGCCGACCCGGTGACGCTGGCCGGCCTGCAGTTCCCCAACCGCGTGGGCATGGCCGCCGGGCTGGACAAAAATGCCCGCGTCATTGACGGCCTGGGCGCCATGGGCTTTGGCTTTGTGGAAGTGGGCACCGTTACGCCGCTGGCCCAGCCTGGAAACCCCAAGCCGCGCATGTTCCGCATTCCCGAGCGCGATGCGCTGATCAACCGCCTGGGCTTTAACAACGAAGGGCTTGAAGCCTTTATCGCCAACGTCAAGCGCGCCCAGTTCCGCAAGCAGGCCCAGCCGCTGCTCCTGGGTCTGAACATTGGCAAAAATGCACTCACCCCCATTGAGGACGCCACCAGCGATTACCTCAAGTGCCTGGACGCGGTGTATCCGCACGCTGACTACATCACCGTCAACATCAGCTCGCCCAACACCAAGAACCTGCGCGCCCTGCAAAGCGACGAAGCGCTGGACGCCCTGCTCTCCGCACTGGTGGCCCGCCGCGAGCAGCTGGCGCGCGAACACGGCAAGCACAAGCCGGTGTTCCTCAAAATCGCGCCGGATTTGACGGAAGAGCAAGTCACCGTCATCGCCAACAGCCTCAAGGCGCATGGCATGGATGGTGTCATCGCCACCAACACCACCATCAGCCGCGATGCAGTCAAAGGCCTGCAACACGCCGAAGAAACCGGTGGCCTCTCGGGCCGCCCGGTGTTCGAGGCGAGCAACGCCGTCATCCGCCAACTGCGCAGCGCCTTGGGCAGCCAGTTCCCGATCATCGGCGTGGGCGGCATTTTGAGCGGTGCCGATGCGGTCGAAAAAATCAAGGCCGGCGCCGATGTGGTGCAAATCTACACCGGCCTGATCTACAAAGGCCCGGCTCTGGTGCCCGAGATCGCCAGCGCACTCAAGGCCCACGGCGCTCGCCGTTGATGCAGCACCGACAGCGCTTGCGGTAAAAGCGCTGTCAGTGCACTACGGTTAAGGCGCCGACACCGCTTGCTTGCTCGTAGCCATACCCAGCTTGGCCAGCAACTGCGCATCTGCATCAGCCTCGGGGTTGCCGGTGACTAGCAGCTTGTCGCCATAGAAGATGGAGTTGGCGCCCGCCAGAAAGCACAAGGTCTGCACCGCTTCGCCCAATTGTTGGCGGCCGGCGGACAGGCGCACGCGCGCCTTGGGCATCAGGATGCGGGCCACGGCAATCACGCGCACAAAATCCAGCGGGTCCACCGGCTCGCTGTCGGCCAGCGGCGTGCCCGGTACGCGCACCAGGCTGTTGATTGGTACTGATTCGGGATACGGCTCCATGTTTGCGAGTTGCGCCAACAAGCCGGCGCGGTGCACCGGCGCCTCGCCCATGCCGATGATGCCGCCGCAGCACACACTGATGCCTGCGGCGCGCACATGGGCCAGCGTGTCCAGCCGGTCCTCGTATTGGCGCGTGCTGACCACATCGCTGTAGTACTCGGGCGCGGTATCGAGGTTGTGGTTGTAGTAATCCAGCCCGGCCGCACGCAATGCCTCGGCCTGGTGCGCTTGCAGCATGCCCAAGGTGGCGCAGCTTTGCAGGCCCAGGCTTTTGACGGCGCCAATCAGCTCGGCCATCTTCTCAATATCGCGGTCCTTGGGCGCACGCCAGGCCGCGCCCATGCAAAAACGGCTGGCACCAGCGTCTTTGGCCGCCTGGGCGGCGGCCTGAACCTCGGCCACGCTCATCAGCTTTTCGGCTTTCACGCCGGTATCAAACTCGGCGGCCTGCGGGCAGTAGCCGCAGTTTTCCGGGCAGCCACCGGTTTTGACGGAGAGCAACGTCGCCAACTCCATATCGCCTTGCGGCCAATGCTCGCGGTGCACGGTTTGGGCGCGGTGCATCAGCTCCAAAAATGGCAGATCCAGCAACTGCTGAACAGCAGTGACGGGCCAGCGCACTGCTGGTTGTGCAGACTGCGTTCGGCTTTTTTCTGAGGGCTGCCAGTGCACGGTCTGTTCGTGGGGCTGGGTAATTGGCTGCATCTCTGCTCCTGGTGGTCGAAAACAGCAGCCATTGTTGAAGCAGAAGTGGCGCGCTCCAAGGCTCTCCGATGCCTGACAACCAGGCTCTTGGCAGCTTTCCCGCCAAGCATATTTTTGAGCGCAATAACTGGTACTTTGCCTACAGAATGAGCGACAAAGGCGAAAAATGGCAACAACCAGCAGCTATTTGCAGGCATTACCGCTGCCCACTCGCGCAAAACTGGTGGGGTTTGACCGACGTTGCCCAGCGTTCAGCGCACGCAGCTGCATTCCGGGTGCCTGGCTGAGCTGGAGAACGCGTTTTTGACCGTTCACGCCAATGGACGGTGGCAGAAAAAGAGAGCTAATCGTCCGACTGAGCCCATGACAATCCCGACTGGAATACAGGGCATTGGTGAGGCTTGGCACGGCCGCTGCTGTTGGTGCGCTGGTTCAGCGTTGTCGCTGTGCTGCAAGTGCAAAATAGGAGCCCTGCAGCAGTCAAAGCCGGAAGGCTTGCAGGCAAAAGCGGTGCTGAACCAATGAAGGAAAGCGCTTTGCCGCGAGTGTGCAGCGCGAGAGAAGTGTCGGCGCGGCTTAGCGCCGCCGCGCTGAACGCCCAGCTTCAGCGCTCAGGCGGCTGGAGCTCTTCAAAAAACACCAGATGGTTGCCGAACGGATCGGCCAGCCGCATCTCTTGCATGCCCCAAGGCATGGTTTCCAGTCCCGGTTTGGCGTTGCGGTAGTTTTGCGCCAGCAGGCTTTGCTGGAAAGCAGCCAGCCCGGCCCAGGCGATGCGTACGGTGGCGCCCGGGCAGGCGTCACCGTGGTGTTCGCTCAGGTGCAAAACGCAGCGCTGGCCACCAAGCCCGGCCAGGCTGATTTGCTGGTAGAGCGGAAAATCCTCGCCAAAGCGGTGCTTCCAATCCTGGGCAAAGCCCAGAAAGCCTTGGTAGAACTCGGCGGCTTTGGCAGCGTCAAAGCTGCGCAGCACCGGGATGACGGGATTGTTCAGCATGCTCTGCTCCGCGCAGGTCGAGGGTTCACGCTATCCGCTGAGGAATCGCTGAGGGATCAGCCGAGTGCGGCGATGACTTCGGGCGGCGCTTGCACCAGCTCGATCAGCACGCCTTCGCCGGCAATCGGAAACTCGTCGTTACTCTTGGGGTGCAAAAAGGTGATGTCGTAACCGGCTGCGCCTTTGCGGATGCCACCAGGCGCAAAGCGCACGCCGTTGGCTGTGAGCCATTCCACGGCTTTGGGCAGGTCATCGATCCACAGGCCGATGTGGTTGAGAGGCGTGGTGTGCACGGCGGGCTTTTTCTCGATGTCCATGGGCTGCATGATGTCCACTTCCACCTTGAATGCATCCTTGCCCATGGCCAGAATGTCTTCGTCCACGTTCTCACGCTCGCTTTGGAAGGTGCCGGTCTGGGTGAGGCCCAACATATCGACCCAAAGCTTTTTCATACGCGCTTTGTCGGTGCCGCCAATGGCGACTTGCTGGATTCCCAAAACCCGGAAGGGGCGTGCTGCAGACATGGATTCTCCTTGTATAGCTTGCAAGTGACGAGCGCGGCTGCACGCCACGCCAACCCCGACATTGTGCCAAGCTTCCGCTGCGACCGCGGCACAAATGCTGCACTGCACATGGCGCCGTGGCAAACCGCTGCAATGGGCGCTGTGCGCTCCCTTGGCGGGCCCTTCGGGCGGTAGGGGCGTCAGCCGAACGCAAGGCCAATCGGGACAATCCCTTGTCATTGCGCACAAACACCTTGATCTGAATGTCCTCCTTGCCTACAGAAAATAGTTATGATCTATCCATAAAATTCATGCAATGAAATTTATCTAGTATTTGCAGTGCCAGTGCCTGCCCCTTAGTCTGTTTGTGGAGTTGCCATGCCACTTCGTGTTTTCAGTTTGTTCACCTTGCTACCGCTGCACCGCGGTGGCTGGCCTGGCGCTTAGATAAAACCATGGATTACTACGCGTCCCAGCGCCCCAGCCCGCTCAGCAGCCAGGCCGCCAAAGACGTTGCTTCGCCCTTTGTCCGTGTGCTCCGCACACTGGGCAGTGTCTGGCCTTTCATTGCTCTGGCCATTGTGCAGACGGCGCTGGCCATTGGCAGCCTGCAGATGCTGGGCGCGCTGCGCGCCTTCAGCAGTGCCGAGAACCAGTGGAGCAAGGGCCAAAAAGATGCGGTGTATGCGCTGAGCCATTACGCCACCACCGGCAATGTCGAGGCCTACGAGCAGTTTCACCAGGGCCTGCGCGTGCCCATGAGCGACATGCAGGCCCGCAAGCTGATCGAGGCCGAAGGCCGCAAAGCCTACCCGCAAGCCTCACTGCTCTTGCTGCAAGGCGGCAATGAGCCCGAAGAAATCAAAGGTCTGATCTGGCTGTCCGAGCGCTTGCGCGACACCGATATGATGCGCACGCTGATGGAGCGCTGGCGCAACAGCGACGAAGCCCTGCTGGAGCTGCAAACCCTGGCCGGCAACATCCACTCCAGCGTGCAGCTTGGTGCGCCCAGCCACGAGCAGCAGCAAAGCTGGCTGGCCCAGATCAATGCACTGCAAAAGCAACTGGCCTCAGCCGAGCAAAATTTCTCTCAGCAATTGGGCGATGCCTCGCGCGGGCTCAAGGTGGTGCTCTGGGCCATCAATATTGGCGGCGCACTGGCCATGTTGGTGCTGTTGATGTGGCACACCAGCCGCCTGCAGCGCGACACCAAGGATGCGGAAGACGAGCTGGGCGTGGTCAGCGAGCGAGCCACGACGACGCTGGCCGCCATTGGCGATGCTGTCATCACCACCAACGAGGCTGGCGATGTGCTCTACTTGAACAAGGCCGCCGAGCAGTTGCTGGGCTCCAGCACCGAGCAATTGTTGATGCGCAACCTGGCAGACCAGCTGCGCGCACCGCCTGCCGAGCCCGGCGCTCCCATGGTGCAGGCCGCGATACTCGATGCCCTCAGCGGCAAGGCCTTGAGCAGCGATACGCTGTTCACCATTTACGACAGCCACCAGCGCGCGCGCCAGATCAAAATCGCTTATACGCCGATTGGCGCACACACGGGCACGCAAGAAGCCGTGTTTGTGTTCCACGATGTGAGCCAGGAGCAAACCTTCATGCGCGAGCTGGCCTGGCAAGCCACGCACGACCAGCTGACCGGCCTGGTGAACCGCTACGAGTTCGAGCGCCGCCTCGGCCTGCTGTTGCAGCAGCCTGCGCAAGCCGACAACTGCCGCGGCGCCATGATGTACCTGGATCTGGACCAGTTCAAGGTGATCAACGACACCAGCGGCCATTCAGCGGGCGATGCCATGCTGCGCGCCATCAGCACCATGCTGCAGCACGGCCTGCGCGCCGAAGACACGCTGGCCCGCGTAGGCGGCGACGAGTTCGCGATCTTGCTGGAGCACTGCCCTTTCGAGGTAGCGGTAGAGTTGGCCGAACAGATCCGCGATGCCGCCCAGCATGTGCGCCTGCAATGGGGCGAGCGCAGCCTCAGCTCCAGCATCAGCATTGGCCTGGTCAAGCTGGTGGCGCCGCTCGATTCGGTCGAAGAAGTGTTTCGCGTGGCTGATATGGCCAGCTATGGCGCCAAGCAGCGCGGGCGCAACACCGTCTATGCCTACGACCCGCTGGTTGACCAGGAAATAGCCCGCCATGTGGGCGAGATGGAATGGCTCGAGCGCATCAAGGCGGCGCTGGAAAACGATCTGTTCATCTTGCATGCGCAGCCCATCCAGGCGCTCAACAGCGCGGCCGACCAGACCGCCGGCCACGGCCAGCACATCGAGATTCAGATGCGCATGCGCATGCCCGACGGCAGCCTGATCAGCCCGGTGCACTTCATCCCCGCAGCCGAGCGCTATGGCCTGATGCCACTGGTCGACCGCTGGGTGGTGAGCAAAACACTGGCGACCCTGGCCCAGATGCAAAAAGACTGGCCGGTCATGCCCATCTCGTGCTGCGCCATCAACCTCTCGGGCACCACGCTGGGCGACGAGAAACTGCTCGATTTTCTGCGCCACCAGATCGAGCAGCACGGCGTCAACCCACGCATTCTGTGCTTTGAAATCACCGAGACGGCGGCCATCACACACTTGCCCAACGCCATCCGCCTGGTCAAAGCGCTCAAGGCTTTGGGCTGCAAGTTCTCGATGGACGATTTCGGCTCGGGCGTCTCGTCCTTTGGCTCGCTGAAAAACCTGCCGGTAGATTTCCTCAAGATCGACGGCGCGATCGTGGCCGACATGCGGCGCGAGCCCGCCCACCGCGCCATGGTTGAAGCCATCAACCACCTCAGCCACGCGCTGGGCATGAAGACCATCGCCGAGTTCGCCGCCACGCCCGAGATTGTGGACATGCTGCGCCAAATGGGCGTGGACTATGCGCAGGGCTACGCGATTGGCGCGCCCAAGCCTTTCCCAGGCGTGAGCGCTACGCCAGCAGTGGCCGCCCAAGCTGTGGCCAGCGCGCAGACCAGCGCTAACACGGCGCTGAGCAGCCCTCGTTTCAAGGCCGCTTGAGGGCGCACAGACCCAAACAAAACGCCCCGTGATCGGGGCGTTGTTACTGGTATTTAGCGCGGCTTGCGGCCAGCGCCGGGTTTGCTGGCGGGCTTGCCAGCGGCCTTGAAGGTAGGCTTGCCGGGGCCTTTGGGTTTGACGCCAGCGCGCGGTGGCAAGCCGGTATGCTGCGTCAGCATTTGGCCGGGCTTGGGGGCGGGGCTACGGAAGCGCACGTCGCCACGCGGCTCCTGGGCGCTGGCGTCAGGCGTGCGGCGGCGCACGGCCACGGCCTTGCCGTCTTTGTTGACGGTGTAGCCCATGCCGCCACCGGTTTTGCCGTCGGTGCTGTTCTTCTTGCGGGCGCTTTGGTAGCTGCCATCGACCAGCGGCTGGAAGGTCGGGATCAGGTGCTGCTTGCCATTGCCGATCAAGTCGGCACGGCCCATGGCCTTCAAGGCCTCGCGCAGCAGTGGCCAGTTGTTCGGGTCGTGGTAGCGCAAAAAGGCCTTGTGCAGACGGCGACGCTTTTCACCGCGCACGATGTCGACGCGCTCTTCCTGCTCGTCACGCATCTCGCGGCGCACCTTGGTCAAGGTGTTGCGGCCGCTGTGGTACATGGCGGTAGCGGTGGCCATGGGGCTCGGGTAGAAGGTCTGCACCTGGTCGGCGCGGAAGCCGTTCTTCTTGAGCCAGATGGCCAAGTTCATCATGTCTTCATCGCTGGTGCCGGGGTGAGCGGCGATGAAGTACGGGATCAGGAACTGCTTTTTGCCCGCCTCTTCGCTGAACTTCTCGAACAGTTGCTTGAACTTGTCATAGCTGCCGATGCCCGGCTTCATCATCTTGGTGAGCGGGCCTTGCTCGGTGTGCTCGGGCGCAATCTTCAGGTAACCGCCCACGTGGTGCTGCACCAGCTCTTTCACGTATTCGGGCGATTTGACCGCCAAGTCATAACGCAGACCGGAGCCGATCAGAATCTTCTTGATACCAGGCAGCTTGCGTGCGCGGCGGTAGATCTTGATGAGCGGGCCGTGGTCGGTGTGCAGGTTCGGGCAGATACCGGGGAACACGCAGCTGGGCTTACGGCAGGCGGCCTCGATCTTGGGATCGCGGCAGCCCAAGCGGTACATGTTGGCCGTGGGGCCGCCCAGGTCGGAGATGGTGCCGGTAAAGCCTTTGACCTTGTCGCGAATCTCTTCGAGCTCCTGGATGATGGAGTCTTCCGAGCGGCTTTGGATAATGCGGCCTTCGTGCTCGGTGATGGAGCAGAAGGTACAGCCGCCAAAGCAGCCGCGCATGATGTTGACCGAGGTGCGGATCATCTCCCAGGCGGGAATCTTGGTTTCGCCGTCGTGGCTGCCGTTTTCGTCGGCGTAGGCCGGGTGCGGGCTGCGGGCGTATGGCAGGCCGAAGACCCAGTCCATCTCGGCCGTGGTCAGCGGGATGGGAGGCGGGTTCATCCACACATCGCGCGCAGTCAGGCCTTCACCATGGGCTTGCACCAGCGCACGGGCGTTGCCGGGGTTGGTTTCCAGGTGCAGCACCCGGTTGGCGTGGGCGTACAGAATCGGGTCGCTCTTGACCTCTTCGTAGCTGGGCAGGCGCAGCACGGTGCGGTCGCGCGGAGGCAGTTTGCTCTTGTGGCGCAGCGACAGGTTGGGCACAAACTGAATGGTTTGCACGGGGGCAGCCGCGGCGGCATCCGTGTTGGCAGCGCCCTCTTCCTTGGAGCAGCTCTGGCCTTGGGCCTCGGCCTGCTCGCTGGTTGTCATATAGGGGTTGATGTGCGGCTCTACTTCGCCGGGCTCGTCGACCGTGGTCGAATCCACCTCAAACCAGCCTTCTTCCGAAGCACGGCGGAAGAACGAGGTACCGCGTACATCGGTAATCTGCTCCACCGGCTCACGCGCAGCAATGCGGTGCGCCACTTCCACCAAAGCGCGCTCGGCGTTGCCGTACAGCAGAATGTCGCACTTGCTGTCCACCACGATCGAGCGGCGTACCTTGTCGCTCCAGTAGTCGTAATGCGCAATACGGCGCAGCGAACCTTCAATGCCGCCGAGCACGATCGGCACGTCTTTGTAAGCCTCGCGGCAGCGCTGGCAGTAGACGATGGCGGCACGGTCCGGGCGCTTGCCGGCCACATCGCCGGGCGTGTAAGCGTCGTCGCTGCGAATCTTGCGATCAGCCGTGTAGCGGTTGATCATCGAATCCATGTTGCCAGCCGTCACGCCCCAGAACAGATTGGGCTTGCCCAGCGCTTTGAAAGCCTCGGCGCTGGTCCAATCGGGCTGCGCAATGATGCCCACGCGAAAGCCCTGCGCCTCCAGCACGCGGCCGATCACGGCCATGCCGAAACTGGGGTGGTCTACATAGGCGTCGCCCGTCACCAGGATCACGTCGCAGCTGTCCCAGCCGAGCTGGTCCATCTCGGCCCGGCTCATGGGCAGGAACGGTGCCGGGCCAAAGCGCTTGGCCCAGTACGGTTTGTAACTGGTCAGCGGTTTGGCAGCACGTTCAAAAAAAGAAACGTCGATCGGAGCAGTCATGGCAATGTTTCGGGGTACAGCAGCGCAAGCGGAGCCTGGCGGGGCAAAAGCAGGCCCAATATTTTAGGGAAACCGTCCGCAATGCGCTTTTTTGCGGGAATAGCTGCTATGGGTTTTGTAGTTGGCGCCAGTGGCAGCGCGGGCAAGCAAGCGGTCTGCCCAAGTCTTTATATTGCGCTGCATCAACAAGACCGCCATTGTCGCATGAATGACCCGAAAGCGCCTGCCAGCGGCCAAAACAAAGGGCAGCCGAAGCTGCCCTGGTGGCTGGCATGGCCGGTTCAAGCCATGCTGGCGGTTATTACCACTCGCCGCATTCGCGCACGCGCTGGGCCAGATCGACGTAGCCGTCGTCGTCATTGGCACTGGCGTGAGGCGGCAGCGCAGCAACCATTTCGGCGGCATAGGCAGGCAGCTCCATGTCTGCACGACCGAAGCCATGGTTGTTCAAGGCGTCCAAGTTGGTTTGCAGTTGGTGTTGCATATGCACTCTCCGAAAGTAAGATCTGGCTGGTAAAAGGGCTGAAGGTGGATAAAAAGAATCGAGGTAGACTCGCGCCTTGCCTCGTTGTCCCTGTTTGCTGAACTGGCTGCTTGCTCTGGCAGCCCCGTTATTGAAACAATGGTATGTGTCCAACGCATGACATGGCTGTTGCGTTGACACCATTGCCTGTAAGCAAACGTCTTAACTCTGTCCGATGCCCTACACCCTGGCCCAGGCCGTCCACCACGAACTGATCATCAAGAAAAGCCGTTTCATCGCTTGCGTACAACCGGTGCAAGACCGAGCGCAAGCACAAGCCATCGTGCAATCGCTGCGCCAGGAACACCCCGGTGCGAACCATGTCTGCTGGGCCTTGCTGGCTGGCGGCCAGTCAGCTGCCGTGGACGACGGTGAACCCAGCGGCACCGCCGGCCGCCCGATGCTCGATGTGCTGCGCCACCAGCAGCTGGAAGGAGCACTGGCCACCGTGGTGCGCTATTTCGGCGGCGTCAAACTCGGTGCAGGCGGCTTGGTGCGCGCCTATACCGATGCCGTCGCACAGGCCTTGTTGACGGCAGAAAAAGTGGAGCGGCAGACGCTTGCCCGCCTCCAATGCGAGATTCCATATGCGCTGGAAGGCACGCTTCGCCGCGAGATCACACTGGCGCAAGCCCAATTGCAAAGCATAGAACACGGCAGCCAGGTGCGGGCCGAGCTGGACATTGTTGCCAGCGCCGCCCCTGCTTTTATAGAGCGTATGAATGACCTTGCGCAGGGCCGCATAGGCTGGTTGCACGAGCCCTTTTGAGCACTTTAAAGCGCGCCACATAGACTGCAGCGATGCCAAGTTGCAGCCTGATGAAACTCTGCAATGCACTCTTGCACTGCTACTGCCAACGTTAAAATCTGTCAACAAAATGGCGCAGGCACGTACCTGCCCCAACGAGGGATTGTTGGAGATTGAAATGGCTATTCATTTGTGGGATTACGCTCCGGACGCACTGGAAGTGGCGATAAGCGAAATGTTGGTGGCAACGGCCGAAGGCTCCGACACGCTGATCGACCAGAACGTGAAAGATGTGTTGCAAGGCCTGCGCCAACACCTGAACATGGATGTGATCTTTGTCTCCGAGATCCGCGACGGCCAGCGCATGTTCAAGTACGTCAACCACAAGCCTGACCGCGCCTTGATAGCAACCGGCGGCGGCTCGTCGCTCGAATCCTCTTTCTGCCAATGCGTGCTCGACGGCCGCCTGCCGCGCCTGGTGAACGACGCTGCCACCTGCGCAGAAAAAGACATTCTGCCCAAGGTGCCTTTCCGCGTGGGCGCCCACCTGAGCACGCCCATTGTGCTGGCTGATGGCAAGATCTACGGCACCCTGTGCTGCTTCAGCACCGCCGCCGACCCCAGCTTGCAAGAAACCGATTTGCGCAAACTCGAGTGCGTGGCCAAGTACACCGCCAAGCGCATCGACGTGCAACGCGAAGCCGAGAGTGGGCAATGGCAATTGCAGCCGCTCGACGAAAAGAAGCAAGCCTGGAACCTGCCCGCCAAACCCCGCGCGCGAGTTTGAATCCGTTACGCCGGGCTTGCTCCGGGTGCGACATGTCCTACGGCCATGGCAACAGCACGACTACCCTCCGCCTGCGAACAGGCTTTTAGCATGGTTGCAAGGCAATAGCAGGTAGCTCCCGCGCTTGCATTGTCTTTCTGTCAACCCCGCAAACACAGGAGGACGCTATGCATACCGTCAATACCGTATCCACCGTCATTTCCTCGGACCGCGTTCATGGCACCACGGTCTACAACCCGAATGGCGAAAAACTGGGCTCGGTGGAAAAGCTCTTGATCGACAAACTCTCCGGCCAGGTGCGCTACGCAGTCATGGAATTTGGCGGCTTTCTGGGCCTGGGCAGCGATGTCTACCCGCTGCCTTGGGACACCATGAAGTACGACACCGATCTCGGCGGCTACGTGGTCAGCCTGAGCAAGGAACAGCTGGAAAATGCGCCCAAGCACGAGCGCAACGCTGCCCAAGACTACAACGACGAGTACGGCCGCAAGGTGAATGAGTACTACGGCGTGCCTTGGATTTACTGATATGCCCGCGCACAAGCGCAGCGAGCATTTGGGCCCGCTGCGCTTTTTTGTATTTGGCTTGCCGTCAATAGCAAATCTGACCAGATCCTTGGCGGTGACAGCGGCGCAATGGGCGCCCGCCATACGGATTAGCGGGCTCTTGCAGCAGCGGTGTGTTGGTACCGCAAGCGGCGTTGGTGGTGGCAATGGCGGCGTTCATGCGCACGCGCTTGTCAAAATCAGACAGCGAACGAATGCTGGCGACAAAATCCAGATCCTTTCGGGCCTCATGGCACTCAATGCTTTGGCTGGGGTTGCTGGGCGCAGGCATGGTGCGGGCGGCCAGTTGCGCTTGGGCTTTTTCCATGGCCTGCTCGCGCTCTTGGGCGCGGCGCAACTGCTGGCGCATCAAGGCCTCGTTGGCCTGGGCCTGCTGCTCGGCCTTTTCTTGCGGCGTCAGCGCTTTTTGGATCTGCTCGCCCCGCATGCCTGCTTCGGTACATGCCTGATCGCTGAACGATGCTTGGCCGCTGCTGTCGACACAACGGTACACCTGGGCCGATGCCAGCCCGCACGCTGCCCCACAAACCATCGCCAGCAAGCCTTGTCGCAAACGCATCTCTCATCTCCCAAGCAGTGAACCTTGAAACCAGAACGGTGGTGGGGTGCCAAGGCTGAATGCCTCAATGGCTGTGCCTTGGCCACCCGCGTGATGCGCAACCAAGATCCGCAATGGTTTGCGCTGGCATCTCAGGTTGGACTCCTGCCCACGGCCTTGGTTTTGCGCCTGAGCGGACAGTTGCTCATTGCGTGCCGCAGATCAAAAAATGCAACGCTTTTGCTGGTACATCGGCGACAACTGCGTTAGCCACGCTGGCTTGGGCGCGTGCCTTCTTGCTCCATGCCGGGACAAATGCGATGTAGAATTCCCCCGCACTACCAGCGCTGCAAACTGCCAGCGCAGCATAGGCGGGTGTCGTTCAATGGTAGGACTCTTGCTTCCCAAGCAAATAACGTGGGTTCGATTCCCTTCACCCGCTCCAGACAAAACAAAACGCGCCCGAAGGCGCGTTTTTTGTTGGCTGGTTAGCGCAGGCTTAGTGCGTGTGCAAGCCGCCGTTCACCGAGAACTCGGCGCCGGTGGCATAGCCGCCGTCTTCCGATGCCAGCCAGGCGATGATGGAAGCGATTTCCTTGGGCTCGCCCAGGCGCTTCATCGGGATGGTGCCAACAATCTTTTCCAGCACGTCAGGGCGGATGGCCTTGACCATGTCGGTGCCAATGTAGCCCGGGCTGACGGTGTTGACCGTGACGCCCTTGCCTGCCAGCTCTTGGGCCAGCGCCATCGAGAAACCGTGCATACCGGCCTTGGCAGCCGAGTAGTTGGTTTGGCCGGCCTGGCCCTTGGCGCCGTTGACCGAGCTGATGTTGACGATGCGGCCCCAGCCTTTTTCCACCATGTCACCGACGACCTGCTTGGTCACGTTGAACATGGAGTTCAGGTTGGTTTCGATCACGGCTTGCCAGTCATCGGGCGTCATCTTGATGAACATGCGATCGCGGGTGATACCGGCATTGTTCACCAGCACATCGACCGTGCCGTGTTCGGCCTTGGTCTTGGCGAAGGCCTCGACCGTGGAATCCCAACTGCCGACGTTGCCCACCGATGCGTAGAAGGTGTAGCCCAGTGCCTTTTGCTCGTCCAGCCATTTCTGGAAATCACGCGTGGGGCCGCAGCCCGCAATCACCTTGAATCCATCTTTGTGCAAACGTTGGCAAATGGCCGTCCCAATGCCTCCCATACCGCCGGTTACATAGGCCACTTTTTGACTCATTCGAAATCTCCTTGGTCTAGCGCGAAACTGATAGCGCTCTACCACTGTAACCAAGAAAGCGCGGCCGCAAATCCTCGTTTACGCCAAGCGCGCAGATTCTTGTCTGCAGGTCAATTCCGCGCTGTTCTGTTTTGTGCAGACAACAAAACGCGCTCCGGAGAGCGCGTTTTTTTTCGTTTGAATTCGAGCGGTTTTTACGGCTATCGCCGCCCTCTTCTCATGGCTGGGGGCGACGAGCGGGCGCCGCTCAGGCGCGTTCCACTGCCAAGGCGACGCCCATGCCGCCGCCAATGCACAGGCCGGCAATGCCGCGCTTGGAGCCACGGCGCTGCATCTCGTGCAGCAGCGTCACCAGAATACGGGCGCCAGATGCGCCGATCGGGTGGCCAATGGCAATCGCACCGCCGTTGACGTTGACCTTGCTGGTGTCCAGATCCAGCTCCTGGTTGACGGCGCAAGCCTGGGCGGCAAAGGCTTCGTTCAGCTCGAACAGATCGACCTCTTCCTTCTTCCAGCCGGTCTTGTCCAGCACCTTGCGCACGGCCACCATCGGGCCCATGCCCATGATCTTGGGGTCCAGGCCCACGGTGGCGAAGCCGACGATGCGGGCCAGCGGCTGAACGCCCAGTTCCTTGGCCTTTTTGCCGCTGGCCACCACCACGGCAGCGGCGCCGTCGTTCAGGCCCGAGGCGTTGCCTGCGGTGACCGAGCCGGCCTTGTCAAAAGCGGGCTTGAGGCCGCCCAGAGCGTCGGCATTGGTTTTGCGGTTGATGTATTCGTCGGCCTTGAACTCGATCGGGTCACCCTTGCGCTGCGCAATGCTCACGGTCACGATTTCGTCGGCAAATTTGCCCGCATCTTGTGCAGCAGCCGCCTTTTGCTGGCTGGCCAACGCGAAGGCATCTTGCTTTTCGCGGTCGATATGGAATTCCTTGGCCACGTTTTCCGCGGTGATGCCCATGTGGTACTGGTTATACACGTCCCACAGGCCGTCGACGATCATGGTGTCGGTCATCTTCCAGTCGCCCATGCGCTGGCCGTCGCGCGAGCCGTTGAGCACGTGCGGCGACAGGCTCATGTTCTCTTGGCCGCCAGCCACCACCACGTCAGCATCGCCGTTGGCAATGGATTGCGCAGCCAGCATGACCGATTTCAGGCCAGAGCCGCAGACGGCGTTGATCGTCAGCGCTGGCGTTTTCTTGTCCACGCCGGCCTTGATCATGGCCTGGCGTGCCGGATTCTGGCCCACACCCGCAGCCAGCACCTGGCCCATGATGACTTCATCCACCTGATCAGCCCCCACCTTGGCGCGGGCCAGCGCTTCCTTGATTACCGTCGCGCCCAGCTCCGTAGCCGGCACCTTGGCCAACGAGCCGCCAAACTTGCCCACTGCCGTGCGCACGGCCGAAATGATGACGATGTCTTCCATGGTTCTTCCTTTACAAACAGACGCTGGCGCGCCAAAGGTCTAGCTTTGCAGCTAAGGGGCTTGGGTTTTTGAGGCCCGGTATTTTCACTATTATTGCATTGCAACAAGCCAGCTTGGGCTGGCCAGGCACGGCGACCGGCTGCAGTTTTAACACAACGCAGCCCGGCCCGAACTTCTTGGCTGGCGCAGCAAAAAGGCGACACAGCGGTCGCCTTTTGCATGCACTGGCCGCCTTGTCAGGCCTTGGCCTTGACGTAGCTGCCCGGTGCCGGCTCCATGGCTTTGTAGGCCGTGCGGGCCTTGCCGTAGCTCTTGGGCGCGGCCACTTTTTTGCCGCCACTCTTGGCCAGCCAGTCCATCCAATCGGGCCACCAGCTGCCGGGCAGCTCGTCGGCGCCCTGGAGCCACTGGTCGATGGTGGCGGGGAACTTGCCATCTTCGCGCAGCCAGTGGCTGCGTTTTTTCTTGGCGGGCGGGTTGATCACGCCGGCGATGTGGCCCGAGGCGCCCATGACAAAGCGCTTTTTGCCGCCCAGCGCCTGGGTGGATGCATAAGCGGCGCCAATTGGCACGATGTGGTCTTCGCGCGATCCGTAAATGTAGATCGGCATGTTGATCTTGCTGACGTCCAGCTTTTCACCGCACACCGTCAACGCGCCCGGCTGCACCAGCTTGTTTTCCAGATAGAAATTGCGCAGGTACCAGGCGTAGTAAGGGCCAGGCAGGTTGGTGGAATCGCTGTTCCAGTACAGCAGGTCGAAAGGCGGTGGCGTTTCGCCCTTGAGGTAGTTGCCCACCACATAGTTCCAGACCAGATCGACCGGGCGCAGAAAGCTGAAGGTGGACGCCAGATCTTGGCCTGGCATCAGGCCGCCCTGGCCCAGCGTCATCTCGCGGAACTTGACGAAGTTCTCGTCAATGAACACATCCAGAATGCCGGTGTCGGTAAAGTCCACCAAGGTGGTCAGCAAGGTGGCGCTGGCCACCGATTTGTCGCCGCGTGCGGCCAGCACGGCCAAGCCGTTGACCAGCATGGTGCCGCCCACGCAAAAGCCCAGTGCGTTGATTTGCTCTTGGCCAGAAATTTCTTTGACCACGGCAATCGCCTTGAGCACGGCGGTCTCGATGTAGTCGTCCCAGGTTTTGTTGCCCAGGCTCTCGTCCGGGTTGCGCCAGCTCACCACAAAGGTGCGGTGGCCGTTTTCCACGGCGTGGCGGATCAGCGAGTTCTCGGGTTGCAGGTCGAGAATGTAGAACTTGTTGATGCAAGGCGGCACGAAAAGCATGGGCCGCTCATACACCTGCGTGGTCAGAGGCTTGTACTCGATCAGCTGGAACAGCTCGTTCTCAAACACGACCGCGCCTTCGCTGGTGGCCACGTTCTTGCCCACTTCGAACTGCGATTCGTCCGTCATCGAGACATGGCCTTGGCGCATGTCGGCCAGCATGTTCTGCATGCCCTGGGCCAGGCTCTGGCCCTTGGTCTCGATGGCCTTTTGCTGCGCCTCGGCGTTGAAGGCGAGAAAGTTGCTGGGCGCCGTGGCGGCCACCCATTGCTCCACCCCAAAACGGATGCGTGCGCGCGTTTTTTCATCGCCCTGCACGGCGTCGACCATGTCCATCATGGCCTTGGCGTTAAGCGCATAGCTGGCGGCGCTGAAGGCGGCCATCGGGTTGCAGGCCCAGGCATCGCTGGCAAAGCGCTTGTCCTTGGGCACGGCCACCGTGCCTTGGGCGCCTTGTGTCCACAAAGCCAGCGTGTCTTTGGCGTATTGCTCTTGAATGGCGCGCAGCTTGGCGGGGTCCAAGCTGACTGGCGCCCCTCCCGCTTGCGGTTGCGCCAGGCCTTGGAACATGCCCAGCGGCGCGCCCATGGCGTTGACTGGCGGCATGCCGTGTTGCATACCTTGCATGGCCTGCTGCCACATCTGGCCGTACTGCTGGCCCAGCTGCGTGAGCTGCGCCATCTGATCACTCCCCGGCCCCCAAAATTGCTGCTGCGTCATCCCGTCTCCCTGGTTGTGGACGTGCGCTCATGGCATGAGCTGCGCTCTATCTTAGGGCCAAAAACGCGGATTCCTGCGACTGCCGAGCACAAGTTCGGGTAAATTCCAAGCCATGTATCTGCTTTTGATTGGCTGGCTCTATGTGGTGCTGATGATGGCCGTGGTCGAAGCGGCCAGCCCGCAAGGCACGCTGCTCGGCGCCTTTTTCACGCTGCTGCTGTACGGCGTGCTGCCGCTTGGCCTGTTGCTTTTTATTGGCGGCACGCCAGCGCGGCGCCGGGCACGCCACAGGGCGGAACAGAAGGAGCAGGCCAGGCAGGCACCAGCCGCAACGCAGGCCAGCGCTGGCCCGCCAACCGCAACCACACCACCCGCTGCGCCGCCTGAAACCTGATCTCAGTGCGCCACCATGTGCTTGAGCCGCAAGCTGCTGCACACGCCCGAGAGCGCTGCAAAAGCGGCTGCCAGGCACAGCGCCACCGTGGTGCCATTACCCGAAGCCACAGGCCAGATGGTGAAGGTGATGGCCACCAGCACCGCACCCAGCGATTGTCCCGTCAGCCGCGCCGTACCCAGCATGCCGCTGGCCGCACCGGCGCGTGCCAGAGGCGCCGAGGTAACAATGGTGTGGTTGTTGGGCGATTGGAAAAGCGCAAAGCCCACGCCGCACAAAGCCATGCGCCATCCAATGTTCAAGTCGCTCGGATCGGCCGGCAAAAAGCCCAGGCTCAACAAGCCCAGCGCCATGATGGCCATGCCGATACCGCCCAGCAAACCATCGGCCACGCGGCCAATCAAACGGCCCGCCACTGGCGCTACCACCACAATCGCCACCGACCAAGCCGTCATCAGCATGCCGGCCGCAAAATGGCTACGGTGCAAGGCGTCGAGCAGCAAGAACGGCAACGCAATGAAAGACAGCATCTGCGCCGTGAAAGCGCCCACCGAGGCGCCCATGGACAAGGCAAACACCGGAATGCGCAACAGATCGAGCGGCAACAGCGGCAAGGCCAGACGGCGCTGGCGCAGCACATACCACCAGCCCAAAGCCAGGCCCAGGCCGAGCATGATCCAGCCCGAAGTGGAGGCGCCCACGGCTGCAGCATCGTGCTTGGCGCCCACTCGCTCGGCGCCCAAAAACACCAACGCAAACATGGCAAAGTTCAGCAGCACATCAATCGGCGTGAGCTTGGCGTGCGGCGCATCCAGCAACTGCTGCGGGTTACCCGGCAGCGCGCGGTAGCCCAGCCACAAGGTCAGCAAGCCGAGCGGCACATTGATGGCAAACAGCCACTGCCAACTGGCCACCGACAAAATCAGCGCCGCCACGCCCGGCCCGGTGACCGAGGCCACAGCCACAATCAGCGAGTTCAGCGCCATGCCCTTGCCCAGCTTGGCAGCCGGGTAAGTCAGGCGCACCAGGGCCGCGTTCACCGCCATCACGCCGGCCGCGCCCATGCCTTGCAAACCACGCGCCGCCACCAACACCCAGAAACTGTGCGCCGACATGGCCACAGCCGAAGCCAAGGTGAAGCACACCATGCCCACCAGGTAGACCTTGCGGTAACCAATGCGCTCGCCCAAGGCGGCCAGCGGCAGCAACAAGCCCAGCGTGCCCAATTGGTAGGCATTGACCACCCAGATCGCCTCCGATGGCGTGACCGCCAAAGACTTGGCGACCGTAGGCAGCGCCAGGTTCATGATCGAGCCATCAAGCACCGCTACGAAGATGCCCAGCACAATCACCACCATCGCCAGGCGGCGCTCGGGCATGGGCAGGCCGTCGCGCACGGCGGCGGGTTGGTAGGCGCTGCTATTGGGCATGGGCGGCTGCCTTGTTGTGCGCGGAGCGCGTGGCGTTTGCGGCCAGGCGCTGGTGACTCGAATCATTCACTGACACTGGGTTCATTCTCTCTTGTTCCGCGGCTGCGGCTGGCCATGCCCACTCAGGCCGCGCGGCCGGGGTACCACATGGTCAGGTGCGGAATACCGTCTTCCAGATACGGCTCGGACACCACTTGGAAGCCGCAACCTTCATAAAATTTTTGCAAATAGGCCTGCGCACCAATACGGATGGGTGAGCCCGGCCAGCGCTGGTTCAGCTCGGCCATTGCGTGGCGCATCAGCTCCCAGCCGGCACCGGTGCCGCGCACCGCTTCCATGGCCAGCACGCGGCCAATCGACGACTCGCCCTCTTCCGGATAAGCCAGGCCCGGCGGCAATATGCGGGCATACGATTGCAGCGTACCCGCCTTGTCGCGCCCCAGCAAATGCCAGCAATGCTGGTCTTTGTGATCCAGGTCCTGAAAAGCCACTTGCTCCACAATAAACACTTGGCAACGCGCATGCAGCAAGTCGTACAGGTCGTTGAGCGCCAATTGCTCAAAAGGCAGACAGGTCCAGACCAACTGGTCGGCAGGGTTCACAGGCTGGGGCATTTCTCTCACTTACACAATCACTTGCAGTACACGGATCTATCGATGGCGATTGCCGCTCAATCCGTCTTGATCTGTTTTTTGGCCGCTTGCAGCGACTGCACCACCTCGGGCATCACGTACTTGAATGTGCCGGTGGCGTGGCAGCACAGCTTGCCGCTTTCGTCGTACAACCAGCCTTCGCAAAAGGCCATGGTCTTGGTGCGCGAGAGCAGCTTGCCCTTGGCCACCAGGGGGCCCTTGGCCGTAGCCATGAAGCTGGTTTTCATCTCGATAGTCACCGCGCCACTGCCAGCAATGGCGCTGCGGGCGGCATGCGCCATCGTCACATCAAGCAAGGTCATCGAAGCGCCGCCGTGCGTGACATCGAAGCTGTTCAGGTGCTCGGGCTTGGCGTGGTAGTGCAGCTCGCTTTCGCCATCAGCCCAGCGGTGTAAGCTAAAGCCCAGGTGGCTCACAAAAGGGATTTCAACTTCAAATGGCAGCACGTCTGGGCTCTCCGGCAGGTGGAACAAGAACGGGCCGCATGACAGGCGGCCCAGGGCCTGAAGCATAACCTGCGCCAGAACCCATTGAGGGAAAACCCTGGCGCGAATGTGACGCCTGATGCAGATCAGTCAGTTGCCATGCGGCATGCTGGCAAGACTCGGTATTTACAACAGCTTCCGCCCGCCATGAGCTCCACATCCGCCACTATCGCCTTACAGATCCGCCCCAGTGCCATGCAAGACTTTCCCGCCTGGAAACCGCTTTGGGACGGCTACAACGCCTTCTACGGCCGCGTTGGCCCTACCGCCCTGCCCGATGCTGTCACGCACGCTACCTGGCAGCGCTTTCACAACCCGCTGGTTCCCATGTTTGCGCTCTTGGCTGAGCGCGATGGCGCGGTCTTGGGCCTGGTGCACTATTTGTTCCACGCCAGCACTTCGCGCCTGCAGCCGGTTTGCTACCTGCAAGACCTGTTCACCGTGCCCGAAAGCCGCGGCCAAGGCGTGGGCCGCGCCTTGATCGAAGCGGTCTACCAGCAAGCCCGGCTGGCCGGTGCCAGCCGCGTCTACTGGCAAACCCAAACCACCAACTCCGTTGGCCGCGCTTTGTACGACCAGGTAGCAGAGCACAAGGGCTTTATTGTTTATGGGCGGGAGATAGAAGCTGCTGTGCTGTAGCGCAAGCCATCAAACGCCGTAGCGTTTGTTGCCACCGTTGGTCATGCAGTAGCGTCCACCGCGTGGCCCCACACAAACCTCGGAGCCACCGCAGGGGCAACCCGATGAGGAGCTGGAATATGCCCCGCTGCCGGCTGCTCCGCCTCCTTTGGATGAGGAGCGCGACGAGGAGGAGCGCCTGCTTTTGCCGCCACCGCCACCACCTCTGCGCGCCTCAAAGGTGTGGCCGAATGGCGTGGTTTGTATGGACGCCAGCCCCGAACCACTCCAGGGCACAACTCGGTCGGCAGATACCGCCCAACCAGATGCCAGCGTCAGCAGCAAGGCACATAAAACTTTGGTCACTGTTGTCTCCTGTAAAAGGAAACAATGTTACCAAATGATACATAGTGCAAACAGCGGCCCAAGGGACGGCGAACCACATCGCTTGCCCAAAAAACTCAACCCAACAACTTCATCCCGGCGCGCTTGGCCGCTTGTTTGTCAAAGGTGCAGGTGGAAGGCGCGCCACGCTTGAGGGTGTGTTGCAACGTCTATACCAGCCTTGCTCATTCGGCCAAGCCCCTGCGCGCCGGATTGCCTCGCTCTGCCCTGCCCGCTTCTGCGGTCTCTTTGAGCTCGTCGAGCGAAGGCATGGGCCGCTTGGCCTGGATCAGGCCGGCACGGCTTTGGTAACGCAGCGCTGGCTCGGCGGCGCGTAAAACAATGGCGCCGTTTTCAACCGAGAGGCTTACGCGCTCAGCCGCTTCCAGCCCCGCTTGCTCGAGGATGGCTTTGGGCAGCAACACGACTTTGCTGTTGCCCATCAGGCGAATTTTGGATTCCATGAGCGTGCTCCAAATGAGGGCCGGTCAAAACGCTCTCAACCCGCCGACACAATGCTCACGCCGCCATCCACCGCCAAGTACTGGCCGGTGATGTGCTTGCCCGCGTCGCTGGCCAGCAGTACAGCGGCGCCTTTTAGATCGTCGTCGTCGCCCAGGCGGCCCAGCGGCACGGGCGCGGTCATCTGGTCTTCGCCGATCTGGTCAATCAGGCCGCTGGCCAGTTTGGTGCGGAAAAAGCCGGGCGCCAGCGCATTGACGCGGATGCCGTAACGCCCCCACTCGCCCGCCAGTGCGCGGGTGAAGTTGATCACAGCGCCCTTGCTGGTGTTGTAGGCGATGGTTTTCATCGCCACCGGGTTGCCGGCCAGGCCGGCGATGGAGGCCACGTTGATGATGGAGCCGCTGCGCCGCCCGATCATGCTGTGCTTGGCGATTTGTTGCGAGAGCAGAAAATAGCCGCGCACGTTCAGATTCATCACCTTGTCCCAGGCGGCAACAGGGTGGTCTTCGGCCGGCGCGCCCCAGCTGGCGCCTGCATTGTTGACGAGAATGTCCACATCGCCCATGCGCTCCAGCGTTTCTGCAGCCAGGCGCTCAATGTCGGAATCGACCGCGCAGTCGGCCGCAATCCAGCGGGCGTCAATGCCGGCGCCATTGAGCTCGGCCACGGCTGCTTCCAGCTCCGTCGCTTTGCGGCTGGTCAGCATGACCTTGGCGCCCGCTTCGCCCAGCGCGTGCGCCAGTTGCAAGCCCAGGCCGCGAGAGCCGCCGGTGATGAGCGCGGTTTTGCCGCTCAGGTCGAACAGTTGTTGAATCTTGCGCGCCATGGCGTGCCTCCTGAATTTTTGTTTGGGGGATGGGCGCGAGGCATAAGCGAATGCCCCTCACCCTGGCCCTCTCCCGCTTGCGGGAGAGGGAGGAACAGCCATGGCGGTTCTCAGGCTACCCGACAGCGCTGGCTTTAGCCCGCTGTGGGCAGCACGTAATCGGCAAACTGCTCGCGCAGCTTGGTTTTGAGCATCTTGCCAGTAGCGCCCAGCGGAATGGCTTCGACAAACAGCACATCGTCGGGGATCTGCCATTTGGCGGTCTTGCCCTGGTAGAAGGCCAGCAGCTCGTCGCGGCCCAGATTTTGGCCGGGTTTGAGCGCCACAAACACCACCGGGCGCTCGTCCCACTTGGGGTGCGGCATGCCCACGCAGGCGGCCATGGCCACGGCAGGGTGCGCCATGGCGATGTTCTCCAGATCGATCGAGCTGATCCATTCGCCACCCGACTTGATCACGTCCTTGCTGCGGTCGGTGATGTGCATGAAGCCGTCGGGATCGATCGTGGCCACATCGCCGGTCGGGAACCACTCGCGGCCCTGTGCGTCTTTGACCAGCGGCGATGCGCCCTCATTGCGGTAATAGTTGCCCACCACCCAGGGGCCGCGCGTCAACAGGTCACCATAGGTCTTGCCGTCCCAGGGCTGGTCGTTGCCGTTGTCGTCGACAATTTTCATATCCACGCCGTAAATCACGCGGCCTTGCTTGGCCAGCAGCGCGTCCTGCTGCTCTTGCGGCAGCGCGAGGTGCTTGTTTTTGAGCGTACACACAGTGCCCAGCGGGCTCATTTCCGTCATACCCCAGGCGTGCAACACGGTCACGCCGTAGTCGTTCTGGAAAGTCTTGATCATTGCCGGCGGGCAGGCCGAGCCGCCGATCACCGTGCGCTTGAAGCTGCTGAACTGCAGCCCGTTGTTCTGCACATGGCTCAGCAACATTTGCCAGACCGTGGGCACGCCGGCCGCGAAGGTGACCTTCTCTGCCTCGATCAGCTCGTAGACCGATTTGCCGTCCAGCGCCGGGCCGGGGAACACCAGCTTGGCGCCGTTCATCGGGCCGGAATATGGCAAGCCCCAGGCGTTGACGTGGAACATGGGCACCACGGGCAACACCACGTCGCGCGAAGAGATATTCATCACATCGGGCAGCGACGCACCGTAAGCGTGCAAGGTGCTGCTGCGGTGCGAATACAGCACCGCCTTCGGATTGCCCGTGGTGCCGCTGGTGTAGCACATGCCGCAAGCAGTGTTTTCGTCGAACTGCGGCCAGTTGTAGCTGGTAGCGCCCTGGGCTATCCAATCTTCGTAAGAGACCAGGCCGGGAATGCCGCTGTCGGCCGGCATTTTGTCGGCATCCACCATGGCCACCCACAGTTTGACCGTGGGGCAGCGGCTGTGAATCGCCTGCACGATAGGCAGGAAAGTCATGTCAAAGCACAGCACCTCGTCTTCAGCGTGGTTCACGATCCAGGTGATCTGGTCCGGGTGCAGGCGCGGGTTGACGGTATGAATCACACGGCCCGAACCGCCCACGCCGTAGTACAGCTCCAGGTGGCGGTAGCCGTTCCAGGCCAGCGACGCTACGCGGGTGCTGGGCGCCAGGCCCATGCCATCCAAGGTGTTGGCCAGCTGGCGGGCACGCCGGGCAAAATCGCCGTACGTGTAACGGTGGATATCGCCCTCCACGCGGCGCGAGACAATCTCGGTATCGCGGTGGTAACGGTCGGCAAATTCCAGCAGGTTCGAGGTCAGCATTTGCTGGTTTTGCATCAGGCCAAGCATAAGGTCTCCTTCAATTATTGCGGCGGCAAACACTGGTTGCGCCAGCGCTAACAGCACCCATTTTTGTAGCACCAAGTGGCGCGTGCTGGCTATCGTAGCAACCCTAGTGCTGCTATTTGGCCATGAGCAAATGCCCTGCGCTTATGTGGCCGCTACGGTAAGGCAAGCCGGGCCCGCAGCTGCCCGCGAGCTGTCACCTTCCGTACAATCGCGGCTTTGCCTTTGACCCCTCTTTTGTGCTGACGCCCGTGTATCAAGACGAGCACCTGCTGGTGCTCAACAAACCCGCCGGCCTGCTTTGCGTGCCCGGCCGTGGTCCGGACAAGCAAGACTGCCTGAGTGCCCGCGCCCAACAGCAGTGGCCGGATGCACTCATCGTGCACCGGCTCGACCAAGGCACCTCCGGCCTGGTGGTGATGGCGCGCAGCTTGGCCGTGCAACGCGCACTGGGCGATGCATTTGCCGCCCGAACGGTAGACAAGCGCTACATGGCCGTGGTGATGGGCCAGCCCGCACCGCAAGCCCTGCCCGCCGACGAAGCACTGCTGGCCGCCATGCCGCAAGACGGCGAGCGCTGGAGCCTGATCGACCTGCCGCTGTGGCCCGATTGGGAGCGCCGCCCGCTGCAGCGCGTGGATTTTGAACTGGGCAAACCGAGCCAAACCTGGTGGCGCGCCGTCACCCAAACAGAAGCCTCCGCCCTGCCCGCCATTCCGGCGCACTGCACGCGCCTGTGGCTCTCGCCCGTCACCGGCCGCACCCACCAGTTGCGCCTGCACATGCAAGCCATAGGCCACGCCATGCTGGGCGATGGCCTGTACGCTTCGCCCGAAGTGCAGGCTTTGGCGCCACGTTTGTTTTTACAGGCACGAGAGATCAGGTTTACTCACCCGGTGACCGGCGAGCGGGTGGAATGTGCTTTGGAGGCGGATTTTTAACAGGCTAAACAGCGTTGCAGCTATGCCTTTCTCCGCTTGAGCCACGCATGCACACCCATGCTGACCAGCATCAGCAGCAAGCCGAGGCCCAGCCCCGAGCCGGAATCCGCCAAGCTCGGAGCCAGCTGGTCCAAATACATGGGCTCGCCTACAGGCACCTGGCCACTCCAAACCATGTAGAAGGCGCAGCCCTCCAAAGCGACCAGAAAGGCGCCGTACAGCATCACCAGCCAACAGCCCAAAGAAACCATCCGGCTCATGCGTTCAAACGTGGCGCATCAGCCCGCCATCGACCTTGATGTTCTGGCCGCTGATATAGGCCGCGCCTTCCGAGGCCAGGAAGGCCACCGTAGCGCCAATCTCTTCGGCCTTGCCGTAGCGCTGCAGCGGCACGGCGGCTTGGCGCTCGTCTTTTTTGGGCAGGCTGTCGATCCAGCCGGGCAGCACGTTGTTCATGCGGATGTTGTGCTTGCCGTATTCGTCGCAAAAAATCTTGGTGAAGGCGGCCAGGCCCGAGCGCGCCATGGCCGAGGTGGGGAACAGCGCCGCTGGCTCAAACGCCCAGGCCGACGAGATATTGATGATGCTGCCGCCGCCCTGCTTTTGCATGATGGGCGCGACCAGGCGCGTGGCACGCACCACGTTCAGAAAATACACTTCCAGGCCCTTGATCCAGTCCTCATCACTGATGGCCAGCAAATCGCCCTTGGGGCCGTGGCCGGCGCCGTTCACCAGCACATCTATACGGCCGTAGCGCTGCATCACCGCGTCGACCAGTTTCTGCATATCGGCCACGTTCTGGTTTGAGCCCGTCACGCCCACGCCGCCCAACTCTTGGGCCAGCGCCTCGCCCTTGCCAGACGACGACAGAATGCCCACGGCAAACCCGGCCGCGTGCAACTGGCGCGCGGCGGCGGCTCCCATGCCGGAGCCTCCGGCGATGACGATGGCGACTTTTTCTGCTTGGCTCATGCTGCAAACCTCTTACTTGGATCAAAGCTTGGCATGGTAACCAAGCTCAGCCTCACTCGCAGTGCAGACGCGGGAAAACAATGACACGGCGAAGACAGCGCGCGCCCCATCTGCCATTAGCATGGCAGGCTATGCAAAAACACCTGACTATCCTCACCGGCGGCTCGCGCGGCATGGGCCTGGCCATGGGCCAGCAACTCTTGGCCCAGGGCCATACTTTGCTGAGCATTGCCCGCCGTACTTCCGGCGAGCTGGCGGCAGCCGCCCAAACGCCCGGCCAACTCACCCAGTGGGAGCAAGACCTGGCCGACACCGATGCCGCCGCACAGCGCTTGAGCGCCTGGCTCGCTACGCAAAATGCAGGCGATTGGGCCAGCATCACGCTGATCAACAACGCTGGCGTCATCCCGCAAATCGCGCCGTTGTCGGCCGTGGCCACGCCTGATCTACGCAACGCCCTGCGCGTAGGCTTGGAAGCGCCGATGGCTCTGACCGGCGTTTTCCTGGCCGGCACCGAGAGCTGGGAGATTCCTAAAAAAGTGCTGAACGTCTCCTCGGGCCTGGGCCGCCGCCCCATGGCTTCGCAAGCCGCCTACTGCACGGCCAAGGCCGGCATGGACGCCTACGCCCGCTGCGTGGCGCTCGAAGAAGCCATCAAGCCGCACGGCGCCAAGATCGTCTCGCTCGCGCCTGGCGTGATCGATACCGACATGCAAATACAACTGCGCAGCGCCGACCAGGGCCAGTTCCCCGATGTGGCCAACTTCCAGGGCCTGCACGCTGGCGGCAAGCTCAGCAGCCCGGCCGAAGCCGGCGCCAAGGTGCTGGGCTGGCTGGACCGCGCCGATTTTGGCGACAAAGTGATCGCTGACGTGCGCGAGCCCTGATCCAGATCACAGCCAAGGCAGGCCATGCTCGACCACCTTGCCATCAACGTCAGCGACCTGGCATGCAACCTTGGCTTGATTCAGCCTGATGAAGTTAGATATTTTGACGGCGCTTGCAGAATTACGCCATTTCATACTTATTTGACCGTCCCAATTGAAGCACGCTTGCGTGACTCAAAACGGCGTCGCTGGCCAGCGACCAGCCTCCCGCTGAATGCTCAGCCGGAGGAGAGTACTGCAAGGGCTTCAGGCGCTTCGACGACTACATTCACCCAAAGCAGAACCGTATGGGTGAGCCGGGTATATAGGAAGACATATGCTCGAAAGCCACTCGCTCGAACTCCAGAGGATTGGTAACAACGTGTGGCGCGCTATCAAACACCATGGTTGACCTCGACATTGCGTCATAAGACGGCCACTCAGGACAACCACTGACCTGCGGATTGCCCGTTTTGGCAAAGCGCGCCCAACATCTCATCATCATGTCACTGAGTTCTGCAGCCTCCTCGGGTCTGTCAATCAATGCCTTGGCTTGTATAAGATTTCCGAAGACGAAAGGCAGTTCCATAGTATGAGGCACGCCAATATAGTCACGGGACACAGAACTACGATAAGCAAACTCATATAGGTATAAGTTCTCGTAGCTCTCTGCGGCCAACGCATCAGCCACGCCGACCGTTGGAAACTTGAAGATATAGTCACCCACCATTCTTGAAAAAACGGTGATTGGGCTCTTTTTTCCCAAATACGCGGCGTATTGGGATGTCAGCTGCTGTCCTGCGCTTTTTTCAAGCCCAAGGAATTTGGAGACACCAAGTTCAACAGCTGACCGCGACAATCCATCGGATTCGAGCTCATTCATCAAATAGAAGTTTGCCTCATCGGATGTATATCCCAGCATCACTGGGAAGTCCAAAGGCGTCCATCTTTCCTGAGTCAGCATTACGCCATCCAGTACAGGACGAAAATAGTCGTATCCATTGTTTTCCAACATCATCCGTTGATAAACAGACAGCAGGTCACTACCCTCGCATTGCTGCAGGAACGCAGATCCTACTCGGTTATTTGCCAGCTCTGCCTGAACATACATGTACGCCCTCTCCGTGAGGTCCATATTCTGCATATGAAATCCGTTGGCAGAACTTTGGACAATTGCGCGGTGAAAGAGCCCCTTTGCTTCGGGCGCATGCATCAGCAAAGCCACTTTGCCCGCGCCACCTGACTGCCCCATGACAGTGACGTTTGTCGAATCACCGCCAAAGTACTCGCAGTTTTGCTGAACCCACTTGAGCGCGGTGATCAAATCACCCATACCAAGGTTCGGAGAAGCCAAGCCAGAATCGCTCACTGCCGCCGTTCCGAGGAAGCCAAAGATATTGAGCCGATGATTGATGGTCACCACCATCACAGCGCCGCCAGCTGCAAGCTTGCTACCATCCAGAACACAGGCGGAGGAAGAGCCGAACGCAAACGCGCCCCCATGGAAATAGACAATGACCGGAGCCTTCTCTGACAGGTTGCGCGGCTTGTAAACGTTGAGCACAAGGCATTCTTCAGAAAACGTTGTTTGCGGATCAAGCCACGAAAACAAGGGAGATCGTCCCTTTTGTTTCAATTGCAACGCGGACAACCCGTGCGATCTTGCGTCGACAAATGAAGCAACATTGGGGTTTATGCGGGAAGGTATGAACCTTCGCGCTCCTATGGGCTGGGATGCGTATGGTATGCCCAGGAAAACGTCCGCATCGGCAGCCGCATAGCCTTGGTATGTACAAGTCGGTGTTTGAACCAAAAGATTAATCATCTTTTCAGATGTCATGCCGAATGCTCCAAGCCCAGAATGCAATTCCATAGCAGGTCTCGACGCATTGATTCGCCACCTCCTTGCAATAACGGTGAAAAAACTGTTTCCAAGAACGTGCTAACCCAGATAGCGCTCAGCCAACCCTATCCAGTACGCTGCGCCTAAGGGCAAAATAGCATCATTGAAATCGTAATGTGGGTTGTGCAGCATTGGCGACTCTGTGTTGAGCCCGTTGCCGATAAAAAGATAGGCTCCAGGGCATTCCTCCAACATATAAGCGAAGTCCTCACTCCCGGGTCGACCTGGCCCGTGCGCAATGACGCTTTGCTCCCCATACATATCAATTGCAAGTTGTCGAGCAAAGTTGGTTTGTTCGAGCCAGTTGTTGAGTACCGGATAGCCTTTGCGATAGCTGACTTTTCCTTCTACGTTATAGCTCTGAGCCTGCGTGGTGACTATCTCTTGGATTCTTTCTTGCAGTTTTTGGCGAACCAACTCAGAAGTCGCCCGCACACTTACTTCGAGGGTTACAGAGTCGGGAATGACATTGCTCGCCTTGCCCCCATGGATAGAACCCACCGTCACAACTGCCATTTCGTATGGATCAATGTTACGCGACACAATCGTTTGAAGTGCCATGACAATGGACGCTGCAGCGACTATGGGGTCCGTGGCCCTGTGCGGAGATCCGCCGTGTCCTCCGCTTCCATTGATCACTATGGTGGCATAGTCAGAAGACGCCATCGTTGCACCATCTCTGAAAACAAAGGTTCCAGCAGGAAAGCCGGGCATGTTATGCATTGCAAATATTGCGTCACATGGGTATTTCTTGAACAGCCCATCGTCCATCATGTGCTTTGCTCCGCCCAAATATTCTTCAGCGGGCTGAAAGATCAGGTTCAGCGTGCCGTTGAAGTTGCGCGTAGCTGCCAAATATTTGGCAGCCCCCAGCAACATCGCGGTGTGTCCGTCATGACCGCATGCATGCATGACACCAGACACTTTGCTGCCATGAGGCAAATGGGTCTGTTCATCGATGGGCAGCGCATCCATATCGGCACGTATGCCCAGTCGTTTGGTACCTGTGCCCACCTTTAACTGAGCGACGACACCCGTCTGACCAATGTTTCTTTCAACGCACCAGCCCCATTTCAACAACCTTTGTGCAACCAACTCACTCGTACGTAGTTCTTCTAGACCTAGCTCGGGGTACTGATGAATATCGTGACGAATGGCGCGCATCTCCTCGCCATGCTCTTCAAGAAAGCTGTGATATTTTTTAAAATTCATACAGAAACCAGATTCAGAAATAGATAGTCATACCAACTTAGTTCTTGATGTGCGCCTTCATGAATTCGGCAACCTTTTTCCCATCCTCAAAAGCACTTGCAGCGAACGCGGTGTAGTCCTTTGAACTCATGAACTTGGGAGTCACGCCAATTTTCCTTGAGACCTCCTGCAATTCCGGCGACGCTAAAGCCTTGGAGATGGCTTTTTCAAGGACTTGAACATCTTCAAGAGCCATGCCCTTGGGGCCCGCCACACCCATCGCGGACGAAGCCGCAATTTTGAAACCCGCTTCGCTTAAAGTGGGAACATTGGGTTGATTGGCTGAACGTTCTCCATTTAACGAGGCAACAATCTTCACCCGATTTCCTGACGTAAAACTCGAAACATTGCCAGCTACCGCTGCCAAATCGATGTCACCGCCGATGAGGGCCGCAATTGAATTCACATCCCCTTTAAATGGCACGGCCTCCATTTCAATTTTTGCCTGCTTAGCAAAATCGGTCATTGCTATGTGCTGAGTGCCCATCATGAGGGGCACACCATAGAAAATGGGGCCTCTTTTGGACTTCGCCAATTTGATGATGTCTGCAGTTGAGTTGATTGGCGAATCACCTCTGGCCACGAGCATGAGATCGTAATCATTGGTCATTGCCACAAACTCTAAAGAACTCAACGGCTTGTATGCAAGGTTTTCGATATGAGGCTGCCTGAAAATACCTGCAACCACCATGCACAAAGTGTAGCCGTCGGGTTTGGCCGAAGAAACTGCTTGCGCAGCAATCAATCCGTTGGCGCCGGGTTTGTTGTCGACCACTACAGGGACATTGAGCTCTGCACTCAATATCTTTGCTAACGACCGACTGAAAATATCTGTGGCGCCGCCAGCAGCAAGAGGCACCAGAATGGTGATGGCTTTATTCGGGTAGGTTTGATTGCTCGAGTAAGCCACTCCTGGCAGTATTGCTGTACCGATGATTGCTTTCACTACATTCCTTCTGTCCATGCCACGCATAGTTGCCCCCTTAAATGTGATGTTCAAATATCTACTCATGATGCTAGAGAACGCGCCGATACGAGTCCATCAAGATATTTCGAAATGAGCTTTCGAACCAGTTCAACTACGTAACTGGTTATGCGCACCAATATCAGGGCGTTCCTCAGCCGCAGCGCTGGCTGTCGGAGGCAAAGACAATGGCGCGCCGGGTCCGCGCGCGCATTACCACGCGCACTATTACGCAGCCTTTGTGCACGATCCGGATGGCTACAACATCAAGGCGGTGACGCACTTGCCCCAGCCAGACGCTGTCACCTAGGCGCGTCCGTAGTGCTACCGACTTGTGCTTGGCAGGCAGAGATAGCAATAATGCTGCAATGCACCAAATTCGGCGGGATGTCAAAATCTGCCCTGCCGAGTTTTCCACCCGATAGCAACCAAGGAGATGACCATGTCCCGTGAAGTATTTGTAGTCAGCGCTGTGCGCACCGCCATTGGAACTTTTGGCGGCAGCCTCAAAGACGTGGCGCCCACTGAGCTGGGCGCGCTGGTTGTCAAAGAATCGCTGGCCCGCGCTGGCGTCGAAGGCAAGGACGTGGGCCATGTGGTGTTCGGCCACGTGGTGAACACCGAGCCCAAGGACATGTACCTCAGCCGCGTGGCAGCCCTCAACGGCGGCTGCCCCAAAGAAACGCCGGCCATGAACGTGAACCGCCTCTGCGGCTCGGGCCTGCAGGCCATCGTTACCGCCAGCCAAGGCATCTTGCTGGGCGACTACGACGTGGCGATCGGCGCCGGTGCCGAGAACATGAGCCGCGCGCCCTACGCCAGCCTGAACACGCGCTGGGGCGCCCGCATGGGTGACACGCAGATGGTCGACATGATGGTGGGCGCGCTGCACGACCCGTTCCACAAGATCCACATGGGCGTGACCGCTGAAAACGTGGCCAAAGAGTTCGGCATCAGCCGCGACGACCAGGACCAACTGGCCTTGACCAGCCACCAGCGTGCCGAGCAAGCCTGGGCGGAAGGCCGCTTCAAAGACCAGATCGTGCCTGTCACCATCAAGAGCCGCAAGGGCGATGTGGTGTTCGACAAGGACGAACACTTCCGCGCTGGCGCCAAGATTGAAGACTTCCAGAAGATGAAGCCCGTCTTCACCAAGGAAGATGGCACCGTCACCGCCGCCAACGCCTCGGGCATCAACGACGCCGCTGCCGCCGTGCTGCTGATGGAAGCCGCCGCCGCCAACGCCCGCGGCGCCAAGCCCATGGCACGTTTGGTAGGCTACGCGCATGCAGGCGTGGAGCCCAAGATCATGGGCATCGGCCCCGTGCCCGCCACCAAGGCCGTGCTGGCCAAGACCGGCCTCAAGCTCGACCAGATCGACGTGATCGAAGCCAACGAAGCCTTCGCCGCCCAAGCCTGCGCCGTCACCAAGGGCCTGGGCGCCGACCCGGCCAAGGTCAACCCCAACGGCTCGGGCATCTCGCTGGGCCACCCGATTGGCGCAACCGGCGCAGTCATCACCGTCAAGGCCATCCACGAGCTGCACCGCACCGGCGGCCGCTACGCCCTAGTGACCATGTGCATTGGCGGCGGCCAAGGCATTGCGGCGATTTTTGAGCGGGTGTGATCCAAGCTGAAGCAACACCCGGCCTGCGCCTTGCCTTTGGCACCGCGCAGGCCGCAAACGCCACGAACCCATCGAGGCAAACATGGGTTTGACCGCTGGCGCCATCTATACCGGCGTATCGCAAGATGCGCTGCAAACTTTGGTGCACACGGGCCTGGTGAATGCGAAAGCCATGCCGGACGCCGCCAGCGGCTCTGGCTTTGACATGGAAGGCGCATGCCGAATCGGCGCCATGAATACCACCTGGCGCGTGGCATTGCTCAGCAGCCGTTGTTACCGGCAAATTCGCAGCGATGGTTTTTCCGACAAGCTGCGTACCGCATCTCTAGGTGGTCGCATTTTTTTCTGGTTCACTGCCAGCAGCACCGGCGAGGTGCTGTTTGAACTGCACGAGGACGGCGTTCTGTGTCGACGCTGGGCCGAGAGCGAAGGCCAGGTGTTAGCCAACCTCGGCACGCCGTTGGCTGAGGAGGCGGGACTTGTCGAGCCAGAGCAAGACGGCGGCCCCATGCATGATGAATGGTCCATGCTAGAACTGGCCGAACGGCTGACCGGCATCAGCGAAGACCAGCATTTCCACATGCTGGGCCCGACCTGGCCAGTCGCGCCTCCATAAAAGCGGCCATGTATACCGAAGTATTTGCATTCCGCTTTGCACCCCATCTGCACACGAGCGAGCGTCTGAGAATATTTGCAGACATCGTGGCAGCTGGAGAAGCCGCAGGCCAAGCTCAATCCGTCTACTGGTGCAGTCTCAGCCGCAATGGTCACGCGCAGATGTACTCGGCCACGCCATCTGCCACCACCGCTATTGAGCAAGCCCTTCGGCTACCGCTGAGCCTGGGCCGCATCCGTCTCGCCCCACCGAGCAAATGGCTGGGTGCATTGGCGATGCTCGATGTCTTTGTCCCTTCCTTTTTTCCAGAAGAAAATAGCGCGCATCGCTCGCCCTCTCTGCACCGGCCTTTTTCGGCCTGAGGCTGAGGCACATCAAATTCAGATTGTAAGCAATGGTCAATACTGCTGCAATATTTGAAGCAGGAGAGTGAGCATGGCACTACTGGTCTGGCTGCCTGAGTTGGATACCGGCATTGACGAAATTGACCGCCAACACCGCCGCATCGTGGATTACATCAACCAGCTGCACGAAGTGCGCAGCACGCATGACCGTGAGGTGTTGGGCAATGTGATTGGCGACATGATCGACTACACCATGTCGCACTTTGTGTTTGAAGAGGCGTTAATGGAAAGCGCCGGCTACCTGTTCTCGGGCCCGCACAAAAAAGTGCACGAGCTGTTTTGCCGCCGCGTCTCCGAGATGAAATCGCGCTTTGACGCCGGCGAAGACGTCACCGACGAGCTGCACGGCATGCTCTCGCGCTGGTTGTTCAACCATATCCGCAACGAAGACCACGGCTATATCGATTCGGCCAAGGCCTATCTGCGCATGACCCAGCAAGGCGACAAAGGTGCCGAGGTGGAACGCATCAAAAGCGAAGTGCTGCAAGCACTGGAGCAGCGGCAGGAGAAAAAAGGCTGGCTGGCCAGATTGTTTAGCTGAGGCAAGCTCCCAACGGGCCACGTGCCAAGCCATCCAGAAAAGCGCCCTCGGGCGCTTTTCTGCGTATTCCACCTGCCTCATTGCCACCAACCGAGCTACTGCAGTCTCTGCCCAACACGCTTCTACCCAAGCCCTACGGCCTTCATTAACATGGAATCCATCACCGCCAACCGATGGAGCCCCATGCTTTGCAGCAGCTGTAAAACAGGTACCTTATTCCCTACCCGTATCGACAACGGCACCGGCCCGGCCGGCTACCAATGCCAGCATTGCCAAGGCGTTCTGCTGTCGTTGGCGCCGTATCTGGATTGGGTCAAAGGCCAGCCAAGCTTGGCGGCGGCCGAGCCGCCCGCGGCGTTTGACGGCGAAAGTGCCGATTCCAAAGCCGCGCTGCCTTGCCCCAAGTGCCACCGCATCATGCTGCGCTACAACGTGCTGGCGGACAAAGCGCACGGGCTCGATTACTGCTTTCACTGCGAAGAGGTCTGGCTCGATGCCGGCGAATGGCAGTACCTCAAAAGCCAAGGGCTGCACACGCGCATCAACAGCATTGCGACCGAGCCCTACCAGCGCCGGCTGCGCGAGCAAGCCTTGCGCGATGCGGCCTTGCAGCGCTTTCGCCAAAGCCTGGGCGACGCCGCTTTTGAGCAAGTGCAAGGCTTTGCCCAGTGGCTGCAGACGCAGCAGCAGGCCGACGCCATCTTGCGCTATCTCAGCCAGGAAACGCGGCGCTGAAACCCTGACTATTTGTCAGTGCACGCGGCTGCCCAAGGCGAGCTCTTGCGCGGGCTGGTTGGCCGCTTGCAGCTGCGCCGGGTACTGGCCGCCCACCACCACCTGGTTGTCCGTCACTTCCAGCCATGTGCCTTCTGGCAACGCCACCACGCGCATTTGCGGGTTGGCCACCAGAAACTCGGCCAGGCGCTGGTCGCGGGTTTCGCCCTGGTGCCCAGGCGGCAGGCTGTTGTTGTAGTGCGGGTTGATGCAAAACGGCACCAGGCCCAGCGCATTGAAGCCGTGCGGGTTGACGATCGGCATGTCGTTGGTGGTGTTGATCGTCAAACCGGCCAGGTTGGCGCCGGCGCTCCAGCCGATGTAAGGCATGCGGCCCGAGCGCACCGCGTCGCCGATGCGCACCAGCCAACCACGCTTGCGGCATTCGGCCAGCAGTTGGAAAGTATTGCCGCCGCCCACGATGATGGCTTGCAGCTCGCCCGCCAGAAAGCGTTCGACCGCGTCACTCTGGTGCGCGCCCACCAATTGCACGCCCGTGTGCGCAATGGCCGCCTGCACTTGCGCGGTGTAATCGTCCCAGCTGATGGTGACGCCGGCAAACGGCACAAACAGCGCTTTTTGCGCCCCGCCCAAGGTGGCCGCGATCACTTCGCGAGACAGGGTCAGGTAGCCGCCGTCGGGCGCGCGCGAGTTGCTGAGCAGAAGAAGACGCATGGGAGCCTTGGTCGTGGTTGCTGAACGGCCCGCCAGCATAGCAGGACTATTCGGCTTTGATGCCTGCCGTCTCAATCACTTGGCGCCAGCGCGCACCTTCGTCGGCCACAAAGCGGGTGAAGGCTGCAGTATCCGAAGCCACCACCACGAAGCCGGTGCTCTCCAGCTTGGCTCGCGCAGCGGGTTGGTTGACGGCGTCTTGCGCAGCCTTTTGCAGCTTTTGCACGATGGCGGCCGACGTGCCTTTGGGCGCCGATATGCCAAACCAGGACACGGCAGAAAAACCGGGGTAGCCCGATTCAGCCACGGTGGGCACATCCGGGTACAGCGGGTTGCGCTCCAGGCTGGTCACGGCCAGTGCGCGCAAGGTGCCGGCTTTCACGTGCGGCAGTACCACATCCTGGTTGGTGAACATGCCCGGGATCTGGTTGGCCAACACATCTTGCAAGGCCGGGCCGCCGCCCTTGTACGGAATGCCCACCATGTTCAGGCCCGCTACCTGTTTGAGGTATTCGGTGGTCAGATGGCCGGACGATGAGGTGACCTGGCCGTAGCTGAACTTGCCTGGGTTGGCTTTGACCCAGGCAAGAAACTCGGCAAAGCTTTTGGCCGGAAAACTCGGGTGCACCACCAGCACGTTCGGCCCGGCAGCGAGTTGGCTGATATGGACAAAATCCGTCTCCTGGTAGCTGGGTTTGGGCGACTGAAAGCCGTGGATGATGGCGTTGCTGCCAATGCCCGAGACCAGCAGCGTATAGCCATCGGCAGCGGCGCGCGCTACCTGGTCGGAGCCAATGGCACCGCCCGCGCCGCCCCGGTTGTCGATGACGATGGGCTGTTTGAGCAGCTTGCCCATTTCCTCGGCGGCCATGCGGCCGATCACATCGGTCGAACCGCCGGCCGGGAAAGGCACCACCATCTTGATGGGGCGGGCCGGAAAGCCGTCAGCGCTCTGGGCCAGCGCTGACAGCGGGGCTGCTGCCATCAGCGGGGCTGCCGCCAGCCATTGGGAAAATGCGCGTCTGTCCATTTTTTTGTCTCCTTGCAGCTTGGTTGTGGTTTTCGCATGTGGGCGCAATCCAGACCATTTTTGAAGAGACGCAAGACAGCAGCAATGCATGGTTGCCCAACCAACCGTTGGTGCATTGCAGCAGCGCTAGCCAGCGGTTAGCGCGCACTCGCCGCAAGCGCTTATGCAGCGTTTGATGGTGCAGAGCAGCAAGCGTTGGCAAGCGCCCTGCCCGGCGCTGCCGCGTGGGCGACAGCGCGCCCGCAAGCTGCTTCAGTTGATGTCCGGCTCGCCCGAGCGGGCGCCGCGCTGCGTCAGCAAAAAGTCCATATCGCAGCCTTCGTTGGCCTGCAGAATGTGCTCGCTGAACATGGCGCCATAACCGCGCTCAAAACGCGGTGGTGGCGCTTGCCATTGGGCTTTGCGGCGGGCCAGCTCTTCGTCGCTCACGTTCAAATGGATGCGGCGCGCGCGCACGTCCACGCTGATCAGATCGCCGTTTTGCACCAGCGCCAGCGGCCCGCCAATATAGGATTCGGGCGCCACATGCAGCACGCAGGCACCGTAGCTGGTGCCGCTCATACGGGCATCGCTGATGCGCAGCATGTCGCGCACGCCCTGCTTTACGAGCTTCAGCGGAATCGGCACCATGCCCCATTCGGGCATGCCGGGGCCGCCTTTGGGGCCGGCGTTGCGCAGAATGATGACGTCGTCTTCGCTGATGTCGGCGTTGGGATCGTCCAGCATTTTTTTCAGGCTGGCGTAATCATCAAACACCACGGCTTTGCCGGTGTGCTGCAAGAACTTGTCACTCATGGCGCTGGGTTTGATGACGCAGCCATCGGGCGCCAAGTTGCCGTGCAGCACGGCCAAAGATCCTTCGGCGTAGATAGGTTTGTCCAGCGGGCGAATCACCTCGTCGTTGTAAACCTCGGCGGCAGCAATGTTCTCACCCAGGGTTTTGCCGGTGACGGTGAGCTGATCGAGCTGCAAGTGCGGTTTCAGGCGCTGCATCAGCGCTGGCAGGCCACCGGCGTAGTAAAAATCTTCCATCAAATACTGGCTGCTGCCGTTGGGGCGAATGTTGGCGATCACCGGCACGATGCGGCTGATGCGCTCAAAATCGTCCAAACCCACATCGGTGTGGCCAGCGCGGCGCGCCATGGCGATCACATGCACGATGGCGTTGGTGGAACAGCCCATGGCCATGGCCACGGTGATGGCGTTCATGAAAGCGGCGCGCGTCTGAATCTGCTCGGGCCGCACATCCTGGTTCACCATGTCGACAATACGGCGCCCCGCTTCGGCGCTCATGCGCTGGTGCGCCGCGTCCACGGCCGGAATGCTGGAAGCGCCCGGCAGCGCCATGCCCAGCGCTTCGGCAATCGCCGTCATGGTGCTGGCCGTGCCCATGGTCATGCAGGTGCCGGGGCTGCGGGCAATGCCGCTGATGATGCCTTGCCAGGTGTCTTCGGTGATGACGCCGGCGCGCCGGTCGTCCCAGTATTTGAAAGCGTCCGAGCCCGAGCCCAGGGTTTGCCCACGCGAGTTGCCGCGCAGCATGGGGCCCGCAGGCAGAAAGATGGCCGGGATATTGGCGCTGGTGGCCCCCAGCAGCATGGCCGGCGTGGTTTTGTCGCAGCCGCCCATGAGCACCACGCCGTCTACCGGGTAGCAGCGAATCATCTCTTCCACTTCCATCGCCAGCATGTTGCGGTAGAGCAGCGCCGAGGGTTTGACAATCGCGTCGTTGAGCGAGATGGTGGGCATCTCCAGCGCAAAGCCGCCTGCTTGGAAGACGCCGCGTTTCACGTCGTCCACCCGGTTGCGGAAATGCATGTGGCAGGGGTTGTACTCCGACCAGCTGTTCATGATCGCGATGACCGGCTTGCCCTCCCAGTCCTTGGGCTCGTAGCCCATCTGCATGATGCGGCTTTGGTGGTTGAAGCTGCGGAAGTCGTTATTCGCCAGCCAACGCTGGCTGCGCAGTTTTTTCAGTTCGGCCATGGTCTGTCCCCGGTGTCGTCATCGTAGGCCGCCATGCTAAAAGCAAAGGCGCCGCCGGGCTGGCGCGCAAAGGACAAAGGGAGCAGCCACAAAACAAAACGCCCCGAGCCGGAGCCAGGGGCGTCGTTTTTCAGCCTGCGTACGGGCCGACTGATGCTTTACTTCTTGCCGTCGATGCGGGCTTGCATGTTCTTGGCTCGCTCGTCCGATGGCGGGTGCGAGCTCAGCATCGAGCTGCCGCTCTTGCCGCCGCTCAGCTTGGCCAGCTTCTGAAAAGCGGTCACCAGGCCCTTGCGCTCCATCTTCTGCTTGGTCAGCAGGTCGAACGAATAGTTGTCCGCATCCGATTCTTGCGACTGCGAGAACTGGGCGTTCAGGAACTTCTCACCCAGCTCGCCGGCCTGCGAGCGCGAGAGCTGGCCCAGCTTGCCGCTGCTGTTGGCTGCGGCCTGGCGTGCGGCCGAAGCGGCATACGCGGTTTGCATGGCTTTTTTGCTGTGGCCCAGCGCCACGTGGCCAATTTCGTGGCCGATCACGCCGCGCAGCTCGTCGTCGTTCATCAAATCCATCAGGCCGCTGTAGACCCGGATGCAGCCGTTGGCCATGGCCCAGGCATTGACGTCGCTGGTCAAATAGACCTTGTAGACGGCTTTTTTGCCGTCAATATCTTTGGGCATGTTGGCAATCACCTTGTTCAGGCGCTGGGTGTACTTGCTGTTGGCCGGTGCGATCTTGTTTTCGGCATCCATGGCCTCGCAAGATTCGTTGGACATGTTCACCACATCGCTGTCGCTCAAGGTCAAGGCCTTCATCGCGGTCGACCCGGTGTCCATGATGCCGCTGATATTGCCGCTGTCCATGGTTTTGCAACCTGCCAGTACTACGCCTGCGGCCAATGCCACCCCAACTACCTGTGCTCGCATGGTTTGCCCTCCTGAGTGTTGATTCAGGTCACATCATAGCCAAGGCAAATCAATACAAGAAAAACATTTTGTTAAAACAATTAACAAGCCGGATTGGATCAGGCTGCTTTGCGTGCCACCGAGGCCAATTCTGCCTCAGCACCTTCCCCGTCACTGTTGTTCACCGACACAGCCGCCTGCACTACGTCTTTGGTCAAGGTGGGCACAAAGCTTTCGATGAACTGCAGCGCGTAGGCCCGCAGCCACACGCCTTTGCGCAAAGCGATGCGCGTGGTGTTCACCTTGAAGAGGTGGCCAGCATCCAAGGCGTGCAAGCTGCGGTCGCGCTCGGCGTCAAACGCGATCGAGGCGACGATACCAATGCCCATGCCCAGCTCGACATAGGTCTTGATCACGTCCGCGTCCATGGCGGTGAGCACCACATTGGGCGTCAGGCCGGCGGTGGCAAACGATTCGTCGATATGCGCCCGGCCGGTATAGCCTTGCTCATAGGTGATGATGGGAAAGCGCACCAGCGATTGCAGCGTCAGCTCGCGGCCGGCAGCCGCTTGCTCCAGCAGCGGGTGGCCTTGCGGCACCACCACGCTGTGCGTCCAGCGGTAACCGGGCAGCGTTGCCAGGCTGGCGTAGCCGGTAAGCGCTTCGGTCGCCACGCCAATATCGGCTGCGCCGCTGAGCAGCATTTCTGCTACCTGGCGCGGCGAGCCCTGGTGCAAATGCAGCGCCACATCGGGGAACTGCTCGCGGAAATCGCGCACCACCAGCGGCAGCGCATAGCGCGCCTGCGAGTGCGTGGCCGCAATGCTGAGCTGGCCGCTGCGGCTGGCGTGGAAATCGGCGCCAGCGCGGCGCAGGTTCTCTGACTCCAGCAACAACCGGTCCACGATCGGCAAGATCGCCTCGCCCGGCGGCGTGAGCCCGGTCAGGCGCTTGCCGGCACGGATGAAAATGTCCACACCCAACTCGTCCTCCAGCTCGCGGATCTGGCGGCTCACGCCCGGCTGCGAGGTGTAGAGCACCTGGGCCACTTCGGTGAGGTTGTAGCCGTTGCGCGCAGCTTCACGCACGGCCCGCAGTTGCTGAAAGTTCATGGTTTTCTCCGCTAGCTGAACTGGGGTTGGGCGCTTATTTCTTGGTGTAGATCTGGTCGAAGCTGGCACCATCGGCAAAGTGCGCAGCATCGGCCTTGGCCCAGCCACCGAAAGCCTCGTCAATGGTGAAGAGCTTGAGCTGCGCAAACTGCTTGGCGTACTGCGCCTTGGCTTTTTCGCTGGTCGGGCGGTAGAAGTTCTTGCCCGCAATATCCTGGCCTTCGTCGCTGTACAGGTACTGCAAATAGGCCTCGGCCACTTTGCGCGTGCCGCGCTTGTCGGCCACCTTGTCCACCACGGTCACCGTGGGCTCAGCCAGGATCGAGAGCGAGGGCGTGACTATCTCAAACTTGTCGGCACCAAACTCCTTGAGCGCCAGATAGGCTTCGTTCTCCCAGGCCAAGAGCACATCGCCCTGGCCACGCTGCACAAAAGTCACGGTAGAGCCACGGGCGCCGGTATCGAGAATCGGCACGTTCTTGAACAGCTTGCCGATGTAATCCTTGGCGCCGGCCTCGCCACCGTAATTGCGTTTGCCAAACTCCCAGGCGGCCAGGTAGTTCCAGCGCGCACCGCCGCTGGTCTTGGGGTTGGGCGTGATCACCTTCACATCGGGCTTGATCAGATCGCCCCAGTCCTTGACGCCCTTGGGATTGCCCTTTTTCACCAGGAACACGATGGTCGAGGTGTAAGGCGCGCTGTTGAGCGGCAGGCGCTTTTGCCAATCGGCCGGCACCAGGTTGCCGTGTTTGTGCAGTGCATCAATATCGCCCGCCAAGGCCAGCGTGGCCACGTCGGCCTCAATGCCGTCGATGATCGCCCGGCCCTGTTTGCCCGAGCCGCCGTGCGACTGCTTGATGGTCACGTCCTGCCCGGTGGTGGCTTTCCAGTGCTTGGCAAACGCCTGGTTGTATTGGCTGTAGAGCTCGCGGGTCGGGTCGTAAGAGACGTTGAGCAAGGTCACCGGTGCCGCGCCTTGTGCATGGGCCGAGCTGATAAAACTGGCCGGAGCCAGGGCGGCCAGAGACGCGATTGCGGCTGCGGCTATCGGAAACTTGATAAAGTGACGGCGTTGTTGCATGAGGCGCTTTCAGATGTTCTTGGAAACCAGTGCAGGCATTCTGAAAGCCGCGCATCAAAACTCAAACTACTATTAATTCAGTTTTTAATGACTGAAATTTATTAACAAGACGCCGGCGGCCGCCAGCGGCCCAGTGGCAGAGGGGTTCTTCGCCATGCCGGGCCGCCAGCAAGCGCCTGGCCCCTGTGGCCGGGCGCCACCGCCAGCGTCACAGAAAAGGAAACAGTCCCCATGGCACGTATGGTCCAATGCATCAAGCTGCAAAAAGAAGCCGAAGGTCTTGACTTTCCCCCCTACCCCGGCGAGCTGGGCAAGCGCATCTGGGAAAGCGTGAGCAAAGAAGCCTGGGCCGCCTGGCTCAAGCACCAGACCATGCTGGTCAACGAAAACCGCCTGAACCTGGCCGACCAACGCGCCCGCCAATACCTGGCCCGCCAGATGGAAAACCACTTTTTCGGCGGCGGCGCAGACGCCGCGGCGGGCTATGTCCCGCCTAGCGCTTGACGCAGGCAAGCGCTGAAAAAGTGGTTTCTATAAAATCATCCTGAGGCGGCGGAAGAGCAGACGCCGCAGCGGGCTATGTCCCGCCTAGCGCTTGACGCAGACAAGCGCTGAAAAAGTGGTTTCTATAAAATCATTTTGAGGCGGCGGATGAGCAGACGCCGCAGCGGGCTATGTCCCGCCTAGCGCATAACCGAGTTAGGCGCCCAGAAGTGGTTTCACTAAAATCATTCTGAGGCGGCGGAAGAGCAGACGCCGCAGCGGGCTACGTCCCGCCAGCGCGCTCTCCCCACCCCAAACACACCAGGCCAGTTCCCCACTGGCCTTTTTTGCGTCAATACAATCTCCAACTGCGCTACGCTTGTCCGCATGCGCATGCTTACCCGAACCCTGATAGCCGCCAGCGCCGCATTGGCGTGCTGGCTCATCTATGCTTCGTGGCCCAAAGCCAGCCCTTTGGCCGAGGCCCCCGGCAATTCCGCTTGTGCCTCCCGTTTCGACAGCACAGACACCAGTCTGCGCGCCGTTTTACCTACCGACGCCGGCCTGCACATGGTCTGGACCCCTTCGGCGTTTGCCCAAATCTGCGACTACGATGCCTGGGAAAAAGAGCTGCTCGAAGACGCCAGCCTGGAGCGCCATATCGCCGCGGGCCGACTGGTTCCGCTCAACCTGCACAGCGACGGTGTGCCCGCCATCGAGCTGCGGGTGGAAACGGGATCACCCGACACGCCTCTGCCGGGCACCGAACAAGCCTGGGTACGGGCCACATCGGAGCCATATTTGCTGGTTTCTGAGGGCGTGGTCAATGTCAGCGGCATTGAATACATTGGCGGCTCCGCAGACGGCGCCATTCGCAGCATGGCCTTGCCCGCCGGCCGCTGGCTGGCCCGCGTCTCCTACCTGGAAGCGCCAGACGCCGCCCGTAGTGCAGATCAGCTCTACCCGCCCGATCTGCTGGTGCGCCTGTGGCCCGAGCCCTCGCAGCCCGGCCCTTACCGCCAAAGCGTAGAGACCTTTGATGAGCTGCCTTGATGGCCTGCCGCTCAAGCCCTGACCAGCTCGCTTCGCGCCATAAACTCTGGCATGGCCTTACCGCTCTCCCCCTACCTCGCCCGCTGGTCGCTCACGCCCACTGGCCCTGCCCTGCAAACCGGCAACGCCAGCTTGCAACCCGTTCTCTACCAAGGCCAGCCCGCCATGCTGAAACTGGCCAAGGCCGCCGAAGAACAAGCCGGTTATGACTTGCTGCAATGGTGGCAAGGCCAGGGAGCCGTCCAGGTGCTGGCTCGCGATGGCGCAGTGTTGCTGATGGAGCGAGTCACGGGCCCGCAATCGTTGGCGCAACTGAGCCAATCGGGGCAAGACGACGAAGCCTGCCGTATTGCTTGCCGCGTCGTCGCGCAACTGCACGCTGCTCGCAGCGAACCACCGCCTGCGCTGGTGCCGCTGCACGAGCGCTTTGCTGCCCTGCGTCAACTCAACGCGCCGGTGAACAGTGTGCTGCACCAGGCGCAACAAGCCATGCACGCCTTGTTGGCGCAGCCACAGCCAGCTGTCTGCTTGCATGGCGATGTGCACCACCACAATATTCTCGATGCCGGTGCGCGCGGCTGGCTCGCCATCGATCCCAAAGGGCTCTGGGGAGAGCGCGGCTTTGACTACGCCAACCTGTTCTGCAACCCGGACGCCGCAACGGCCTGCAACCCAGCGCACTTTCAGGCCCGCCTGGACATGGTTGCCACCCAAGCCCAACTGCCGCCGCAGCGCCTTTTGCAGTGGATTCTGGCCTGGGCCGGTTTGTCGGCCATTTGGCACCAGGAAGACGGCACCTCGCCCACCATTGCGCTGCAAGTAGCACAGCTCGCAAGCCAAGCGCTGGGCTGAGCGCAGCGGGCGACGGCCATTTTTTCAGGTGCAGCAGGCAACCCGCGCATAATCGGCCTGCGCCAAGGGTCTGACCCACTGCATACTCTTGCCTGTTGCAGCCCTGCGCTGCCCTGTTCGTTGCCACCGCCATGCCACCCACAGTTCAGAACCGCTGCCTTGCTCTCGCTTTCGTTTGTGTTGCCGCGCTGCTCCAAGGCTGCGCCGGGGTAACGGTCAGCAATATGGAGCCGCGCGAATACCTGGCGCAGCGCCGCGCGGATGTGCTCACCAGCGGCCATTTGAGTGCAGCCACGCAAGAATCGCTGCGCATCATTGGCAGCGATGCCAAACCCTGCCTGGCCGACGCCCCCGCCTGCCGCGCGCAGCTGGGCGCCTCCAGTGGTCTGGGTGACGAGCGGCGCCTGTCGGCCCTGGCCGAGCTGTGGACCTTTGAGGCCCTGCAACAAGAGCAGCAACGCCGCAACAGCCCCCGCAACGCTTATGCAGCCAGCACGGCATGGCTGGAGGCAGCGCGCAACGCCTGGGCCTACTTGTTCCTCACGGGCAAAGACCCGGCCAAGCGGGCCTTCGAAGACCGCCAAACCCAGGTGCGCGACTACTACAACTTTGCCGTGCAACAAGCCGTCACTGGCCTGTTTGAAACGCGCAACCAGTTCAGCGATGGGCTGCCCGAAGAGCTGGCCCAGGTCAATGGCGACCAGATCCATTGGCGCGATTGGACCTTGACAGTCGACAGCGCGGACGTGCGTGACACCACCAAACGGCGCTTACCGCAAGAGCTGATAGCGGCCAGCAGCCTGTCTTTCTCAGGCCTGCGCAACAGCTACCGGCGTGACGGCTTTGGCGCCGAGCTGGTGGCAGTATTTGCGCCGCCCGATAAAAGTGACAACACCGTGTTTGAAGAGGCGCGTTTTCCCGCCCTCACCGCTGTGATCGCCTTTGAAGGCAGCACGCCCGAGCAGGTGCTGCACAGCCAGCACGCTACCGTGCGTTTGTACGATCCCTACCGCCACGCCGAAATCCCCCTGGCTGGTACCGCCGTGCCGCTGGCTGGCAATTTCACCTCTGGCTACGGGCTGTGGTTGGCGCGCTCGGGCTTCTCCACGCAGGCCCTGCACACCTTGCTGGGCCAGGAACACGGCATCAGCCGCCCACGCATCCACCTCATGCAGCCTTACGACCCAAACCGCCGCCTGGTCGTGATGCTCCATGGCCTAGCCAGCAGCCCCGAGGCCTGGATCAACGTGGCCAACGAGGTACTGGGTGAGGAAGCGCTGCGCCGCAACTACCAGATCTGGCAGGTCTACTACCCCACCAATATTCCCATCGCGGTCAACAACCGCAACATCCGCCAGGCGCTGCAGCAAACCCTGCAGCACTTTGATCCGGCAGGCACAGCCGTGGCGTCACAGCACATCACCCTGGTGGGCCACAGCATGGGCGGCGTTCTGGCCCGCTTGATGGTTACCGACACCCAAGGCCAGCTCATCGACGGCCTGGCTGCGCAACTGAAAATGCCCAAGCGGGTGAAAGACCATGTGCATGGCGAGCTCGAAGAGTTGCTGGAGTTCTCGCCCATGCCACAGGTCAGCAGCGCGGTGTTTATTGCCGCCCCCCACCGCGGCACCGATTTTGCCAACCACCGCCTGGCACGCTGGGCATCGAACCTGGTCAAGCTACCGCTGTCGATGGTGGAAGGCTTTGCCAAAGCCACCACCGATATTGAAAATGCCTTGCCGCAGGACGGTCGCGCGCCACTGCACATCCCCAACAGCATCGACAACCTGAGCGACCGCGACCCCTTTGTCCGCGCCATGGCCCAGTTGCCCATAGCGCCGGGCCTGCGCTACCACACCATCATCGGCAACAACACGCCCAACCTGCCACTCGCCCAAAGCAGCGACGGCATCGTGCCTTACAGCAGCGCCCACTGGGACGGCGCCGCCTCCGAGCTGGTCATCCCGTCAGGCCACAGCGTGCAAGAAACGCCACCGGCCATCATTGAAATTCGGCGGATCTTGCGCGAGCAGTTGGCAGATAGCGGGCGCTGATTTCTCCTCTTTTGCGCATGCGGCGCAAGCAGCTGGGCCACATCAATAAAAAAAAGCGAGAAGCCAAGGCTCATAGACCCGCTTGATAAGCAAACGTCAGCGCAAAAAGCATTCGTATTGTCGCTGTGCCCTCCACCGTTAGCACTTGCTCAGGCGGCCAGACCGAATGGCGCCGACAGCGCATCTGGCGATCCGTATCAGCGTACAAAACGGTATCGCTTTGTAATGAAATCAGGCTATGCTCGATCAGTTCTGACCAATTTATAGACTTATAAATGAAGACTGATAACAAAAATCATAACTCTCCGATATGGAGCAACTGCGCCCCCACCACCTGGCGCTCCACGGCCATTGCAGCCGCGCTCTTGGCGGCAGGTATGGGCTCGGCACTGGCGGCACCATCGTCGCGCACAGCTGGTGTGCCATTCGAAAACAATCCGATTTTCGAAGAAGATTTTGAAAACCCTCAAACCGATCCTGGCACGGGCCAAGCTCTTTCATTGGGTGAGTACAAGAGTGCCACCAAGGATGTGAATGGCAATCCGCTCCAGTACACGGCAGCTGGCGTTGCGTACACCGGCAGCCCGGCAATCGCCGGTCTCCGCACTGACCCGCCAGGCGTGCCGTTCTGGCTCAACAAAAATTTCTGCAACGGGATGTGGTTGAACTCCACCAAAGCAGCCCCTACAGGCACTTTGAGTGACACGGAATATGATCCCGCCGGTGACAAGGTCGATAACAATGATCTGGCCTACTGCATGGGGTCGTTTGGGGGAAAACTCAACAATGCATGGGGCGCCCTGCAATCCTTGGCCAAGGTGCTTGGGCAAAAGGCCAACGGAGGCGACGCGACCGACGCGGCCAACGCCAACAACCATGTCATCGCAGCCTACACCGTCACACGAACCAACCGGAATGATCCGCAGGCTAAGCTGGTACAACTGCAGATGGCCCAACCGATTCCCATCCCTGCAGGGGGCCGGTTCATCACGTTCTCGGTCGCCATGGCTGCCACAAGTTGCAAAAACACCGCCGTCGATCCCAACATTGATTTCTATCTCATCAAGGATGTGACTGGCAACAAGACAGACTTCAGCGCCGCCAACAGCAATCTGATAAAACTCAACAGCGCAAGCGCCAATCCTTGCAAAGAAGCGCAGCCGTTTGTTGGCTCGATCTATGTCTCTCAAACATACGGAGACAAGCCGGTGCTCTATACCGGCAGCAGTGTCGCCATGCAGTTCGTCAACAACTCTTCTGGCACCAATGGCAATGATGGCGCGTTCGACAATCTGAAAATTCTTGACCTCACGCCCCGCCTCGACAAGGCGTTCTCGGCCACCGCGCCCATCAGCAACGGCGGCATCACCTCGCTGAACTTCACCATCACCAACACGGTAGAGCTGGCACAAAAGACCGGCTGGAGCTTTAGCGACGCCTTGCCCGTGGGCATGACGGTGGCCGGCCCAGCCTCCGCCGTCAGCTGCGACGTGGGCACCTCCACCGGCACTCTTATCAACGCCCCCACCGGCGGTAACAACATTACGGTAGCTGCTGGTGATCTGCCCGCAGGCGCCTCTTCCTGCACCATCTCCGTGCCCGTCAAGATAACGCTGCCATCGCCCATGACTGCCGCACAAGACCTGACTAACGGCCCCCTGAACGGCGGCACCGCAGGCACGCCAGGCACTACCGATACCTTTGGCCTCATTCCGCCTGAAACCGCAACAGTCACGGTTAAGCCCAGCGTCGACCTGGTGGCAGTTCCAGCGGCCAACCAAAGCGTTGAGCAAGGTACACCTGTCAGCTTCAACACCTCGTGCCGAAACGACGGCCCGGACGTTGCGCTCGGTGCAACTTGCGCAGTCTCCGGCGTACCCTCGGACGCCACCGATGTGGTTACCACTTGCACGCCCTCGTCCTCACCGGCACTGGATCTGCTGCCTGGCAAGTCGATCAACTGCACCACCACATTCACGCCGCACACAACCGGCTCGGTGAGGCTTGACACAGTTGCAAGCACCAGCGGTTCGATGGACATCAACCCCGCCAACGACATCGCCCCGACCCTGCTCGTTTTGACGCCCACAGCCGACATGCAAGTGACCTCGCCCGGACCCATTACCGCCAAGGTTGGCGAGCCGGTCACCGTCACCAGCACCTGTATCAATGCCGGCCCCAGCCCAGCTGTCAACGCCACTTGCACGGTCACTGGCGCCCCTGCAGGTGCGACCACCGTCTGCACGCCAACGCCACCTATCACGCCGGCACTTGCAGTCAACACCCCCATCAGCTGCGAAACCAAGTTCACGCCAACCACCGCCGGCACGGTGACGCTGAAGACCGTCGCCACCAGCGATACGCCTGACCCCGTGCCCACGAACAACAGCGGCGAGACCAAGGTCACCACGCCCGAACCCCAGGCCGACCTGCAGGTGAGCACGCCCACCAGCATTACCGGCAAAATTGGCGAGCCGGTCAAAGTGACCAGCACCTGCACCAACCTGGGTCCGGATGCCGCAGAAGCCGCTGATTGCCAGGTGAGCGGCGCGCCTACCGGTGCCACCACCGTTTGCACGCCACAAACGCCGGTCAAGAGCCTGGCCTTTGGCAGCGCCATCAGCTGCACCGTGAGCTGGACGCCCACCACCGAAGGCACCACCACCTTGGTCACTACCGCCACCAGCACCACGACTGATCCGGTCAAGAGCAACAACGTGGGCAGCACGCCGGTCAAGGTAACGCCGCCGCAAGCCGACATGCAGGCCACGGCACCAACCACGCTCACCACCACCCCGGGCGTGGAAGCCACGCTGGTCAGCACCTGCACCAACGCCGGCCCAGATGTTGCCGACAACGCCACCTGCACCGTCACCGGTGCACCCGATGGCGCAGTCACCACTTGCAAGCCTGCGTCGCCCGTGACCAGCCTGGCCGTTGGCGCCAACATGGTGTGTGAGACCAAGTTCACACCCAAGGACGCCAGCGTCTTCACCATCACCACCACGGCGGCCAGCACCACGGAAGACCCCGACCTGTCCAACAACGTGGCCAAGACCGTAGACCCCAGCACGCCAGTGGCTGAGCCTGCGCCCGTGCCAACGCTGGGCGAATGGGCATTGGCGCTGCTCGCCAGCCTGGTGGGCGGTGTGGCCGCACTGCGCCTGCGCCGCTCAGGCACCAAGGCCTGAAGCCGCATGAGCCACAAAAGCTGATCTGCGCTGTGCGGCCTGGCCCGCAGCAGTGAGAAAAAGCACCGAAGCCCCCAGGTACCGCCTGGGGGCTTTTTTCTGCCCAGTACCCGCGTTGGCGCTGCTTGCGAGACAGAATGCCCGGCGCATTTGCCACAAAATAATCCGCGCGTTTTGCCCCGAACCACAAGCTCCAGCCTGCGCCCATGCCAGAATTTGCCGCCCTCGTCCCCGAGCTGATCGTCAGCGACATCCATGCCAGCCTGGATTTTTGGTGCGGCGTCATCGGCTTTTCCGTCTGGTACGACCGGCCGGAAGAGAACTTTGCCTATCTGACACTCGGCCCCGCCCAGCTGATGCTCGACCAGCAAAGCCCCAGCGGCCAGGACTGGACCTTGGCGCCCATGGAACGCCCTTTCGGCCGTGGGCTCAATCTGCAGATCGAAGTGCCAGACCTGGACGCCGTCATCACCCGCTGCGCGCAACGCGGCATCAGTCTCTACCTGCCGCCCCAAGAGCGCTGGTACCGCGCAGGCGACCACCAGGTAGGCCAGCGCCAACTCATCGTGGCCGATCCAGACGGCTACCTGGCCCGCTGCACCGCGCCATTGGGTCGGCGGCCGCTGGGTACGTAGCCGCCCGCAAGCTGAAACTCACTGGCGAAGCACCGCCCCAACGCATGCTGCGCTGCAACCACGCCATGTCACCTCGCATACAGCCCGGCACGCTGCGCGCTCTCACAATGGGTTCATATGAATGCTTCTGAGCTTGAGCGCGCGCTCTCCTATCCGTTTGCCGAGCAGTTGCCCGCGCAAGGTCAAACCATCGATGTGGCGCCGGGCGTCAAATGGCTGCGTATCAGGCTTCCGTTTGTGCTGGACCATATCAACCTCTGGCTCGTGCGCGACGAATGGGAAGGCCGCCAAGGCTGGGCCATTGTCGATACCTGTGTGGCGCAGCCGCATGCCCGCGAACAGTGGCAACAGATTTTTGAGCATGCGCTTGAAGGCTTGCCGGTGCTGCGCGTCATCGTCACCCACATGCACCCGGACCACATTGGCAATGCGCGTTGGCTGTGCGAGCGCTGGCAGGTGCCGCTGTTCATCAGCGCCACCGATTACCTCACCGCCAAGTTCTTCACTGGCAGCGAAAGCTCTGAGCAAGGCGGCGCCGCGCTGGCAGATTTTTTGCGCGGGCACGGGCTGCTCGACGAAGCGGCGTTGCAAGGCATTCGCGGCCGCAGCAATTACTACCCGAGCCTGGTCGATGGCGTGCCCGCCAGCTTTGTACGCCTGCAGCACAACACCGTTCTGCGCCTGGGCCAGCACGAATGGCGCTGCATTGCCGGCTACGGCCATGCGCCCGAGCACATGGCGCTGTATTGCGAGGCGCTGGGCGTGCTTATCAGTGGCGACATGGTGCTGCCGCGCATCTCTACCAATGTCAGCGTGAGCGCGGGCGAGCCACGTGCCAATTCGCTGCAGCAGTTTCTCGATTCGCTGCGGCTGTACGAGCCGCTGCCGGCCGATACGCTGGTGCTGCCCTCGCACGGCAAGCCTTTCCGGGGTTTGCACGAACGCCTGCGCCAATTGCACGAGCACCACGCTGCGCGCTTGAGCGATCTGCTCGCCGCTTGCCAGCAAAAGCCCATGAGCGCGCACGATGCGCTGCCAATCCTCTTTACGCGCAAGCTCGATCTGCACCAGACCACGTTCGCCATGGGCGAGGCCGTGGCGCACTTGCACAAGCTGTGGTACGACGGCGCCGTGCAACGCCAGCGCGATGAGCGCGGCGTCTGGATGTTCAGCGCAGTCTGAAAACTGCCAAGTAGCGCTGCAAAAGCGCAGTTACTTGGCCGCGCCGCCCGACAGCTCCATCACCATGCGTGCCACCAGGTAGAGCCGGGGCACGATGCTGCCGAGCAGAATGTATTCGTCGTTGCTGCTGTGCGCACCAAAGCCGCCCAGGCCCATGCCTTCTACCACGCCGCCGCGGCTGTGCAAGGCGGCAAACGCAGCATCTGTGCCGCCGCCCAATGCCACATCGTTCACGCGCAGCGGCAGATCCAGCTCTTGGTGGTAAATGCTTTGCGCTTGTGCGGCAATTTTGCGTGCCGCGTCGCTGGCTTCCATGGGCGGGCGACGCAGTTCAAAACGGGCGCTGACCCGGCTGCTGTCGAACAGCTTGTTCTGGATTTTCTCCTGCACCGCCATTTGCAGCGCGTCGAAGTCTTGCACCCGCAACGCTCGCGCATCGGCCTGCGCCTCCGCGTGCGCCGGTATTACGTTACGGTTGCTGCCCGCGTGCGACACCGTCCAGTTGAGCTTGAGCCCGCGCTCGGGTTGCGACAAGCCTTTCATCTGCAGCAATTGGTGCGACAACTCGTAGAGCGCGTTCACACCGTATTCGGGCCGGGCACCTGCGTGTGATGCCTTGCCTTCGACATTCAGAAAAACCGCGCCGATGCCGCTGGTAGCCAAGTGCAAGGTGCCTTCGAGCCCGCCGCTCTCGAAAGAGAACACCGCGTCCTGGTCTTTGGCCAGCGCGGTGATCAGCTTGCGCGAGCCCGGCGAGCTGATCTCTTCGTCGCTGTTGAAGAGCACGGTAATTTCGCCGTACTGCTGGTAGCCCAGTTTTTGCAAAAGCGCCAAGCTGTGCAGCACCAGGGCCACGCCTTGCTTCTCGTCCTCAATGCCAAGGCCGTAGGCGCGGTCGCCATCAATGCGGAAAGGCTGCCTGGCCAGATCGCCGGGCAAATACACCGTGTCCATATGCGCCAGTAGCAGAATTTTGGAGTGCCCCTTACCCTTGAACACCGCTTTCACGCTGGGGCCGGTGGCATCGGGCGTGTCCTGTAGGCGCTCGGGATCGTTCGAAGGAATCACCTCCACCTGCCCGCCCAGCGCCTGCAAACGCTCGGCCGTCACTTTGGCGATGTAGCTGACACCGGCAAAATCCTTGCTGCCCGATTCGATATTCACCAGGCTGCGCAAGGTGTCGAGCAGCGGTTGGCGCTCGGCCTCGGCGGCGCTGTAGACGGCAGGCTGGGCATTGGCTGGCGCCGCCGCGTGGCAGGCCGCCGTGGCAAGCGCAGCCAGTGCGAACACCAGCGAGCGAGCGGAAAAAATGCTGGAAGCGGGCATGGGCAAAATGGCCAAAGACTGAAAGCGCGATCATAGTACGCAGCGCTGCGACCGCCAGTCGCCACCTGGCCACCAGGCACCAACATCCATTGCAGCTGCCTACAATGCTGAGTTTTTCCGTTTTGAGATGCCATGACTGAACCCGTGCCCGGCAGCGCTCACAGCCGCCGCTGTGGCGAGCAAAACCACCGCGAGGCTGAGCCCCTGTTTTTGGCCGGCTGCGGTTTGCCCGCTGCATGGGCCGGCCAGCCGCAGTGGCGCGTGCTGGAAACCGGCTTTGGCCGGGGTCAGAATTTTCTGGCCACCTGGCACGCCTGGCGGCAAGACGCTGCGCGGCCGCAGCTGCTGCACTATGTTGCGACCGAGGCTTGCCCTGACAGCGCGCAGGCGCTGCTGCAACACGCCAGCCAGCACCCGCATTGGCTGCCGCTGGCCCAAGAACTGGCTGCCCAATGCTGGGGGCTGTTGCCCGGCGTGCACCGCCTGCGGTTCGATGGCGGCCGCGTGCTTTTAACGCTGCTGATTGGTGACACGCAGGCCATGCTACGCCAGCAAGACATGGTGGTAGACAGCATTTACCTGGGCGGCTCCAGTCCCGCCAGCCATCCGGAAATGTGGAGCTTGCACACGCTCAAAGCCGTGGCCCGCAGTGCGCAACGCGGCACCCGGCTTGTCAGCAGCAGCAATGCGCCGCAAGTGCGCAAAGATTTGGCACAGTGCGGCTTTGTGTTGGCCAATTCCCCCGAGCAAGAAACACTGCAGGCCACATTTGAACCGGCATGGGAACCACGCAAAGCACCGCTGTGGCCGCGTGGTGGCCAGGCTCTGGCACCGGCAGCGTTGGCCCCGCCGCGCCGCGCTGTGGTTATCGGCGCAGGCATAGCAGGCGCGGCCTGCGCGCAACAACTGGCCATGCGCGGCTGGCAAGTCAGCGTGCTCGACGCAGCGCCGCAGCCTGCAGCGGGCGCATCCGCCCTGCCCGCTGGCATTTTTGCGCCGCACACCAGCAGCGACGACAGCGTGCTCTCGCGCATCACCCGCGCCGGCCTGCGCAGTACCGGGCAGTGGGCGCAAAGCCTGTTGCAACACGGCCAGGATTGGACCATGACCGGCGTACTGGAGCGCCGCCAACTCGCAACACCGCAAGATGAAACCGCTGCTCACAGCGAAGCCAGCGCACGAGCCATCTCAGAGCAACGCCGCCACGGCGCGCACGAGCGCCCGGCCAGCTGGAACGCCGAGCTGGCCGAAGCCGCTGCGGCCTGGAGCTTGCCCGCAGGTGATGATGTTTTGAAAGCGCAGCAGCTCCCGGCCGACGACACGGCCTTGTGGCACGCCAATGGTGGTTGGCTGCGGCCTTCGGCCTTGGTACGGGCACTTCTGGCGCATGCCAACATTCGCTTTATTGGCAATGCTGCCGTTGCCCGCACCGAGCCGCTGGCTGGCTCGCACGCTTGGTCTGTGCAAAACGAGAAAGGCCAGGAACTGGCGCAAGCCGAACTGGTGGTGTTTGCGGCCGGGCCGCAATCGGCTGCCTTGGCGCAGGCCGTGCAAAGCGGTGCGGCGCAGCTGCCGTTGCACATGCAGGCGATTCGCGGCCAGGTCAGTTGGGGTATGGCGCCAGACGACGCAAGCTTGCCGCAGCACCCGGTCAACGGCCACGGCAGCTGGGTTCCACGTTTCCCCGCGCTGAACGGCGGCGCAGCGGCCTGGGTCATGGGCTCCAGCTTTGAGCGCGATGTGACCGAGCTGCCGCCCACGCCCGCCGACCAGGCCCGCGCCCATGCCGACAACTGGACCAAGCTGCAAACCTTGCTGCCGCTTGCCAGCCAACACTATGCGCAAGTGTTTGAAGCTGCCCATACCTGGGCGCAGGTGCGCTGTGCGTCTAACGACCGCTTGCCGCTGGTGGGGCCGCTGCTGGCAGAAGCAGAGCTTCCGCCAAGCCGCCTTTCGCCCTGGGTTTGCACGGCCATGGGATCACGCGGGCTGACCTGGGCTTTGCTCTGCGCCGAGCTGCTGGCCGCCCGCCTGCATGGTGAGCCTCTGCCTTTGCCCAATGCTTTGGCCAAGGCCTTGTCGGTGGATCGGCTAGCTTGAAGGCTTGCGGACCGGCCAGTCTTGTTCAGGCTGCGGCTACGCTGCCACTGATTGCAGTGGCTCAGCGTTGTGGGACTAAGCCATCAGCGGCGGCAAAACAAAAAGCCCAGCACCACGCCGATGGCCAGCGCTGCGCCTGCCACGCGCCAAGGTTCTTCGCGCGCGTACTCGTCGGTGCTTTGCGCGGTTTGCCGCGTCTGCTCCACCACCTGGGCGAAAGAGTTTTTGGCCGTGCCCAGGCTCTCGTTCACGCGACGGCGCAAGATGCGCATCTCCGGAATATCGTCCAGCTCTTTGACGGACAGGAGATCGCGCACATCGCTCACCAGTTGCTGCAGATCGTCCTGCACCACGGCCAGGCTGGGTTCTTTGCGCTTGAAAAACATGCGGTTTCCTTTTCTTGGTTTTAGACAACCGTTCCACCATAACCAAGCATCCGCCCCAGCCATGTAGGAATCCGGCGCTGATGCGGGTCGCCGGGATGCCGGTCGCCCGGATGCGGGTCGCCGGGATGCCGGTCGCCGGGACGCCGGTCGCCCAGATGCGGGATACGACTCAAACCGGCTCCGGATCCTGTACCGGCGGCGGCCGGCCCGGCTCTTGCAGCGGCAAGGTGCTGTCGGGCGGGTCAATGGGGTTGGGTTTGCCTGGTTCGGCGGGCGGTGGTGCCACTGGCGGCACCGGCTCAGTTGCTGGCTTGGGCATGGCGGCCTCCTTTCAGCCAACAGTTTTGCCAAACAGCGGGCGAGCGGCTGTCAGACAAAGCAGTGAATGGCTGCCACAGCGAGTGGCTGCCACAGCGATGGCTGCCACAGCAATTTCTCCAAGCAGCCCACCCACAAAAAACGGAGACACAGGCATGCCGGTCTCCGTGGTTTGTTGCTGGCCCGAGAAGATCGGGCGCGTTACAGCCTGCTCAGCGCTGCGCCTGCACTATCAGCTCTTGCCGGCCGAGTAGCCGCCATCCACCATCAGATGAGCGCCGGTGATAAAGCTGGCTTCATCGCTGGCCAAAAAGACCACCGCGTTGGCCACTTCCACATCTTTGCCCAGGCGGCCCATCGGGTGCAGGCGCACCAGGGCTTGCAAGGCCTCTTTGTCCATGTATTGGAGCAAGGGCGTTTCGATATAGCCCGGGCCGATGGCGTTGACACGTACGCCCAGAGGCGCGGCCTCCAGCGCCAGCGTGCGCGTGAGGTTGACGACACCGCCCTTGGCAGCCGAGTAGGCGGCGGTCTGGGTTTGGCCCAGCGCGCCCAGAATGGAGGCGCAGTTGATGATGCTGCCTTGGCCGCGCGGCAGCATGTGGCGCAGGGCAGCGCGTGCCACGCGGAAGACTCCGTTCAGGTTGATGTCGATGATGCGCAGAAAATCTGCGTCGGTATAGTCTTGCGCCGGGCTGGTGCCGCCAATGCCGGCGTTGTTGAATACGGCATCCACGTGGCCCAGGTCGTCCACCGTGCGTTGCAGCAGTGCGTCTACCTGCGCGGTCTCGGTGACATCGGTGGTCACAAACAGGCAACGGCCGTCGTACTGACCGTCCAGCGTGCGGGCCTGGGCGCCGCCTTGGCTGCTGGCTATGTCGGCGATCACCACGTTGGCGCCCTCTTGCAGGCAGCGCATGACGGTGGCCAACCCGATGCCGCTGGCACCGCCGGTGATGATGATGTTCTTGTTTTGCAAACGCATGGCCAACTCCTAGTCAAAAGCAGCCATGGTGGCAGTTTGGGTTCGCCCTGCGCTTGACGCGAATCAAGCTGCACCGACTTGGCCTCTGCCTTGGCTCAGAAACTCTGTTTTTGATAGCTGCCAATGCCTGATCAGCTTACCCATTTGCCGCTTTTTACTGCCACCCGAAAAGCACTCTCAGCCACCATACAAGCGCGCTTATGCAAAAACCGCAGATGCTTGCGCGGTTTTCATATAACTCACAGTCATACATGACCAAGAAAAAAGTCGTTTGAGTTTATATCAAACTTTTCTACAGTACGTCGCAAGGCCAAACAGCGCTGCCATTGGGGCGGCAGGCCCGGCTCCTCCCAGCACGCACCACGATGTACCAATACACCTCATTCGACCGCCAGTTTGTCCAGGCCCGTGCCGACCAGTTCCGCGACCAGCTCACCCGCTGGCAGGACGGCCGCCTGTCTGAAGACGAGTTCCGCCCGCTGCGCCTGCAAAACGGCTGGTATGTGCAGCGCTATGCGCCCATGCTGCGTGTGGCGGTGCCTTATGGTGAGATCAATGCGGCGCAGATCCGCGTGCTGGCCCGCATTGCGCGGGAGTACGACGAGCCCGAAGCCCAGATTTACCAAGACGCCCTGAAGACCCAGGGCGCCATGGGCACCACCTATCTGCCCACGCACTACGCGCACTTCACCACGCGCACCAATGTGCAGTTCAACTGGATTCCACTGTCCAAGAGCGCCGACGTGATGGACCTGCTCGCCAGCGTCAACCTGCACGGCATTCAGACCAGCGGCAACTGCATCCGCAACACCACCACCGACGCGCTGGCCGGCGTGGCCGTGGACGAGATTGTCGACCCCCGCCCCTACGCCGAAGTGCTGCGCCAGTGGACCACGCTGCACCCCGAGTTTGCGTTTCTGCCACGCAAGTTCAAGATCGCCATCAGCGGCTCCAAGGAAGACCGTGCCGCCACCGGCTGGCACGATGTGGGCCTGCACCTGGTGAAGAACGACGCGGGCGAAATCGGCTTCAAGGTGTTTGTCGGCGGTGGCATGGGCCGCACGCCGGTCATCGGCACACCGATCCGCGAATTTTTGCCCTGGAACCAGGTGCTCAACTACATCGAGGCGATTGTGCGCGTGTACAACGAGCGCGGCCGCCGCGACAACAAGTACAAGGCCCGCATCAAGATTCTGGTGAAGGCTGAGGGCCAAACCTATATTGACTCGGTCGAAGAAGAGTTCCGTCAGATCGTCGAGGTCGATGGCGGCCCGCACACTATCCCGCAGGCCGAGTTTGACCGCGTGGCCGCCTGCTTTGTGGCGCCCGATCTGTCGGCCTACCCGCAGGTCAACGCCACTGATGCCAAGCACGCGCTCACCGAACAGGGCGCCAAAGAGCCAGCGTTTGGCCGCTGGGTCAGCCGCAATGTGCGCGCCCACCAAAACCCGCAGCTGCGCGCCGTGGTGCTGTCGTTCAAGCGCGTCGGCCAAGCGCCTGGCGATGCCTCGGGCGACCAGCTCGATGCGCTGGCCCAGTTGGTAGATGAATTCTCCGCTGGTGAAGCCCGTGTTACGCACGACCAGAACGTGGTGCTGCCCTGGGTGCACGTGAGCCGCCTGCACGCGCTGTGGCAGCAAGCCAAGGCCCTGGGCCTGGCCAGCACCAATGTGGATTTGCTCACCGACATGATCGCCTGCCCCGGCGGCGACCTGTGCGCGCTGGCCAATGCCCGCAGCCTGCCGATTGCCGCCGCCATCACCGAGCGCTACCAAGACCTGGACGAGCTCGACGACATTGGCGATATCGATCTGCACATCAGCGGTTGCATCAACAGCTGCGGCCACCACCACAGCGGCCACATCGGCATTCTGGGCGTCGATAAAGACGGCAAGGAGTGGTACCAGATCACCGTTGGTGGCTCGGACGGTGCCGACATCTCGGGCGCGCCGCAAGCGGGAAAGGTGATCGGCCCTTCGTTCAGCGCGGCCGAAGTGCCGGGCGTGATCGAGGCCGTGCTCAGCACCTACCGCGATTTGCGCGAAGGCAAGGAGCTGTTCATCGACACCGTGCGCCGCGTAGGCATTGAGCCTTTCAAGGAAGCCGGCAAATCTGCCCGCCTGCCCGAAGAAACCACCGAAGCCTGACCACCGCAGAAGAAGTACGACGATGACGACCCCGCAAGATTTTCAGATTCTGGCCTCGGACGCGCACAGCGCGCCTGCCGAAGGCGATACCCGCGTGCTGCAACTGGCCAACGATGTGGACGCGCTGAGCGTGCCGCTCGAAGGCGTGCAGCGCATCGACCTGGCTTTCCCCAACTTCACCGATGGCCGCGCTTTCAGCCAGGCTTATCTGCTGCGCCGTCGCCGTGGTTTTGCCGGCGAGATTCGCGCCACCGGCGATGTGCTGATCGACCAGCTGGTGCAGATGCACCGCACGGGTTTCAGCAGCGCCGTGCTCAAAGAAGGCGTGGACGCGGCCGATGCAGCGCGCCAGTTTGCCCGCTTTGCCGGCTTCTACCAGGGCGACGTCGAGGCCAAGCCCCACTTTGCGCAGGTGGCCGCATGAGCAACCCCGCCGTCACTGCACAAGAATTGGCCCGCGTGAATGCCGAGCTGGGCCACGACGCTGCCGGCCTGGTGCGCTGGGCTTTGGGCCTGGGCCAGCCAAGCATTGTCACCACCAACTTCCGCCCGTTTGAAGCGGTGATCCTGCACCTGGTCACCCAGGTCCAGCCTGATGTGCCCGTGGTCTGGATGGACAACGGCTACAACACGCCAGCCACCTACCAGTTTGCCGATGCCGTGACGCGCAAGCTGGGCCTGAACCTGAAGATCTACCTGCCCCGCCGCAGCCGCGCCCACCGCGAAGCCGTGGAAGGCGCCACGCCTGGCCTGGACGACCCGCGCCACGCAGCCTTTACCGAAGAGGTGAAGCTGGAGCCGTTTGCCCGCGCTCTGCGCGAAACAGCGCCCCAGGTGTGGTTTACCGCTCTGCGCGCCACCGATACGGCCGTGCGTGCGGCCATGGAGCCCGTCAGCATCAACCCCGATGGTCTGATCAAGGTAGCACCGCTGCTGCACTGGTCGTCCAAGGATTTGCACGACTATTGTCAGCAGCACGGTTTGCCCAACAATTTTGACTACGTAGACCCGACCAAGGGCGAAGAAAACCGCGAATGCGGCCTGCACTTGGCTCATTGAGCTCCCACCGTCTACCTGTTGCCAGCCCCAGCGCCGGCCCCCTCGTTTGAAAGTATTGCCATGAACGCCCGTGTTGACACCGATGTGTTGAACCAGCTGAGCAACCAGCACCTCGATGCGCTGGAAGAGGAAACCATCTTCATCCTGCGCGAAGTCGCCGCCGCCTTTGAGCGCCCGGCCCTGCTTTTCTCTGGCGGCAAGGATTCGCTGGTCATGCTCAAGTGCGCCGAAAAAGCCTTTGGCGTGGGCCGCATCCCGTTCCCGCTCTTGATGATCGACACCGGCCACAACTTCCACGAGGTGACGGATTTCCGCGACTTCCGTGCCAAGGAGCTGGGCGCCGAGCTGATCGTGCGCAGTGTCGAAGATTCGATGGCTCGCGGCACCGTGCGCCTGGCGCATCCGGGTGAATCGCGCAACGTGCACCAGTCGGTCACTTTGCTGGAGGCCATCGAAGAGTTCCGCTTTGACGCGCTGATCGGCGGCGCCCGCCGCGACGAAGAAAAAGCCCGCGCCAAAGAGCGTATCTTCAGCCACCGCGACAGCTTTGGCCAGTGGCAGCCCAAGGCCCAGCGCCCCGAACTGTGGACGCTGTTCAACACCCGCCTGGCACCGGGCGAGCACTTCCGCGTGTTCCCCATCAGCAACTGGACCGAGCTGGACGTGTGGCAATACATTGCCCGCGAAAACATCGCCCTGCCAAGCCTCTACTACGCGCACCAGCGCGATGTGGTTGAGCGCAAAGGCCTGCTAGTGCCCGTGACCGAGCTGACCCCCGCCAAAGAAGGCGAAACCGTGGAAAGCCGCACCGTGCGCTTCCGCACCGTAGGCGACATCACTTGCACCTGCCCGGTGGAAAGCGACGCGGCCACGGCTGCCGCCATCGTGATCGAAACCCTGGCCGCCGATGTGAGCGAGCGCGGCGCGACACGAATGGACGACAAGACCAGTGATGCATCGATGGAAAAGCGCAAGAAAGACGGGTATTTTTAGGACATCCCCCTGAGGCGCTTTGCGCCCTCCCCCTTCTCTGGCAAGGCAAAGCCTTGCGGAAGGGGGACGACACCCACGGTGCGCGGCGGCGCTTCCTCGGTGTCCCTCCGTTGGGCTGTGCCTGATCAAAGAAAGAATGCGATGACAGAAACTATCAATTCCCTGGCAGCCGCTGCCCAACAGGCAGAGGCCAGTACCAACAATGCGCCGCATGGCAGCCTGGGCTCTGCCCTGCGTTTCATCACCTGCGGCTCGGTGGACGATGGCAAATCCACCCTCATCGGCCGTCTGCTGGTAGACAGCAAATCGGTGCTGCAAGACCAGCTCGCAGGCGTGCAGCGCAGCGGTGAAACCGATCTGGCGCTGTTGACTGACGGCCTCAGCGCCGAGCGCGAGCAAGGTATCACCATCGACGTGGCCTACCGCTACTTCGCCACCGAAGCGCGCAAGTTCATCATTGGCGACGCTCCTGGCCACGAGCAGTACACGCGCAACATGGTCACCGCCGCCTCCAGCGCCGATGCCGCCGTGGTGCTGGTCGACGCCACCAAGCTCGACTGGCAGAACCCGCAGCTCCAACTGCTGCCGCAAACCCGCCGCCACAGCCTGCTGGTACACCTGCTTCGCGTCAACGCGCTGGTGTTTGCCGTCAACAAGCTCGATGCGGTGGCCGACCCGGCCCTGGCCTTTGCCAACATCCGCAACGCCCTGGCGCGGTTTGCGCAAGACGCCGGCATTACCGTGGCCGCCACCATTCCCGTCTCGGCCCTCAAGGGTTGGAACGTGGTCAGCCCGCAGCCCGACTGGGCCGGCTACCAAGGCCCGAGCCTGTTGCAACTGCTGGAAAAGCTGCCCACCACGCCAGCCGATGCCGAACAGCCCTTCGCCTTTGCCGTGCAGTGGGTTGAGAAATTCTCCTCGTCGGCCGACACCAGCCAAGGCCGCCGCGTTTTCTGGGGAAAAGTGGCCACGGGCGCGGTGACAGTTGGTACGGCTGTGCAAATTCTGCCCAGCGGCCAACGCGCCACCGTGGCGCAGGTGCTGGACCACACGCGCATCGCCAAAGACCGCAGCGCAGGCCAAAGCGCCGGCATTGTGCTCGACCACGAGGTAGACGTTTCGCGTGGCGATTGGCTGGTAGCCGCGCCAGTGGCTGCTGCAGCCGCAGACGACGACTTTGACACGCCGGCCGAGCAAGCCGCCTGGCCGCTGCGCCGCGAGATCACCGCCACCATTGCCTGGATGGACAACGAGCCCCTGGTGCCCGGCCGCGTTTACCAGGCGCTGCATGGCCGCCGCTGGATCAAGGCCAAGGTCAAAAAGGTGCTGAACCGCTTGGAAATCAACACCTTGGAACGCCTGCCCGCCGACCAGCTGGAGCCCAACGCCATTGGCCGCGTAGAAATTGCGCTGCAAGAGGCCATTCCCGCTGCTGCGTTTGCGCAATCGCGTGAGCTCGGCTCGCTGATCCTGGTGGACACCGCCTCCAACAGCACCGCCGCTGCGGTGTTGGTGGAGTAAAACGGAGCGTCCCGCACCCGAAAACCACGGTATTTGGCGGCGGGCTATGTGCTCTTGCACAAAAATCGTAAAATCCACCGCTGTTTGTCTGAACCACTGTCGAAAATAATTCCATGACCCACGTCGTCACCGAAAACTGCATCAAGTGCAAATACACCGATTGTGTGGACGTCTGCCCCGTCGACTGCTTCCGCGAAGGCCCCAACTTCCTCACGATCGACCCGGACGAGTGCATCGACTGCGCCGTCTGCATCCCTGAGTGCCCGGCCAACGCCATCTACGCCGAAGAAGATGTGCCCGCAGACCAGCTCGCCTTCATCAAGCTCAACGCCGAGCTGGCCCTGGCCGACGGCTGGAAGAGCATCACCAAGCGCAAGACGCCGATGGAAGGCGCCGACGAGGCCAACGGCCAACCCGGCAAGCTCAAAGACCTGATCCGCAGATAGAGCGACTGGCGCTTTGCCCTGCGATAGCGCCCCAGAACCAAGCCAGCAGCTCTGCTGGCTTTTTTCATGCCCGCCGATACCGGAACCGTTACCTATTCGGAAACCTTTGATGGAGATTGCCCCATGAGCAATGCCGCTTTTGCCACAACACCGCAACCGCCCTACTACGCCGTCATCTTCACCTCACAACGCACGGCTACGGAGAACCAGGCTTACGCCGACATGGCCGACGCCATGGTGCGCCTGGCCGAGCAACAACCGGGTTTTCTGGGCGCCGAAAGCACACGCGGCACCGACGGCCTGGGCATCACCATCTCGTACTGGCAAACCGAGGCCGACATTGCAGCCTGGAAAGCGCACACCGAGCACCTGGTGGCCCAGCGCACAGGTGCCGAGCGCTGGTACGAGCACTACGAGGTGCGGGTAGCGAAGGTGGAGCGGGCTTACGGTAAGCGCTGAGCTATTGCCACCGCCGGCTCAGCGGCCGGGCTGCTGGCTGGGCGGGGCGAACATGGCTTCGAGCTTGTCGGTCAGATCGCTCAACTCAAAAGGCTTGGTCAGCACTTCCATGCCCGGCTCCAACAGGCCGTTGCCCACGGCCGCCTTGTCGGCATAACCGGTGATGAACAGCACCTTGAGCAAGGGCCGCGTCACCCGGGCAGCATCGGCCACCTGGCGGCCGTTCAAACCGCCGGGCAGGCCCACATCGGTCACCAGCATGTCGACCGAGCCACCGCGCTGCAAGATCTGCAAGCCGGACGGGCCGTCTTCCGCAGTGCTGACCTGGTAGCCCGCTTCCTGCAGCACCTCGGCCAACACCGCGCGGATTGTGGCCTCGTCCTCGATCAACACAATATGTTTGCCGTGGCCTTGGTGCGCCACGGCGGTACGTTCGTTCGGCTCCATCGCTTCACCTTCACCAAAATAACGGGGGAAATACAGGCACATGGTGGTACCACGGCCAAGCACGGAGGCCACCCGCACCTGGCCCCCGGACTGGCGTACAAAGCCATACACCATGGACAAACCCAGGCCGGTGCCCTGGCCCGTGGGTTTGGTGGTGAAAAACGGGTCAAAGATGCGGTCCAGCAGCTCGGCGGGAATGCCCGTGCCGGTATCTGTCACGCTGAGCGTGACGTACTGCCCGGGCAGCAGGTCGTGCACTACCGCATCGTGCGCATCCAGCGTGATATTGGCGGTAGCGATGGTCAGATGACCACCGCTGGGCACCATGGCATCGCGCGCGTTGATACACAGGTTCAGCAGCGAGTTCTCCAGCTGCGACACATCGATCAGCGTTTGCCACAAGCCCTCGCCAACCTCCACGTTCAGCTCCACCTGCGGGCCCATGGTGCGCCGCACCAGCTCTTGCAGGCCGCTCACCAGACAGTTCAGGCTCGTGGGCTTGGGGTCCAAGGTCTGGCGCCGGGCAAAGGCAAGCAGGCGCTGGGTAAGCGCGGCCGCCCGTTTGATGCCCTCTTTGCTCATCTGCAAATAGCGCTCTACCTCGTTCACCTGCCCTTGGGCCAGACGCCGCTGCAGCACTTCCAGGCTCACGCTGGTGCCGGCCAGCAGGTTGTTGAAATCGTGCGCAATACCGCCGGTGAGCTGGCCCACGGCTTCCATTTTCTGCGCCTGGCGCAGCGCCTCCTGGGCTTTGAGCAGCTCGGTGGTGCGCTGCAAAACCGCGGCTTCCAGGCCTTCGTTCACTTCGCGCAGCCGCGCTTCGCTCGCGCGCAGGGCCACGGCATTGCGTATGCGCTCTGCGGCCACGCGGGCACGTTCGGCAATCTCTTGCACCAGCTGCACATCATCATCCATCCAGTGGCGCAGCTTGGAGTGGCGCAGCTTGGCATCGTTCACAAATACGAAGGCTACCAGTTGGCCGCCTTCAAACACCGGCACAGCCAGCACGGCCCGCACGCCGGCACGCACAAAGCCTTCGGGCGCATAGGCGGTGCGGTGGTCGGTGTAGACGTCAGAGATGTTCACCACACTGTTGCGCTTGAGATCGTCGAGGCAAGTGCCGTAATCGCGCAGGTGCAAGGTACCGGCCAGCGAATGCATGCTGGGCCCCACCCAATCGCGCGAGAGCGCCATGGTTTCGCTGCCCAGATCCACCTGGCCATAGCCGGCTCGGCCCGCATCCAGCGTGAGGCCAATGATCTGCGCCGCCACATAGCCCACATCGGCTTCCTGGTCGACATCACGCAAAGCCTCGGTCAGCTGGGCCAGCGCGTCCTTGCGCACCTGAGCGCGGTGGTTTTGCGTTACATCGCGCACCACCTCGAGCACGCCAAAGCCGTGGCCGCCGTCATCCACCAAAAGCACCTGGCTGCTTTCCACATGCAGCCGCTGGCCATTGCGCAACACATGCACCGCCGGCACATGGCTGCGCTGGGCTGGTGGCGCGCCGCCTCCGGGCGCTGCGCCGTCAACGGCCACCTCGGTGAACAGATGGGGCTTTTTGCGCCCCAGCGCTTCGCCGGCGCGCAGCCCGTAGCGTTGTTCGGCCGCAGCGTTGATGAAGATCAGGTGCTCCTCGTTGTCAAACGCAAACACTGCATCGGCCATCTGGCCCAGCACGTCTTGCCGAATGCGCTGGCTGCTCAGGCCCACGCTTTCCAGCAAAAAAATGCCGTTGTTCAGCACCAGCGAGTCGACTTTGCCGCTGTGGATGGCCAGCAGCGTTTCCTCCATCTCCTGCAGGCGGATGCGCAGCTCAGCATTCTCTGCGGCCAGCGTAGCCGGGTCCATGCGGTCTGGCGCATACGCGGGTGGTTGCGGCTGCACTGCGGCAGCGCCATGGCTGCGGTTGCTCATGACTCGTCCCCGGCAGCCGGCAAACCCAGGCTGTCGCCCAAGCGCCGGGTGTCCGACATGTCGCCAATAAAGCGCCGCAAAGGCAAAGGCTCGATGCGTACCAAGGTGGGCGAGGCAATCACCTGGTCCTGCATGGCCTGCGCCAGGTGCAGGGCAATGTCCAACACCTCCAAACGGTATTGGCCTGGCAAATGGCGATCCAAAAAACGCCGCGTATTGACAATGGCCCGCGCAGCCAAGGGCGAAGCCACGCTCACGTACAGCCGAAAGGCTTGGCTGCCCGGTGGCGCGGCCCCCGTTGCCTGCCCCTGGGCAGGAGAGCGCGCCTGTTTAAGTGCGCTGGCCATGGCCTGCCGCTCCGCTGTATCTGGGCTGCGTTACCAGCTTGGCCATGCAGCAACGGCGCAGCGCCCATGCGGGCAGGCTGTCGAGCCAAAAAGCTGCTGGGGCTGGCAAGCTGCGCATACTAGCCTTTTCGACGTTTGCTGGAGGCAGCCGTGCGCGCCGCCGACATGGAACTGGCCCGGCTTTGCGCACCTTCGGCCAACACGTTTTCGCGATCGATATCGAGTTTGACCTGGCCTTCGCGCTCTTGCGCCTCTACGTTCAGCGCCTCGATCTGTGCATCCAGCACCTTGCGCCACTTGTCCAGATCGCGCAGCCGGCGCTCGTGGTCGCGCTCGCGCAGCTCATTGGTAGCCAGCACCTGCTCCTCATGGGCCATGCGGGCGGTGCCGGTCAGCACCTGATCGCCATCCATGTACACATCGATCAGGTCCACGCCGTTGTTGGAGAACACAAACTCGCGCACCTGGTTGGAGTGCGCCATGCCGCGCGATTTGAGCACCTGCAAGGTGCGCGTGCGCTCGCCATTCGAGGCCACATTGTTCAGCCACAGCCAACTGTCCATCAGCGACGACACGCCCACCTCGGAGCTGGCCGCGGTGGCATCATCCGAGGTCAGGCTGCTGTAAAGCGCTGTAATGCCATCGGTCTTGAGAAAATCGACCAGGCGCATCAGCGTCAGCCGCAGGCCCACGCCCCAGGCGTCGGCGGCCAGGTTGCTGATCGGGTCGATCGCCACCACGCTGGGCCTGAACTCCTGCACCAGCTGGTGGATGTTCACCAGGTGCTGTTCCAGCCCGTGCAAGGCGGGCCGGGTCGATTCAATGCGCAGCAAGCCCTTGTTCACCCAGCGCTGCAGATTCAGGCCGATCGAGGTCATATTGCGCAGCACCTGGCTTTGCGATTCCTCGTAGGCAAACAGCACCGCCCGCTCGCCACGCGCGCAGGCCGCATCCACAAAAGAGGCGGCAATGCTGCTCTTGCCCGTGCCCGGCGCGCCCGACACCAACAAGCTGCTGCCCCGGAAAAAGCCTTCGCCGCCGAGCATGGCGTCGAGCCCGGAAATGCCGGTAGACACCCGCTCGTTGGATGCGGGGTAGTCCACCGCCATCGAGGTGATCGGCAGCACTGAAATTCCCTGGCCGCCGATGAGAAACGGGTACTCGTTGGTGCCATGAACCGAGCCGCGGTACTTCACCACGCGCAAGCGCCGGGTCGAGACCTGGTCGACGATGCGCTGGTCGAGCAAGATCACACAATCGGCCACATACTCTTCCAGCCCGAAACGCGTCAGGCTATGCACACCGCGCTCGCCGGTCACCACCGCCGTCACTCCCTTGTCCTTGAGCCAGCGGAACAGCCGCCGCAACTCAGCGCGCAAAATGGCATGGTCGCTGACGCCGTTGAACAAGGCCTCGGCCGTATCGAGCACCACGCGCTTGGCGCCGATGCTGTCGATCGCATGGCCCAGGCGGATGAAGAGCCCGTCCAGGTCAAACGGCCCAGTCTCTTCCAGATCGCCGCGCTCGATATGCACGTAATCGAGCACCAGCTTCTTCTGGCGCTGCAGCGCGGCCAGGTCAAAACCCAGCGAGCGCATATTGACCGACAGCTCCTCGGCCGTCTCCTCGAACATCATGAAAACGCCCGGCTCGCCAAAATCCACCGCGCCGCGCAGCACAAACTCGGCCGCCAGCATGGTTTTTCCGCAGCCCGCCGCACCACTGACCAAGGTGGTACGCCCGGCCGGCAAGCCGCCAAAAGTGATTTCATCCAGCCCCACAATGCCAGTCGGCGTTTTATCAATACCGGCTACAAGCGCTACGGTTTTCTTGCTTTTTTTCATACCCAGGTGCTACTTTGGACAACAGAAAGAGGCACGGGCCCAACCCGCAGCCATAGCTAAAGCGTATTTTCAAGTCATCGCCATAGCGTCTTTGTAAGAAAAAAACGATACCAGCCACACTACAGTGGCTGCAATATGCTGTAGCGTTTCATACAACGCATATGGCAAAAATGCTGTGGCGAGTTGTGGGTGATGGCTGGTATGGGGAAACTGAACTCAATAATGCCAACATGGCGTGCTGCACGCCCGCATGCAGCATGCTCCATCGGCAATCAATCAAAAGCGCTAAAACCCGCGTCAGAGTTCTCGCCGGTATTGCTTCAACTTTTTGTTTCGCCCTTCCGTGGGGTATTGGCTCAATGTCAAAGTCAGTCCCAAGCGGGCAAGCTGCAGCAACAGATCGACGCGGAAAGTGTCGCTTTGCACGATGACGTTGAGCATGGAAATACCGAAATCGGCGCCTGCTCGTTCTACGCCTGTGACTTGACGCATGGCTGCCAAAGCCTGGCTATGAGACTGCAAAAACGCCAATGTCTGCGCCTGTTGCAGCTCCAGGTCGTCAAAGTCAGCGTCGCTGGCACGAAAGCGTATGCCCGATGTGCGGTGTTTGATGGCACTGGGGCGATTACTTCTGGCCTCCCCTTTGCGAAAAACCTCGAAGTCGGCAACAGGCACCAATGTAGCCAATTCCTCTATCCGAGCGTCATCGCCGACGAAGTGAATAACACAGCTCATGGGCCTCTGCTCCTGTCAGTCTGGGTGACTCACTCCCAGCCGCTCATGCAGGCGCTTGCTGGTGGTCGTGTATTCGAGCAGCAGTTTTTCGCCGCGCAGGTATTCGATGGCGGCCATGGCGGCCATGGTGGCTTCGTAGAAGCCGCTCAGAATGAGCTTGCGCTTGCCGGGGTAGTTGACGATATCGCCCGCCGCGTAGATGCCGGTGGCGCTGGTGGCGAAGGTGTCGGTAGCCACTTGCAGCTGTTTTTTCTCGATGGCCAAGCCCCATTCCAGCAGCGGCCCGAGCTTTGGCGAGATGCCTTGGTAAACCCAGAGCTGGTTGCAAGGCAGGCGCTGGTCCTGGCCTTCGGCGTCGATATAGGCGATGGCCTGCAGGGCGCCGCTGGCTGCGGTTTCCAGCGTTTGCGGCATGCCGATTACCACCTGCACTCGCCCGTTGGCACGCAGCGCGGCCAAAGCATCCAACAACTCGGGCGCAGCGCTGAACTGGTCGCGCCGGTGCAAGAGCGCTACGGTCGCGGATTGCAGATGCGGGTGTTGAGTAGCAAGTACGGCTGCTTGCACAGCCGCCTCATCGCCACCATGCACAACAATTTGCGGCGTTGGCTGCTGCGCGAGTACTTGGGTCAGCCAGGCGTCGCTCAGATTCGGGTGGTAGAAAAGCTGGCTGCCCAGCAATGCATCGGCGCCGTCCAGGCGCAGTTGCTTGGGCACGAAAGCACCCACGCCAGCGGTCACAAACACGGTGCGAACCAACAACCAGCGGGCTGGCTGGCCATCGAGCGCTTGCAGTTGTACGCGCCATCGCCCATCGCCATGCGCCTGCAATTGCGCTACCTGGGTGCGCGGGTGGAAGGCCGGTGCAAACGGCGCAATCTGGCGCTGCAACTGCGCAGCCAACTCGCGCCCGGTGCACAGCGGAATGCCAGGAATGTCGTAGATCGGCTTGTCGGCATAAAGCTCGATGCACTGGCCGCCCATCTCGGCCAAGGTGTCGCACAGATGCGCTTGCACGCCTTGCAAGCCGAGCTGAAAAACCGTGAACAAGCCCACCGGCCCGGCGCCGATAACCAGTGCATCCAGCGCCGTGGCGTGGGCGGCATCAAAGTCGGAAACAGGCGTGGGAACAAGCGTGGAATCGGTCATGGAGCAATGGTAGTGCAGCGCTCATCGCCCTAAAGGCTTTGCGCAAATGGGGACAAGGCGAAAGAGCGCTGCAGAAAACGGAAAAACGGCAGCAAGCGCCGAAGCGTCTGCAAGCCGTTTCCCGATTCCCGCTTGTCCCTCGCCGTTTTGCGGTTGGTTTGGCTATTTCTGCGCAAGCGGTGCGCTGGCAGCCGGCTCGGGCGCATCGGCGCCGCCACCCAAAGCCTTGTACAAGGCGATGCGGTTGACCTGTTCGGCCTGCAGCAGGCTGATCTGCGTTTGCTGGGCGCTGTAGAGGCTGCGCTGTGCGTCAAGCACGGTCAAAAAGTCGTCGGCGCCTGCTTTGAAGCGCGCTTGCGAGAGGTTCAGCACGCGCTGCGCGGCGGCCACCAAGGCGGCTTGCGAATCGAGGCGGCGCTGCATGGTGGCGCGGTCGGCCAGCGCATCGTTCACTTCGCGGAAAGCCACCTGGATGGTTTTCTCGTACTGCGCCAGCGCCACTTCGCGGTTGGCTTTGGCGATGTCGAGGTTGGCCTGGTTGCGGCCGCTGTCAAAGATGGGCAAGCGGATCTGCGGCACAAAGCTCCAGGCGCGGTTACCGCCTTCGAACAGGCCAGACAGCTCGTTGCTGCCCGTGCCCACGCTGGCCGTCAGGCTGATGGTGGGGAAGAAAGCCGCACGCGCCGCGCCAATGCTGGCGTATTGCGCTTGCAGGCTGCGCTCGGCTGCGGCAATGTCGGGCCGCGCCAGCAAGACTTTGGACGAGAGCCGCGCCGGCACTTGCGTCATGCCCGTCACTGCAATCTGCGCTTCCACCTTGGGTGCGGTGTCGGCATTGAGCTGGCCTGAGCCTGCTTGTTTCAGGGCTAGCGCGGAGAGCGAAGGCGGCGGCGCTGGCGGCAACAAATCGGCGGGCAGCGAGCTGCCTACCAGCAGTTGCAGCGCATTGCGGTCACGCTGTACCGTGGCTTCGTAGGTGGCGACATCGTTGCGCGCTGTCTCTACCACCGTCTGGTTTTGCGCCAACACCAGGCCGTTGGTGGCGCCCAGCTGGTGCATGCGTTGGACCAGGCCATAGCCGTGCTCGCGCGTGGCCAGCGTGTCGCGGGCCAGTTGCAGGCGTTGCTGGTCGCTCGCCAAAGCCACCCAGGCGTTGCTGATGTCGCTAAGCAAGCCCAGCTGCACGTTGCGGCGGTTGGCCTCGACCTGCAGGTATTGCTGCAGCGCGGCCTCGCTCAGGTTTTGCACGCGGCCCCAAAAATCGAGCTCGTAGCTGGCCATGCCCAGCTGCACGCTGAACTGGTTGACCGTGGTGGAAGCAGCGCTGGCCGAGCGCAGATCGTCCGCCGTGCGCGTGCGGCTGCCTTGGCCACTGGCGTTGAGCGTGGGCAGTTGGTCGGCACGCTGCACGCCGTACTGGGCGCGTGCTTTTTCGATGTTGGCAATGGCTACGCGCAGATCGCGGTTGTTCTGCAGCGCCACTTCCAGCACCTGGCGCAGGCGCTCGTTTTCTACCCACTGCTGCCAAGGCAGCATGCGCCATTCTTCGGCAGAGACGGGTTCCACCTGGAACTCATCAGGCACAGCCGACAAAGCGCCGTCCAAGGTAGCGGGCACCGGCGCATCGGGGCGCTCATAAAGCGGCGCAAAATTACAGGCAGACAACAGGCCGGCGGCCACCAGGGCCAGCGGCAAACGGCTCACACGCAGGATCGAGCTCATGGCAAATCGGGTCATTGGGCGCCCTCCTGCACCGGCTGGGCCGGCGTGGTGGGGCTGTCGTCGTTACGGCTGCGCGAGCGGAACCAGCTGCGGATCAGCAAGAAGAACACCGGCACCATGAAGATGCCCAGCACCGTGGAAGCCACCATGCCGCCCAGCACCGCAGTGCCGATGGCGTTACGGCCACCCGCGCCCGCGCCGGTGCCAATGGCAAGCGGCACCACGCCCACGCCAAAGGCGAGCGAGGTCATCAAGATCGGGCGCAAGCGCAGGCGCACGGCTTCGACCGTGGCATCAAACACTTTTTTGCCCTGCTCTTGCAGCTGCACCGCAAATTCAACAATCAAGATGGCATTCTTGGCCGCCAAGCCCACCGTGGTGAGCAGACCGACCTGGAAGTACACGTCGTTCGTCAGCCCGCGCGTGTAGGTGGCGGCCAGCGCACCGATCACGCCCAGCGGCACGGCCAGCATCACCGACAGCGGCACCGTCCAGCTTTCGTACAGTGCCGCCAGGCACAGGAAAACGAACAGAATCGAGATGGCATACAGCATTGGCGCTTGCGCACCCGATTGCCGCTCTTGCAGCGAAGCGCCCGTCCACTCGTAGCCCACGCCAGCGGGCAGTTTGGCCAGAATGGCCTCCACCTCTTGCATGGCGGCGCCCGAGCTGATGCCGGGTGCGGCACGGCCTTCAAACTCGTAAGCCGGGCTGCCGTTGTAGCGCAAGAGCTGGGGCGAGCCGTAAGCCCAGTAGGTATCGGAGAAGGCGCCAAAAGGCACCATCTCGCCGTTCTTGTTGCGCACCGTCCATTTGGCAATGTCTTGCGGCAGCATGCGGTGCGGTGCGTCACCCATGATGTAGACGCGCTTGACGCGGCCGTTGTTCAAAAAGTCGTTCACATAGGTGCCGCCCATGGCGCTGGAGAGCACGCCGTTGATGTCGCTGTAAGCCAGGCCCAGCGCGGCGGCCTTGCGGTCGTCCACGTCCACGCGCAGCTCGGAGGCGTCTTCCAGATTGGTGGTGCGCACCGAGGCCAGAATCGGGCTGGAGCGCATGGCGCTCAGCACCTGGTTGCTGGCCGCCAGCAGCCGGTCGTGGCCGACGCTGTTGATGTCCTTGACCATGAAGTTGAAGCCCGAGCTGGCACCCAGGCCGCGCACGGCCGGCGGCATGACCACCATCACGCGGGCGTCGCGGATGCGCGCCAGATCACGGCTGGCCTTGTGCGCAATGGCGGCTGCACTTTGCGAAGGCAGCAGGCGCTGGTCCCAGGGCTTGAGGCGGATAAAGCCCCGGCCCGAGCTCTGGTCGCCGCTCAGGCCCGAGACCTGGTTGAAGCTGATGATGTCGGGCTGCGCGAGCAGGTATTCGCGCACCTCGTCGAGCACGTCTTGCAAACGCGCATCGGCCGCGCCCGAAGGCAGGTTGACGTTGACGTAGAGGAAGCCCTGGTCTTCGTCCGGCAGGAACGAGGTGGGCAGCTTGGCCATCAGCAACCACACGCCCACCAGCACGGCGATGAAGATGAGCATCATGCGCTTGGCGCGGCGCAGCATGTAGGCCACCGTGCCTTGGTAGCCGTTGGTGGTGGCTTCAAAATTGCGGTTGAACCAGCGGAAAAAGCGGTCGCTCAGGCCAAACACGCCTTTGCGCACAGCGCGCTCGTGCCCGCCTTCGTGCTTGGGCGCCTTGAGCAGCGTGGCGCACAAAGCGGGCGTCAGCGTAAGCGCCACAAACACCGACAGCGCCATGGCCGCCACCAGGGTGACGGAGAACTGGCGGTAAATCACACCGGTAGAGCCGCCAAAAAACGCCATGGGCACAAACACGGCCGACAGCGTAACGCCAATGCCGACCAGCGCCGGCGTGATCTCACGCATCGACTCCTTGGTAGCCTCTTTGGGCGATTTACCGGTGTCGTGCATCACCCGCTCGACGTTTTCGACCACCACAATCGCATCGTCCACCAGCAAGCCGATGGCCAGCACCATGGCAAACATGGTGAGCGTGTTGATGGAGTAACCCGCTACCGACAGCACGCCAAAGGTGCCCAGCAGCACCACGGGCACCGAGATCGCCGGGATCAGCGTAGCGCGCAGGTTCTGCAGGAAGATGAACATCACGATCACCACCAGCACCATGGCCTCGGCCAGCGCCATGACCACTTCGTGGATCGAGGCGCGCACAAAAGGTGTGGAGTCGGAGCTGACGAAGTACTCGATCTGGTTGGGGAAATACTGCTTCATCTCGGCCAGCTTGGCGGCCACCGCGTCAGACACGGCCATGGCGTTGGCGCCGTCGGCCAAGATAATGCCCATGCCCGCGCCGCGCATGCCGTTGAGCTTGGACTGGATGGACAGGTTTTCTGCGCCCAGCTCTACGCGCGCCACGTCTTTGATGGTGACGACCGAGCCGTCCGTGGCCGCCTTGAGCACGATGTCCTCAAACTGGTCCACGGTTTTGAGCTTGGTGCGAGCGGTGATGGTGGCGTTGAGCTGCTGGTCTTTGATGGCCGGCAGCGCGCCCAGCTGACCGGCCGAAACCTGGGCATTCTGTGCATTGAGCGCATTGGCCAGGTCGGAGGGCATCAGGCTGTATTTCTCCATCTTGGCCGGGTCCATCCAGATGCGCATGGCATACGAGGTGCCGAAAACGTTGATGTCGCCCACGCCTTCGATACGGCCGATCACGTCGACCAGGTTGGCATTGATGTAGTCGCCAATATCCACTTCCGTCATCGACGGGTCTTTGGAGTAAAAGCTGTAGGTGACCAGAAAATCCTGGCCACCCTTGTTGATGAAGACGCCGCGCGATTTGACCGAATCGGGCAGCCGGTTCACCGCGCCCTGAATCTTGTTTTGCACCTGCACCTGCGCCACGTCGACATTGGTGCCGGGCGCAAAGGTGAGCGTGATGCGCGCCTGGCCCGAGGCATTGCTGGTGGAGCTCATATAGAGCATGTTGTCGATGCCCTTGAGCTGTTGCTCGATGATCTGGGTGACCGAGTTCTCCACCGTCTCGGCTGAAGCGCCGGTGTACTGGGCGCCAATGGTCACACGCGGCGGCGCGATGTCGGGGTATTGCTCCAGCGGGAGCTTGGAGATGGACAGCGCACCGCCGAGCATGATGATGATCGCAATCACCCACGCAAAAATCGGTCGCTGGATAAAAAACTGTGCCATGGATGCAGCCTCTGTTTCTGGTGCTTCTTCTTATTTGCTGGCGGCTGCAGAACCGGCGGCTGCGGGCGCTCCGGCAGGCGCTCCTGGGGCGGGCCCTCCCGCGGCAGGCGCTCCTGCTGCGGGCGCTTCACCCGGCATGCGGCCTGGGGCGCGGGTGCGGGCGGCCTTGGCTTTCAGGTCCACCTCGGCGGGTTTCACCTTGTCGCCCACCTTCACGCGCTGAAAACCTTCCACCACCACGCGCTCACCAGCCTTGAGGCCGCTGCCCACCAGCCACTGGTTGCCCACGGCGCGGTCGAGCTCCAGCGGGCGCTTCTCGATCTTGTCCTCAGCGCCCACCACCATCACGCTGGGCTTGCCCGTCAAATCGCGGGTCACCGATTGCTGCGGCACCAGCAGCGCATCGGGCGCCACGGCGGTTGGCAGCAAAGCCTGCACATACATATTGGGCATCAGCATGCCTTGCGGGTTGGGCACTTGCGCACGCAAGGTAACAGTGCCGGTGGTAGCGTTGACAATGACGCCGGCAAATTTCAGCTTGGCCTCGTGCGGGTAATCGGTGCCGTCGTCCAGGCGAATGCGCACGGCGATCTGGTCGCCTTCGAGCTTTTTGAAGCGGCCAGCGGCCAGATCGCGCTGCAGCTGCAGCAGCTCGGTGCTGGACTGGGTGAAGTCCACATACATGGGATCGAGCTGCACCACATTGGTCAGCGGCGTGGTCTGGTTGGCAGTGACCAAAGCACCTGGCGTAACAGCCGAAGTGCTGACGCGGCCACTTATGGGCGAGCTGATGCGGGTGTACTGCAGGTTGATCTTGGCATTGTCCAGCGCGGCCTGGGCCACGCCCACGTCGGAGGCGGTTTGGGCCACTGCCGCCTGGCTGTCGTCATACACCTGGCGGCTGATGGCGTCGATCTTTACCAGCTCGGCATTGCGGGCGGCATTGCTGCGTGCAGTTTGCGCCGTGGCCTTGGCTTTGTTGAGCGCCGCCTGCGCGCTGTTGACGGCAGCGTTGGCCGAGCGGTCGTCCAGCTGGTAGAGCACCTGGCCGGCCTTGACCTGGGCGCCTTCGGTGAACAGGCGCTTTTCGACAATGCCGTTGGCCTGCGGGCGGATGTCGGCCATCATGAAAGCGCTGGTGCGGCCGGGCAGCTCGGCCATCAGGTTCTGGGCGCTGGGCTGCACGGTGATGATGCCCACCTCGGCCGCTTTGGGCGCAGGCGCGGGCTCGGCTTTTTTCTCCGAGCAGGCCGCCAGCAGTGCCAAGGCCGCCATGGCCATGGTGCCGCGCGCCAGTGTGGTCAGCGAAGCGCGCCGGCTGGAACCGGGAGACTGGGGATGAGGATGCGCTGGGTGGGAAGAAGCCACGGCGTGGCACGAGGGAGAGAAGGCATCCAGCATCATCGTTCGAGGGCTTTGATTTAGAGCAAACCGGTATTTTTACAGCTGCACATGAAGGGAATGTAAACCGCAGCACCCGAGGAGGTACTTTCTCCATGCCAGGGCCAGCCGCCATGGCCAGGCCAAGCTGCACATTCTGCAACAAACCACTGGCCTTATTGAGCTGCTGAATGGTGTTCTATGGGAAAGCGATAATGCGCCCAGGCCCCCTCCACTTATCCGGCCCGCGGCCCCGGGCGATTTGCCAAGCGTTCTTGTATGTCCTCCTCCACTTCCCGCAGCGGCTTGATTCTGCTTTCCCACGGCTCCAAAGACCCGGTCTGGCGCGGCAATGCCGAGCGCCTGCTGACCTTGGTGCAAGCGCAGCACCCCGAGGCCGCCGTGGCCTGCGCTTACCTCGATTGGTGCGAACCCACGCTGCAGCAAGCCTTGCAAGCGCTGCTGCAAAACCAGCCACAGCTCACCCAAGTGACCATCTGGCCGCTGTTGTTTGGCGTGGGCAAACATGCACGCGAAGACATTCCTGCCCTGGTACAGCAACTGGCTCCGCAGTTTGCGCCGCTGCAGCTACACATTGCCCCCGCCATGGGCGAGGACGAGCGCGTGATGCAGCTGCTCGCCAGCCTGGCCGGCGCCTACTTGCAAGCCTGATTGCACCGCTGTGTTGGCGGTGAACTGCAGCATTGGCGCCACGCATCCCTGCGATTAGCGCAGGTTTTTTGGGCTTGCAGCCTTGGCTTTATATTCCTTTCAAGCATAATGATGCAAATTCATATTCCATAAACTTGTATGAACCTGCATCAGTTCCGCTTTGTGCAAGAAGCCGCACGCCGCAACCTCAACCTGACCGAGGCCGCCAAGGCGCTGCACACCTCGCAGCCCGGGGTATCCAAAGCCATCATCGAGCTGGAGGAAGAGCTGGGCATCGACATCTTCGCCCGCCACGGCAAGCGCCTCAAGCGCATCACGGAGCCGGGCCAGCAAGTGCTCAAAAGCATTGAAATCATCATGCGCGAAGTGGGCAACCTCAAGCGCATTGGCGACCAGTTCAGCGCGCAAGACAGCGGCACGCTCTCCATCGCCACCACGCACACGCAGGCGCGTTACGTGCTGCCCACGCCCGTGGCCAAGCTGCGCGAGCATTACCCCAAGGTCACCGTCAGCCTGCACCAGGCCACGCCGGCCGAAGTGGCGCGCATGGTGATCGACGAACAGGCCGACCTGGGCATGGCCACCGAATCGCTGGCTGATTACCCCGAGCTCGTCACCCTGCCCTGCTACGAATGGCAGCACGTGCTGGTCATGCCGCACCAGCACCCGCTGGCGCAAAAAGAGCGCATCACGCTCGAAGACATTGCCGCCGAGCCGCTGATCACCTACCACCCGAGCTTCACCGGCCGGGGCAAGATCGACGCAGCCATGGCCGCTCGCCAGCTCACGCCGCGCATCGTGCTGGAGGCGATTGACTCAGACGTCATCAAAACCTATGTGCGCCTGGGCCTGGGCATTGGCATCGTGGCCGAAATGGCCATGCGCGACGACCCGCTCAAAGACCTGGCCGTGCGCCCCATGGGCCATTTGTTTGGCCAGAGCGTGGCGCGCGTGGCTTTCAAACGCGGCGCCTACATGCGCAACTTCGTCTACAAGTTTGCCGAACTCCTGAGCGACCGCCTGAGCCACGATCTCATCGACCGCGCCATGGTGGGACACGTAGCCGACTACGAACTGTGAGAGCCGGGGCTAAAATTGCCCCCAATTCCATGCAACCAGGCTCTGCCCCAGAGCTGCCAGCGCCCGTTCAGCGGGCGCTTGTCTTGTGTATAGATAGCGCCAACCATGTCTGCCACCCTCACCACCCCGAGCTTTCCGAGCCGCCTGCCCAACGTGGGCACCACCATCTTCACCGTCATGTCGGCACTGGCCCAAGAGCACAAAGCCGTCAACCTGGGCCAGGGCTTTCCGGATTTTGGCTGCGACCCGGCCCTGCTCGACGGCGTGACCCGCGCCATGCAGGCCGGCCACAACCAATACCCGCCCATGACGGGCGTGCCCGCGCTGCGCGAAGTGGTAGCGCAAAAAATTGAGGCGCTGTACGGCCACCGTTACGACGCGGCCAGCGAGATCACCGTTACCGCCGGTGCCACGCAGGCCATTCTCACCATCATCCTCAGCTGCGTGAGCCCTGGCGACGAAGTCATCGTGCTCGATCCCTGCTACGACAGCTACGTGCCCAATATCGAACTGGCCGGCGGCGTGCCGGTGCGCGTGCCGCTCACGCCCAAAACCTTCCGCCCCGATTTCGCCAAGATCGCCGCGGCCATCACGCCCAAAACGCGCCTGCTGCTGATCAACACGCCGCACAACCCCAGCGGCACCACCTGGACGGCGCAAGAAATGCAGCAACTGCAAGACCTGCTGGCCCCGACCAATGTGCTGCTGCTGGCCGACGAGGTGTACGAGCACATGGTGTTCGACGGCGAGCGCCACGAGAGCGCATCGCGCTACCCCGGCTTGGCCGCCCGCGCCTACGTGGTGAGCAGCTTTGGCAAAACCTTCCACGTCACCGGCTGGAAAGTGGCCACCGTGGCCGCGCCCGCTGCGCTGACGGCCGAGTTCCGCAAGGTGCACCAGTTCAACGTCTTCACCGTCAACACGCCCATGCAAGTGGGCCTGGCCGATTACCTGAAGAACCCTGCGCCCTATCTGGATCTGCCCGCTTTCTACCAAAAAAAGCGTGATCTGTTCCGCGCCGGCCTGGAAGGCTCGCGCCTGCAACTGCTTCCCTGCTCGGGCACCTACTTCCAGTGCGTCGACATCTCGGCCATCACCGACGCCACCGAGGCCGAGTTCTGCCAGCAAATGGTCAAAGACCTGGGCGTCGCCGCCATCCCACTGTCGGCCTTCTACGGCGACGGCTTCGACCAGCAAGTGGTGCGCTTTTGCTTCGCCAAAAAAGACGAAACCCTGCTGGCCGCACTGGAGCGTTTGCGCAAGCTGTAAGAGCGTGTTGACGATCTCCTCGCGCCACGACAGCGTAGAGATCGAAAGCACGTTCTAAGCTGTTGCCAATCCAGCATCGGTAACAACAAAGCCTGCAATTTGCAGGCTTTGTGCTTTGTGCGGCCAGCGAGGTGCGGCCGGTTTGGCTATTTCAGGCTTCAGGCGATGGCAGGCTTGCGCAGGAAACCTTGGTTGGCGCCGTTGCGGTTGGGGGCAAAGCCGTTCTTGGCCAGGGTTTCGTCGGCACTGTCGTAGAACACGACGATCTGCATGATCTCGCGGGCCTGTTGCGCAGTGGCGATGGGGCGGCCGAACTCGCCGGAGATGCGCACCAGCTGCTTGATCTGCTCGACCGTGCTCATCTTGCCGGTGCGTTGCTGGTTCCACAGCACGTCTTCGGTGCCGCAGCGCACGTGCAAGCCCAAGGCAATGCCGATCATGTTGATGGGCAGCACGTTCAGCACCGAGCTTTCCACCGTCACCACCGCGCCATCAGGCACGGCACGCAGAATATTGGCCAGGTTGTAGATGTTGGCCTGGTCCATGCCGCCGCTGATCGCCACCCAGTTCATCACCAGCGGGCCTTTGTAGACGCCACGGCGGATCATGCGCTCGATGGTCTCGAAGCTGTTGATGTTGTAGACCTGGAACTCGCTTTGGATGCCCGCTTCGGTGAGGCGCCGAATGTGCTCTTCGACAAAGCTGGGGTTCGACGGCACGATCATGTCGCGGTAGGTTTTGTACAGGTGCGGGAAGCCGCGCGAGACGCCGCGGAAATCGTCCTCGCCCGCGTGCTCGGTCACGTTCATCTGCGTGGTGTTGACGGTGACGGTCACCTGGTCGGGCCGGGGCGTGAGCTCGGCCAGCATGTGGCGCGTATCGTCGGAGAGCCACTTTGCCTGGCCGTCTTCGCCTTCTGGGGCAAAGCTGATCGAGCCGCCCACCTGGATCACCATCTCGGGCACGCGGGCGCGCACACCGGCAATCAGCTCATTGAATTTGGACAAGCGCTTGCTGCCCTTGCCATCTTCTTCGCGAACATGCAGGTGCAGCACGGTGGCGCCGGCTTCGTAGCAATCTACGGCCTTCTGGATCTGGTCTTCCATGCTCACCGGAATGTCTTCGGGGAAATCGGAAGGAATCCAGCCCGGCGCATAAGGCGCGGCGGTGATGATCAGTGGCTGCTGGTTTTCGGGGTAGAGGTGGCCGTCGAGAAAGTTCATAGTGGTGTCTCCGGGTTATCAGAAAAAACAGGCAACGAGCAGGTGGCTGCATGCGCCCCGCCCTCTTGCGCCAACCCAGTATCAAACGGCCACCGGCGCTGCACTTTGCATTTGCTGACAGCGTCTTTTTGTTTCGCGACAAGGCCGCCGCGCCGCGCTGCACCTCGGGTTTTCGCCAAGGATTGACAGTCATCAAATGCCAAGTTTCCGGCACCAAACGTCAAGTGCAGGCAGGCACCGCCCTGCATCATGGACCGCAGGATCAAGCCTCTGATCTCGCAGCGCCCAGCCCCAGCGGCTGCGGCCTCCCCCCCAAGAAACCCAGGAGACAAACGATGACTAGCGTAGTGAAATTCCATGAAGTCGGCGGCCCGCAAGTGCTGCGTTTTGAGCGCAGCGAAGTGGGCGATCCCGGCCCCGGCCAGGTGCGCCTGCGCCATGTGGCCGTGGGCCTGAACTTTGCCGACACCTATTTCCGCAGCGGCATTTACCCGGTGCCCCTGCCCAGCGGCCTGGGCAACGAGGCCTCGGGCGTCGTCGAAGCCGTGGGCGCGGGCGTGACCGGCTTCGCTGTGGGCGACCGCGTCACCTACACCGGCTTCACGAACACGCTGGGTGCCTACAGCACCGAGCGCCTGATCGATGCCGCTCCGCTGATCAAGCTGCCCGACGCCATCAGCTGCGAGCAAGCCGCCGCCATGACCATGCGCGGCCTCTCAGCAGCCTATCTGTGCCGCAAGATCTATCCTTTCCAAAAAGGCGAAACCGTGTTGCTGCACGCTGCTGCCGGCGGTGTGGGGCTGATCGTTTCGCAATGGGCCAAATTGCTGGGCCTGCGCGTGATTGGCACCGTCTCCAGCGAAGCCAAGGCCGAGATCGCCCGCGCCCACGGTTGCGACGAGATCATCTACTACACGCACGAAGACGTGCCCAGCCGCGTGCGCGAGCTCACCAACGGCCAAGGCGTTTCGGTGGTGTTTGACAGCGTGGGCAAAGACACCTTCATGGGCTCGCTCGATTCGCTCAAGCGCCGCGGTTTGCTGGTGTGCGTGGGCACGGCCTCGGGCAAGATTCCGCCTTTCGATCCGGCGATTCTGGCGCGCAAGGGCTCGGCCTATGTCACCCGCCCCGGCTTGGCTGACTATATTGCCGACACGGTGGAAAAGCAGCAACTCGTCGACGAGCTGTTCGGCCATGTGGCGGCCGGCCGCATCCGCATCGAGATCAACCAGCGCTATGAGCTGCCCGATGCCGTGCAGGCCCACCGCGATCTGGAAGGCCGCAAGACCACCGGCTCCTCGATCTTTGTGATCTGACCCCGGCGCAGCCAAGGAGAACCCAGCATGCAAAAAATCTTGCGCCAACTGCGCACCTCCGCGAGCGCCGTCTGCCTGGCCTTACTGGCCGCGAGCAGTCCCGCCCTGGCCCAACCCCAGGACTGGCCGACCAAGCCCATCCGCCTGGTCGTACCCGCACCGCCCGGCGGCATTTCCGACAACGTGGCCCGCCTTGTGGCCGAGCACCTGCAGGCCAATCTGGGCCAGCCGGTGATAGTGGACAACAAGCCTGGCGGCTCGGCCGTCATCGCCGAGCGTGCGGTGATGAACGCGCCCGCCGACTGGCACACGATGATGATTGCGCCGTCGAGCATCTGGACGGATTTTCCGCTCACCGTGAAAACGCCTTTCGACGTGCAGAAAACCTTCAGCTACGTCGCCGACGTCGCCAGCATGGTGCACCTGCTGGTGGCCAACAGCAGCGTGCCCGCCACCAGCTTGCAGGGCGTGCTGGACCACGCGCAGCAAAGCAAAACGCCGGTCAACATTGCCAACCTGAGCCCCGGCACGCGCTCCGATCTGCTGGGCGAACTGCTCAGCGCCAAGAGCGGCGGCAAGATCAGCACCGTACCCTACAAGGGCTCGGCGCCGGCGATGGTCGATTTGCTGGGCAACCAGGTGCAGTTGACGTTTGAAGTCATCAGCAACGCTGCGCCCCAGATCAAGGCCGGCAAGATCAAGGCGCTGGGCGTGGTCTCGGCCAAGCGCTCGCCGCTGCTGCCCGACGTGCCGAGCTTCGCCGAGCAGAACATGCCCGACTTTGTGCTGCCCGACGCCAGCGTAGGCCTGTTCGTGCTCAGCAGCACGCCAGCTGCACTGCAAAAACGCCTGCGCCAGGAGATGGAAAAGATCACCGCCACCGCGCATTTCCAGGCCCAGCTCAAAGCCCAGGGCCTGGAATCGCCCAGCCCCAGCAGCCTGCAAGAGCTGCAGCAAAAAATGCAAGCCACCGTGGCGCAGAACCAGGCCATCCAGGCCAAGCTGCGCGCAACGGTGCAGGCTGCACGCTGAGCGTATTGCGCGCCCAGCGTCAACTTTGAGCCGGGTGCCTTGTGCGGGCCAACCGGCTGCTCCCTGCGAGTCGAAACCGCTGCGCCATTGCGGCCCAAGCGGTTTTTACGGGCCCTATTGTGGCCCGCTTTTTTCTTGGTAGCGGCTTAGCCGTTGTTTGCGTTATTCAGCCGCACCGCTTTGCGCCTTGGCGCGGCTATCTTTGGCGCTGCAACCGTACTGACTCTGGTACCAGCGTGAAAAACTGCTGGCGGCAGAAAAGCCCAGCAGCTCGGCCACTTCGGTCAAGGAGCGTTTGCTCTCCAGCACGTAGCGGCTCGCCAACTCCAGGCGGATGTCGTTCATCAGCGCGGAGAAGCTCTGGCCTTTTTCCGTCAGGCGGCGCTGTACGGTGCGCGGCACCACGCCCAGGTGTTCGCTCACCCGCTCAATCGAGCAGCGGCCGGTGGGCAACAAGAGCAAGATGCTGCGGCGCACGTCGTCCAGCACCGCGTCGTCGCTGGGGGGGCCGCTGGCGTCGAGCAGCTTTTGGGCGTAGCGCACCATGGCCGGGTCGGCGAATTCGTTGCGGCGGTCCAGATCGGCCTTGGCGCAGACCACGCAGTTGAAATCCTGGTTGAAGGCCACGCGTGGGCCGAACAGCTGCAGGTGCACCGCCAAGTCTTTGGGCGGCGCGTGCTCAAAACACACCAGGCGCGGCTGCCAGTCGCGGCCGATGAGCTGGCGGATGGCGCGTACCATCACGCCCAGCGCCAGTTCCACGCGCTGGCGGGTGGGTTCATGCGCTCGCCCGGCCAGCAACAGCTCGCGGATCACAACCGTGTCGTCCTGTTCTTCCAGCTCCATCGTCATGGCGCCGTTGAGCAGTGCCAAGTGGCGAATCAGCAGCTGCAGCGAATCGCGCAGCGTCTCCTGGTCACGGATGAGCAAGCCCACCGGCCCCATGTTCGAGAGCAGACGCGAGCGCGCCATGCACAGCGCAAAGCTCTCATTGCCCGACTGCTGGGCCGAGGCCTGCAGCAAGCGCCCGACCTTGTCGACCGGAATCATCACATCCGGCTCGGCCAGCACGCTGGGGCTGAGGCCCGCGTCGAGCAGCATTCGGGCGCTGTTCAGGCCCGCCGCGCGGGCGACTTCGTCGTAGTTGGTCAAACAGGCTGCACGAACTAAAGACGCCATGGGGTTTCACTTAGCTGACACTTAATGCAAAGCGCCAGTCACCTAATGACAAGCGCGGACGGGGCGGGTTTTTCACACTGCTGGCATGGATTCTATAAGGAGACAAGCCGCATGAAGACCGAACCCCAAGCCGCCCCGGCGGTGATCCGCGCCAGCTCGCTGAGCCGCTCTTTGCAGGTGGAGCCGCTGACCTGCTCGATCGGTGCCGAGCTCAGCAACGTGCACCTCGGCGCTGCTGCGCAGGACGAAGACCTGCTCGCCCAGATCCGCCAGGCGCTGCTGCAGCACCGGGTGATTTTCTTCCGCGACCAGGACATCACGCGTGCCGAGCACGTAGCTTTTGCCCGCCGCTTTGGCGAGCTGGAAGACCACCCGGTAGTGGGCAGCCACCCCGACCACCCCGGTCTGGTGCAAATCTACAAAACCCCGCAGCACCCGCCGGACCGGCACGAAAACTCCTGGCACACCGACGCCACCTGGCGCGAGCAACCGCCCATGGGCTGTGTGCTGCGCTGCGTGGAATGCCCGCCAGTGGGCGGCGACACCATGTGGGTGAACATGGTGATGGCCTACGAGCAGCTGCCCGAGGACATCAAGGCCAAGATCGCGCCGCTGCGCGCCCGCCACAGCATCGAGTCGAGCTTTGGCGCGCCCATGCCGATAGAAAAGCGCCTGGCGCTCAAGGCCCAGTACCCGGACGCCGAGCACCCGGTGGTGCGCATCCACCCGGAAACGGGCGAGAAAGTGCTGTTCGTCAACAGCAGCTTCACCACGCATTTCACCAACTACAACACGCCGGCCAACGTGCGCTTTGGCCTGGACAAATCGCCCGGCGCGGCGCAACTGCTGAACTACCTCACCAGCCAGGCCATGATCCCCGAATACCAAGTGCGCTTTCGCTGGAAGAAGAACAGCGTCGCCTTCTGGGACAACCGCTCGACCCAGCACTACGCCGTCATGGACTACCCCGCCTGCCACCGCAAGATGGAGCGCACCGCCATCATCGGCGGCCCCACCGAGTAAGGCGCCAAAGCAGAAATAACGCACAGGAGACAGACCACCATGCCAACACTTTCTCTTCTCTCACGCCGCCGCCTGCCGCTTGTTGCCACCGCGCTGGCACTGGGCTTGGGCGCTGCCAGCAACGTTCAGGCGCAAAGCGACTGGCCGAGCAAACCGATCCGCCTCATCGTCACCGGCCCGGCCGGCGGCACCGCCGATGCCCTGGCCCGTCTGCTGGCCGACGGCATGCAGCGTGCGCTGAAACAACCCGTATACGTGGAATCGAAAACCGGGGCCTCGGGCGCCATCGGCATCCACGAGCTCAAGGCCAGCGGCAAAAACGGCTACAGCTTTTTGGTGATCCAAGACGGCGCCATGAGCGAAGCGCCCGTGGCACAGAAGGTGAGCTACGACCCGTTCAAGGACGTAACGCCCGTGGCGCAGCTCACGCGCACGGGCCTGGTGATGGTGGCCAACACCAGCCAGCCCTACCAGAACCTGCCCGATTTCATCAGCCACGCCCGCAAACAGCCCAATGGCGTGGACTTCGCCTCGTACGCCACCGGCTTCAAAGGCCATACCTCGGGCATGCTGCTGGGCCAGCTGTCGCAGACGAACCTGCGCCATATCGGCTACAAAGGCTCGCCGCCTGCGCTGGTCGATCTGATGGGTGGCCATGTGCCCGTCATGTTCGACGGCACTGCCACCTCGCTGCCGCTGATCCGCAGCGGCAAAATCCGGGCGCTCGCGGCCGTCTACCCCACGCGCCTCAAAGCCCTGCCCGATGTGCCCACCTTCAAGGAACTCGGTTATCCGCAACTGGCCAAACCCGGCTGGTTCGCGGTCTGGGCCCATCCGCAGACGCCTGCCGCCATCCAGCAGAAACTGCGCGAAGTGACGTTGGCCCATTTCGCCACGCCCGCCGTGCACGAGCAACTGGCAGTGCTGGGCATGGAGCCGGGCCAGGCCAGCACCCAGCAAGAGATGGTCGCCGACCTCCAGGACGCCAGCCAAAAGCAGGTCGCCTTGCTCAAAGCCATCGGCTACCAGCCCGAACACTGAGCAGCGCCGCACCCGGCTTTTCTGCTTCCGTATTTCGGGCTGTGCTTTACGAGCGCAGCCTGAACCCTAACAACGTACCGCAAGCCGCCCCAGCGATGCACGCCCTCCGTGCAGGGGCCTTGCTGTCTGCTCACCCCACCCGCGCAGCACCGACAACGCGCTCGCAGCATGCCCTAGTGCATGCGATTCAGGAGTTTTTCATGGCTTCTCACATCCCATTCGTCCGTATTTTGGCCTCCGGCACTTGCCTCCTCGGCAGCTCGATCGTGTTCGCCCAGTCTTCATTGCAGGTCTACGGCGTGGTCGATCTGGCCGCCTCGTCGTACCGCGCCGAAGGCACGGGCTCCACGCAGATGCTCACCTCCAGCGGCAACCAATCGAGCCGCATCGGCTTCCGCGGCCGCGAAGCCCTGGCCGGCGGCATGGCAGCGGGCTTTGACCTGGAAGCCGGCCTGAACGCCGACAGCGGCGGCGGCCAAGGCAGCAACAGCAACAACCAGCCTTCGGGCGCGCAGGCCGGCAGCGGCCTGATGTTCAACCGCAAAGCCTACCTGTACCTGCAAAGCAAGGACTGGGGCGAGCTGCGCCTGGGGCGCGACTACACGCCCTCGTTCTGGAACATGTTTCTGTTCGACCCCTTCCGCGTCGGCGTCGGCATGAGCGCCCACGTGCTGCACGGCACCACGGTCACCGGCTTTCGCGCCTCGAACAGCGTGGGCTACTTCTCGCCCGGCTGCTCCACCCCGGCCTGCAAAGGCCTGTTCTACCAGGCCATGCTGGCCCTGGGCGAAAACGGCGCCGGCCCCGAGCGCCAGGACGGCCGCGTCTATGGCGCCCGCCTCGGCTACGGCGGCGAAGCCTGGGAAGGCGCTGTCGCCGCCACCACCACGCGCAACCGCAGCGCTGACGACTACACGCAAATCAACCTGGCCGCCGCCTACACCTGGAACGGCCACAAGTTCATGGCCCTGGCCGCACACCATCGCACCGGCAACCGCCTGGCAAGCCTGGGCCAAGCCAACCGCGTGAACTACCAGCAACTGGGCGCTACCTGGAAGCTGGGCAGCGACAACATCCCCATGAGCGTGATGCGCCTGAGCCGCAACGACGGCGCAGGCAGCCGCTCGTACAAATACGCCGTCGGCTACGTCCACAACCTCTCCAAGCGCACCGCCATCTACGGCACCTACGCCTACGTCGACAACCGCGGCAGCATCAACCTCCCCGTCGCCTCCGGCGGCCTCAACGGCCCTGTCCCCGTGGCGGGCGGTAATGCCTCAGGGTTTGATATTGGGGTGCGGCACGCCTTCTGAGGCTGGAGTGACCTGCAAAATCTGAAAAAAAAGCTGCCAACATGGCACCCATCTCATCACAAAAAAACCCGAGAGGCCCACCTCCGCTTCGGCGGGCCGGCCCGGCGCTTGCAGCCTTGGCTCTGCTTGCGCCGGGGCCTGTCAAACCATCAGTCCATCAGAAAGAATGGCGGATACCCACCTGGTAGCCGGTGCCCGAGCCATTGGCGTTGGTGACGGCCAGGCCGTCGCCCACGGTGTAGGCATTGCCGCCCTCTTTGTTCTTGACGCGGGCGGCATTGGCGTACAGCGCGGTGCGCTTGGACAGGTTGTGCACGTAGCCCAGCGCGATGTGGTTGGCATCGTTGGCCACATTGGTAGCCTTGACCGCGCCGTAGCTGGCACGCAGCTGGCCGGCCGAGCCGATGGGCACATGCGCCCCCAGCGCCCAGACGCGGGTTTTCTTGTCGTCGCCGGCCTTGTTTTCGCCCAGCAGCAGCATGGGTTTGACCACGCCAAAATCGTAGCTCGCGCCAATATTGGCTTGGCGCAGATCGCCTAGATCGCTGCGCGTGGTTTTGGTGATCGCTGCGGCTACGCTGATCGGGCCATTCGCATAGCCGATGCGCCCACCCACCACGCGGCCGTCGTGGCCACTGGTCTTTTCGTCAAAGCCGTACATCACCGTACCAAAGAAGCCACCCAGATTAGGCAGATGGTAGGCCAGCGAGTTGGAGGCGCGGATATGCGTCACACCGCGAGCGCCCGCCGGTGGGTAAAACAAGGCAGAGGACGAGCCCACACCATTGGTGCCGAAGGCGTGGTAACCTCCGCCCGAGACTGCCAGGTTGCTGAAGCCGGGCACAAAGTCGCGGCCCAAGCGCAGCTCGCCCCAGTTGCCCGACAGGCTGACCGTGGAGCGGCGGCCGAAAGTCAGGCCACCGCTGACGTTTTTGACGTTGTCGGTGCTGGTGGAGCCACCGGCACCGGTATCCGATTCATAAGCCGCTTCCAGCCAGAAGCTGGCCTTGAGGCCACCGCCCAGATCTTCGCTGCCACGAAAGCCGATGCGGCTGGAGGTGTTGCCGTCCGCCGCCACCAGGTTGTTGGAGCCGCTACCGCTACTCGACAAGTGCGTGTAGCCGGTGTCGATAACGCCAAACAGCGTCACGCTCGATTGCGCTTGCGCCGCCGTGCCCGCCAGGGCCAGCAGCAAGGCGGCCGCCGCTGCCGGCAGCACTCGCTGAGGGAAAGAGGGATGGAATTGCACTATGTCGTCTCCTTGGTTGATTGCTAAAAAGCAAAGCCATCATCCAAAGCGAAGCTGTCATTCAGCTGTCATCGAAGCCCATGTGCTGGCTTGCAACACAGGGAAAACGCGAAGTAGTCACTATCATTCGAAGGCTCTTTCACAGGGAAAAGCACCGCCGTCATACCTTTCGCTTCCAGCTGCCGCGACGCACCGGTGGCCTCCTGGAGCCGCTCTCTACAATGCCAGCGAGCCTGAACCCAAATGAATAATCCGACAACGAAGGCCGGAGTGCATTCCATGAGCCAAGAAACACCTGCAACCGCTGCAGAGCAAGCGCCATCCATCCACCAAGCGGCAGGCTGGGTGGCTGCGGCCAACCGTATCGTCGTGCTGACCGGCGCGGGCATCAGCGCAGAATCGGGTATTCCCACGTTTCGCGACGCGCAGACGGGTTATTGGTCTGCCTTCAGCGCGCAAGAGCTGGCTACGCAGCAAGGCTACCGCGCCAACCCGGCCATGGTGTGGCGCTGGTACGAGCAGCGCCGCGAATTGGCCAGCCGCGCACAGCCCAATGCGGCACACCGGGCGCTTGCGGCTTTCGAGCAGTTGCGACGCGGCGACGGCTTTCTCTTGCTCACGCAAAACGTGGATGGACTGCACCAGCGCGCGGGCAGCGCGCAAGTGGTCAGCCTGCACGGCGATTTGAACGCGCAGACCTGGCTCGACACGCCACGCGATTGCTGCTATCTGGATTGGGCGGAGGCCGGCGATCCGCCCCGTTGCCACCAATGCGGCAATCTGGTGCGGCCCGAGGTGGTGTGGTTTGACGAGCCTGTGCCCTTTGCTGCGCTGGAGCAAGCACAACGGGCCGCGCAGGCCTGCAACCTGATGCTGGTGGTTGGCACTTCTGGCGTAGTGCACCCTGCAGCGGGATTGGTACACCACGCGGCACGCGCAGGTGCCAAGGTGATCATCGTCAACCCTGAGCCCAGCGCGCTCGACGACAGCGCCGATCTGCTGGTACGCAGTGCTGCCTCAACAGCTTTGCCAGTGATTCTCGGAGTTGACGAACCCGCAGTTGCGGGCTGAGCTGCAAGCGTTGAAGGGCCGAGCGCCCCGCCCCGTCATAACAAAATAATGTCGTACTGGTCCGAGCCGTCGCGGCCTTCGGCTTGCAGTGAGATGGGTTTGCCGATGAAATCGGACAGGCCGGCCAGGTGCTGGCTTTCTTCGTCCAGCAGCATCTCGATCACTGGTGGCGCGGCCAGCACGCGGAATTCCTTGGGGTTGAACTGGCGGGCTTCGCGCAGAATTTCGCGCAGGATGTCGTAGCAGACCGTGCGCACGGTTTTCACCTCACCTACGCCGTTGCATACCGGGCAAGGCATGCACAACATGTGGGCCAGCGATTCGCGGGTGCGCTTTCGCGTCATCTCTACCAGGCCAAGTTGCGAGAACTCGCCGCACATGGTTTTGACGCGGTCGCGCTGCAGCTGTTTGCGCAGCTCTTGCAGTACTTGCTTTTGGTGGTCTTCGTGCACCATGTCGATGAAGTCGACGATGATGATGCCGCCCAGATTGCGCAGCCGCAGTTGGCGCGCAATGGCGTGCGCGGCTTCCAGATTGGTTTTGAAGATGGTGTCGTCAAAATTGCGCGCACCCACGTAACCGCCGGTGTTCACGTCCACCGTGGTCAGCGCTTCGGTCTGGTCCACGATCAGGTAGCCGCCGGATTTGAGATCGACGCGCCGGCCCAGCGCACGGGCTATTTCCTCGTCCACCGAGTACAGATCGAAAATGGGCCGCTCGCCTTTGTATAGCTGCAGCTTGGGCACGGCTGCGGGCATGAACTCCTGGCCAAACTGCTGCAGCAAGGCAAATTGCTCGCGCGAATCGATGCGGATGGATGCGGTGTTTTCCGTCACCATGTCGCGCAGCACGCGCTGCATCAGGTTCAGGTCTTGGTGCAGCAAGGTTTTGGGCGGCAGCTTGGTGGCCGATTCCTTGATGCGCTTCCACACCTTGCGCAGGTAGGCAATGTCTTCGGTCAGCTCAGCGTCGGTCGAATCTTCGCCATTGGTGCGCAGGATAAAGCCGCCGCCACCTCCCGTTTCGGCCGTGCCCACCAGGGCTTGCAGGCGGGCGCGCAAGGCATCGCGCTCGTTCTGCGGAATTTTTTGCGAGACGCCAATATGGTCGTCCTGCGGCAGAAAAACCAGCAGGCGGCCGGCCACGCTGATTTGCGTGGACAGGCGTGCGCCTTTGGTGCCAATCGGATCTTTGATGACCTGCACCATGATCGACTGGCCTTCGAACACCTGTTTCTCTATCGGCACCTGCGGCTCGCCCTTGCGCGCAAACATGGGCGCCTCGCCGCCTTCCTGGCGCTGCCAAACGTCGGCCACATGCAAGAATGCAGCGCGCTCCAGGCCAATGTCGATAAACGCCGATTGCATGCCGGGCAGCACGCGCGAGACTTTGCCCAGGTAGACGTTGCCGACCAGGCCGCGCTCCAGCGTGCGCTCGTGGTGCAGCTCTTGCACGGCGCCGGCTTCGATGATGGCCACGCGCGTCTCTTGCGGCGACCAGTTAATGAGAATGTCGTTTTGCATGGAATGTTCTTCTTGGTTTTCAGAGATCAAAGCCGGCGGCGCGCAGCAGATTGGCGGTTTCGTACACGGGCAGCCCCATGATTCCCGAGTAGCTGCCACTGATCTTGGCGATATAAGCCGCCGCCCGGCCCTGCACGCCATAAGCGCCGGCCTTGCCCATGGGCTCGCCGCTGGCCACATAGGCGGCAATTTGCGCCGGCGTCATTTCGGCAAACTGCACTTGCGATACCGACAGCGTGGTGAGCCGTTTGCGGCCGGTATGCAAGGCCACGGCGGTGAGCACTCGGTGGGTTTTGCCGCTGAGCGAGCGCAGCATCTCGGCCGCTTCCTCGGGCGATTCGGGCTTGCCCAGAATACGCCGGCCCAATGACACCGTGGTGTCGGAGCACAGCACGGGCGCGCCTTCCAGGCCACGGCGCTGCATGCGGGCCATGGCGGCGTCGAGCTTGAGGCCGGTGACGCGCTGTACATAATCGGTGGCCGACTCTCGCGGCAGCACGGCCTCCAGCGCCTCGGGGTCTTCGGGTTCGGTGTCTTCGCTGTTGGCCAGCAGCAAGGTGTAGCGCACGCCTATTTGCTCAAGCAATTGACGGCGGCGGGGCGACTGCGAGGCCAGATAAACAAAGGGTTCCATGGTGCCAGATGCGATGCTTGAATAAAAACAAGCGCTAACACCCATTCATTGGGCGCAAGCAGCTATTGTTTTTGCAGCATACCGCATCCACAGGGGCGCTGGCAAGAAAGCCACCGTCAACGACCCTGGCAGCTTCCCTTATTCGCGGTGGTAAGGGTGGCCGGCGTTGACCGACCAGGCGCGGTAGAGCTGCTCGATGAGCAGCACGCGCACCATGGCGTGCGGCAAAGTGAGATCGGACAAGCGAATACGCTCGTGCGCGGCGGCTTTGAACTCGGGATCCAGCCCATCGGGGCCGCCGATGATCAGCGCCACGTCGTCGCTTTCCAGCTGCCAGTGTTTGAGGCGGGCCGCCAAGGCCTTGGTGGTGAGATTGGTGCCGCGCTCGTCCAGCACCACAATACGCGTGCCACGCGGAATCACCGCTTCGATGCGCTTGCGCTCGGCGGCGTACAGCGTCTCCACGGTTTTGGAGCCGCGCGGCTCGGTCTTGACGGTTTTGAGCTCCACTTTCAGCTCGGGCGGAAAGCGCTTGGCGTAGTCGTCATACGCGGTTTGTGCCCAGTCGGGCACATGCTGGCCTACGGCGACAATGGTGATTTTCATAAAGGGCTCCAAAGCAAAAGAGCTGCCCTGCTCTGTAGCAGTTCAGCTCTTTGTGGCGCTAGGCGGTTGGATCAGGCCTTGGGTGCGCGCTTGGCTGCAGGCTTTTTGGCAGCAGGCTTGGCCGTGGTTTTGGCGGCAGACTTGGCAGCTGGCTTCTTGGCGGCGGGCTTGCCCACCACCACCTTCTTGACTGCAGCTGGCTTGGCCGCTGCGGGCTTGGCAGCCGTTTTGGTAGCAGCGCGCTTGGCGGCAGGCTTGGCGGCCACGGTGCCGCTGATTTTTTTGACGGCAGGCTTTTTCACGGCCTTCTTGGCAGGTGCTTCGCCTTCGTCAGCAGCAGCGGCTGCGGTCTTGCGAGCGGCAGGCTTTTTCTTGGGCTCGGCGCCTTCTTCGGCAGCGGGCTTGGCCTTTTTGGCAGCGGGCTTGGCAGCGCCAAGCTTTACGCGCACAGGCGTTTCACCCCAGAGCTCTTCCAGGCGGTAGTACTGGCGGATCATGGGTTGCATGATGTGCGCCACCACGGGGCCGCAGTCGACAATGATCCATTCGCCGTTGTCTTCGCCTTCGGTGCGGGGCTTGGGGAAACCGGCTTCGCGCACGGCGTCTTTCACGCTGGCCGCCAGCGCCTTGGTTTGGCGGTTGGAGGTGCCCGAGGCCACGATCACGCGCTCGAACAGCTGCGACTGGGCTTCGGTGTCGAACACCTGGATGTCTTGTGCTTTCACATCTTCCAGGCCATCAACGACGGCGCGCTGCAGCAATTGCACAGACTTCTTGGCGGTGGATTCGGATTTTTTGGCGGTGGTCATCAGTCGTTGATGGATGAAGGTGGGTCTACTATAGCGCGTGTTGCAGTTATTGTTGATCGCGTCAACACGCAGTAACAAAAGGGCCGGGCGCGTGGCCTGGCCTGTCTGGATCAGCTTGCCGGCGGCTGTGCGTTGGGTGCACAAAACGACAAGCGAAGCGGCCGATTATACGAGTTTGGCTTGGCAGCGGCTTCAGAGCCAATCGCGCCGCACCAGAAACTGGCGCAGCAAGGCCGCTTCGGGCGAGCCTTCCGGGTCTTGGCGCTGGTAGCTCCAGCTCGCCAGCGGCGGCATCGACAGCAGAATGGATTCGGTGCGCCCGCCCGATTGCAAGCCAAAGTGCGTGCCCCGGTCCCAGACCAGGTTGAACTCCACATAACGGCCCCGGCGGTAGAGCTGAAAATTGCGCTCGCGCTCGCCATATTCCATGTTCTGGCGGCGCTCCACGATGGGCAGGTAGGCCGGCAAAAATGCGTTGCCCACCGATTGCAGCATGGCAAAACTGCCGTCAAAACCGAGCTCGGAAAAGTCGTCAAAAAACACGCCGCCAATGCCGCGCTGCTCGTCGCGGTGCTTGAGGTAGAAGTACTCGTCGCACCACTTCTTGAAGCGCGGGTAGAGCTGTTCGCCATAAGGCGCCAGCGCGTCGCGGCAGCTTTGGTGAAAGTGCACCGCGTCTTCGTCGAACGGGTAGAAAGGCGTCAAATCCATGCCGCCGCCAAACCAGCAAGTGCTGGGCTGGCCTGGGTGACCGGCAGCGATCATGCGCACGTTCATGTGCACCGTGGGCACATAAGGGTTGCGCGGGTGGAAAACCAGCGAAACGCCCATGGCCGCAAAAGGCGCGCCCGCCAGCTCGGGCCGGTGCTGCGTGGCCGATGGCGGCAGTTGCGGCCCGCTGACTTGCGAGAAGCCCACGCCAGCGCGCTCGAACACAGCGCCGCCTTCCATGATTTTGGTGATGCCGTGGCCTTGCAGCTTTTCGCCCGGCGCTTTTTGCCAGGGGTCGGCCAGAAAACGCACGCTGCTGCCAGCCTGCGCTTCAATGTTTTCCAGCGCCTGCGTGATCGAGGCTTGCAAGCCTTGCAGGTAGGTCGACACGAGCTGTACGTGCTCGTCAGCCAGATTCATTTCAGCCATAGGTGTTATCCCATTCAAAGGCGCTGCGCGATAAAAAAGCGCGCTCTGGGCGCGCCTTTGCTTGCTGATCGCTTTCGGCTTGCCCGCTTCCCCTCTTGCGCAGCTTGAGAGGGGGAGGCGGCCAAACCGCTTCGTGCGCTTATTTCACTGCGCGGTAGCCAATATCGCGGCGGTATTGCGCGCCATCGAAATGCACTTGGCTCGCCACAGCGTACACCCGGGTTTGCGCTTGCTTGACGTTGTCCGCCAAGGCGGTAACGCACAGCACGCGGCCGCCGCTGGTAACAGGCTGGCCGTCCTTCATGGCGGTACCAGCGTGGAAAACCATGGCGTCTTCCGCATCCTCGGGCAGGCCGGTGATCACGTCGCCCTTGCGCGGATCTTCCGGATAGCCGGCAGCGGCCATCACCACGCCCAAAGCGGTGCGGCGGTCCCACTGCAGATCGATTTGGTCGAGCTTGCCTTCGGTGGCCGCTTGCATCACATCGACCAGGTCAGTCTTCAGGCGCATCAGGATCGGCTGGGTTTCCGGGTCGCCCATGCGGCAGTTGAACTCCAGCGTCTTGGGGTGGCCAGCCTTGTCGATCATCAGGCCTGCATACAGAAAGCCGGTGTAAGGAATACCGTCTTTTTCCATGCCACGAATGGTGGGCAGAATGATCTCGCGCATGGCACGGGCGTGCACATCGGCCGTCACCACGGGTGCGGGCGAGTATGCGCCCATGCCGCCAGTGTTCGGGCCCTGGTCGCCGTCTTTGAGGCGCTTGTGGTCTTGGCTGGTGGCCATGGCGGCCACGTTTTTGCCATCGCACAGCACGATGAAGCTGGCTTCTTCGCCGTCGAGGAATTCCTCGATCACCACGCGCGCGCCGCCGTCGTTGTGCGAGACACCGTATTTGTTGTCGACCAGCATGAAGTCGACCGCATCGTGCGCTTCCTGCGCCGTGGTCGCTACCACCACGCCCTTGCCGGCGGCCAGGCCGTCCGCTTTGACGACGATGGGCGCGCCCAGCTTGTCGATATAGGCATGCGCCTTGACCGGATCGCTGAAGGTTTCGTACTGCGCCGTCGGGATGCCATGGCGGGCCATGAAATCCTTGGAGAAAGCCTTGGAGCTTTCGAGCTGCGCAGCGGCCTTGGTGGGGCCGAAAATCTTCATGCCGTGGGCGCGGAACTCGTCCACCACACCAGCGGCCAGCGGTGCCTCGGGGCCCACCACCGTCAGTTGCACACCGTTTTGCTGCGCCCATTCGCGCAGCTTCACCACATCGGTCACGGGCACGTTTTCCAGGCGCTTGTCGCGCGCGGTGCCGGCGTTACCGGGGGCTACATAGACTTTGGAGACCTTGGGCGACTGCGCCAACTTCCAAGCCATTGCGTGTTCACGGCCGCCGCCACCAATCACAAGAACCTTCATAGCGCAGCGTTGTGGTAAACCTCTTGTACATCGTCCAGATCTTCCAGCACATCCAGCAGCTTTTGCATCTTGGCGGCGCTTTCTTCATCGAGATCGATGGTGTTTTCCGGGCGCATCGTCACCTCGGCCACTTCAGGCTTAAGGCCTGCGGCTTCGAGGGCGTTGCGCACCGCTTCAAAATCAGCGGGCGCGGTCAACACTTCGACTGCGCCCTCTTCGTCGGTGATCACGTCTTCGGCGCCCGCTTCCAGCGCCAGTTCCATGATCTTTTCTTCATCGGCCCCAGGCGCAAAAATCAGCTGGCCCAGGTTTTTGAACTGGAAGGCCACCGAACCTTCGGTGCCCATGTTGCCACCGTGCTTGCTGAAGGCGTGGCGCACTTCAGCCACCGTGCGGACGCGGTTGTCCGTCATGGTGTCGACGATGATGGCCGCGCCACCGATGCCGTAGCCCTCGTAGCGAATTTCCTCGTAGGTCACGCCTTCGAGGTTGCCGGTGGCCTTGTCGATATTGCGCTTGATGTTGTCGGCCGGCATGTTGGCGGCCTTGGCCTTGTCCACGGCCAGACGCAGGCGTGGGTTGGCGTTGAGATCGCCGCCGCCTTGGCGCGCCGCGACCATGATTTCACGAATGATACGGGTCCAGATCTTGCCGCGTTTTTCGTCCTGACGACCTTTGCGGTGTTGAATATTGGCCCATTTGCTGTGTCCTGCCACAGAATTTCCTTTGCTATCGTTTAATCTAGCTAGACTGCGATTTTACTTTTGACTTTGACGCTTTCGAGGAAAACCTATGGCTGAACCCCTACTGGTTGCCAAACATGGATCTACAGAGTGCTTTTTGCTGCCGGCGCTGGCCAACCGGCACGGTTTGATTACCGGCGCAACCGGCACAGGCAAGACTGTAACCCTTCAGACATTGGCTGAGGGTTTCTCTGGCATTGGCGTGCCGGTCTTCATGGCCGACATCAAGGGCGACCTGACCGGCATCAGCCAGGCGGGCAAGCTCAGCGACAAAATGGCCGCCTCGCTCAAAGAGCGCGGCATTGACGCACCCGCGCCCACCGCCTGCCCCACCACCTTGTGGGACGTGTTTGGCGAGCAAGGCCACCCGGTGCGCGCCACCGTCTCGGACATGGGCCCGCTGCTGCTTGGCCGCATGCTCGACCTCAACGACACGCAAATGGGCGTGCTCAACCTGGTCTTCAAAATCGCCGATGACAATGGTTTGCTATTGCTCGACCTGAAAGACCTGCGCACCATGCTCACCTATGTGGGCGACAACGCCAAGCAGTTCACCACCGAGTACGGCAATATCAGCTCGGCCAGCGTGGGCGCCATCCAGCGCGGGCTGCTGCAGATCGAGCAGCAAGGCGGCGACCAGTTCTTTGGCGAGCCCATGCTCAACATCGACGACATGATGCAGACCGTGGGCAACAAGGGCGTGGTCAACATTCTGGCGGCTGACAAGCTGATGCAGTCGCCACGCCTGTACTCCACCTTTTTGCTGTGGATGCTGAGCGATCTGTACGAGAAGCTGCCCGAAATCGGCGACCCGGAAAAACCCAAGCTGGTGTTTTTCTTCGACGAGGCGCACTTGCTGTTTAACGACGCGCCCAAGGTGCTGCTTGAGCGCATTGAGCTGATCGTGCGCCTGGTGCGCTCCAAAGGCGTGGGCGTGTACTTTGCCACGCAAAACCCGCTAGACGTGCCCGACAGCGTGCTCGCCCAGCTCGGCAACCGTGTGCAGCACGCGCTGCGCGCCTTCACGCCGCGCGACCAGAAGGCCGTCAAGGCCACGGCCACCACCATGCGCGCCAACCCCCAGCTCGACATCGAAGCCGCCATCACCGAACTGGCCGTGGGTGAAGCGCTGGTCAGCATGCTCGACGAAAAAGGCCGCCCCAGCATCACCGAGCGCGCCTACATCGTGCCGCCCGGCAGCCAGCTCGGCCCCATCACGCCCGAGCAGCGCAAGGCCTTGCTGCAAGGCTCGCTGGTGGCCGGCGTTTACGACACCGCCGTGGACCGCGAATCGGCCTACGAAATTTTGAAGGCCCGTGCCGGTGAGACGACGGCTGCCGAAGGCGGCAAGTCCACAGCTGGATCGGGTGGCGCCGCCGCTGCCAGCAATGACGGCGGCCTGATGGGCAGTTTGAACGACATTCTGTTTGGCACCACCGGCCCGCGTGGCGGCAAAAAAGACGGCATCGTGCAAGCCATGGCCAAATCTACCGCCCGCTCCTTTGGCACCAAGCTGGGCAACCAGATTCTGCGCGGCGTGCTCGGCTCCATCATGGGCGGCAAAAAGTAAGGTGCTCAGGCAATGCTTGGCACAAAGCTGAGCAACTGCAACCACCAGGCCGGCCCAGCGCCGGCCTTTTTTGCGGGCCTGCAACACCCAACCGAGTCGCCATTTATTGCGGTCCAGCCAGCATTTGCCACTAATATGGCAAGCCTATAAATGCCGCCTGTATTGCCCACCATGACTGAACCCACGACACCCGCTTCGCTGCCCACTTTTGCCGATGTGCAAGCCGCCGCCCAACGCCTGCAAGGCGTGGCGCACCGCACGCCGGTGTTGCATTCCAGCACCTTGAACAAGCAACTGGGAGCAGAGGTTTTCTTCAAGTGCGAGAACTTCCAGCGCATGGGCGCCTTCAAGTTCCGTGGCGGCTATAACGCGCTGGCCCAGTTCACGCCCGAGCAGGCCAAGCGCGGCGCGCTGGCTTTCTCTTCGGGCAACCACGCGCAGGCGGTGGCTTTGTCGGCGCGCATTCTGGGCATGCCGGCCGTCATCGTGATGCCCGAAGACGCACCCGCCGCCAAGCTGGATGCGACGCGCGGCTATGGCGCCGAAGTGATCACCTTCAACCGCTTCACCGAAGACCGCGAAGCCATCAGCCAGCGCATTGCGCAAGAGCGCGGCATGACCCTGGTGCCGCCCTACAACCACCGCGACGTGATCGCCGGCCAAGGCACCAGCGCGATGGAGCTGCTCAGCGACGTGCCCAATCTCGACTACCTGTTCGTCTGCCTCGGCGGCGGCGGCCTGCTCTCGGGTTGCCTGCTGGCGGCCAAGGCCATGGCGCCGCAATGCAAGGTGTACGGCGTAGAACCTGAAGCTGGCAACGATGCCCAGCAATCACTGCGCAAAGGCGAGATCGTGAAAATCCCCACGCCGCAAACCCTGGCCGACGGCGCACAAACCCAGGCTATTGGCGATCTGACCTTTGCCATCATCCGCCGCGATGTGACCGACATCGTCACCGCGAGCGATGCGCAGCTGGTGGATTGCATGCGCTTTTATGCCGAACGCATGAAGATGGTGGTGGAGCCCACCGGTGCGCTCAGCCTGGCAGGCGCACGCTTTGGCGGCGTGGACATTCGCGGCGCCCGCGTGGGTGTGCTGATCAGCGGCGGCAATGTAGACTTGGGCCGCTACGCGCAGTTGCTAGCACAGGCCTGAGGACAACTGCCAGCCTGCTGGTCATAAAAACCTCACCGTTCGGTAAAAATTAGCGAGCGCTTCGCACGCACTGCGGGCCAGCTCGCTACCATTGCAAGCAAAAGTTACACCCGCAATTACCATGAGCACCCTGCACCTGATCGACCACCCGCTGATTCAACACAAGCTGACGCTGATGCGCCGCAAAGAGGCGTCGACCAACAGCTTCCGCCGCATGCTCGGCGAGCTGTCCACCCTGATGGCTTACGAGATCACCCGCGACTTCCCGCTGCAAGACCTGGAAATCGAAACCCCGATGGAAAAGATGGTCGGCAAGGTCATCGATGGCAAAAAGCTCGCCCTGGTCTCGATCCTGCGCGCCGGCAACGGCTTTCTGGACGGCATGCTCAACGTGGTGCCCGGCGCTCGCATTGGCCACATCGGCCTGTACCGCGACCCCGAGACGCTCAAGCCTGTTGAGTACTACTTCAAGATGCCCGACAACATGGGCGAGCGCGACGTGATCGTGGTCGATCCGATGCTGGCCACCGGCAACTCGGCCTCGGCCGCGGTGCAACAGCTCAAGGACAAGTGCCAGCCCAAGTCGATCAAGTTCATGTGCCTGCTGGCCGCGCCCGAAGGCGTGAAAACCATGCAAGCCGCCCACCCCGACGTGGACATCTACACGGCAGCCGTAGACCGCCAGCTCAACGAGCACGGCTACATCCTGCCTGGCCTGGGCGATGCGGGCGACCGTATTTTCGGCACCAAATAAACAGCGCCGAGCCCTCCAAGCGCCGGGCAACAAACGCTCGGGCTTGGCACTCGAGTAAAAACGCCTGGTATCTAACCAGGCGTTTTTTTGTGGGCGCAAGGCGGCGTCGCTCGTGCGCAGCGCTCAATCGTTCTCGTTGCTTTCGCGGGCTTTGAGGCGCATGGTATTGCCTGCCATGCTCACATCAAAGTAGCGCAAAAAGTTCTGGCCCAGCAGCGCATCTTTCTCGCTCTCGGCCGTGTAGCCGGTGCCTACGCGCAGATTGTTGACGGTGAGCGGCCCCACTTCAATCCGCTCAGCGCGGCGCATTGTGCCTTCGCGCACGCCGTTGGCAGTTTGGAACTGCATGGGCACGCCTTCGGGCAACTGGGCGCGCTCGGCCACCTTGTCGGTGATGCTGATGATGCTGGCCCCGGTGTCCACCATAAACTGCACCGGCACGCCATTGACGGCACCATTCACGCGAAAGTGGCCGTCGCGGTCGCGCGGGATCTCCAGCACGCCATGGGCCATCACCTTGCCCTCGGGCGGCTTGCGGTAAACCTCGGTCGCCAGGTAAATCACCACCATCACCGCGATCCAGCTGGCCAGCAAGATCCAGGTGGTGCGCTTGCTGCCCGTATCTGGGCCAGAACGTGGCGCTGATTTGCGCGCTGAGGCTGGCGGCCAGGCAGGCGGTGGGCTTGGCGGAAACTGCGGTGCCGGTGCTTGCCAGGGCGCTGGAGCAGGCGCGGACTCGGGAGCAGGCGCTTGTGCAGAAACGGGGGCTGGCGTTGGCGCTGCGACAGGCGCTGGCGCTGCCTGCTCAGGCGAATCCGGGTTTTGGGTGCGTAAACGGCTCATGAATCTGGTTTTAAGGGCACGCAAGCAAACTGTGCGCCAGCGGGTGGCAAAGCACAAATCATACTGGTTAACCCCAAAATTGCGCCGTCCATGTGTGCGCAACACGACAACGCGCAGCATCTGCGCCGTTTCTACGCGCAAACGCTTGCTGCGCAAGCACGGCGGGCTGCGGTAGGATGGCCGCCAATTACAACTATGCGCTAACCTGACACCATGTCTCTGTCCCGCCGCCACCTGCTGCAAGCCCTTGCTGGCTGCAGCGCCGCCGCTGCCCTGCCCTTTTCTTTGACTGCCCGCGCTGCCGATGCCGCCTGGCCCAGCAAGCCGCTGCGCTTTGTAGTGGGCTACCCGGCCGGCTCGTCGCCCGACATGCAGGCGCGCATGATCGCCACGCCACTCTCGCAACTGCAGGGCCAGCCGGTGGTGGTAGACAACAAGCCCGGTGCCAGCGGCAATATTGGCGCCGACCAGGTGGCACGCGCAACCGACGACCACAGTTTTGGCATCATCGGCAACGGGCCGCTCACCTCGTCGCAAGCGCTGTATTCCAAACTGCCTTACGACCCGAGCAAGGATTTTGCGCCGCTGGCCCTGGTAGGCGTCTCCCCGCTGGCCTGGGTCGTGCCTGCCAGCACGGGAGCCAGCGCCGACAAGGCTTTGGCCGAGCTGCGCAAAAAAGGCAAGGCGGCCAGCTATGGCTCTACCGGCCTGGGCTCGGGCGGCCACCTGGGCATGGAACTGCTCAAAGACGCACTGCATTTTGAAGCGCTGCATGTGCCCTTTACCGGCGCACCAGGCGTAACCACAGCACTGCTGGGCGGCCAGCTCGATTGCGCGCTGCTGCCCATCTCCTCCGTCTTACCCTTGGTGCAAAGCGGCAAACTGGCGGCGGTGGCCGTGACCTCGGCACAGCGCACCAGCCTGATGCCCGACACGCCTTCCATGCGCGAAATCGGCGCCAAAGACGTGAACATCGAAGTTTGGAACGCGCTCATGGCCCCAGCCGGAATGCACGCTCAAGTGCAAAAGCAACTGAGCGAAGCGCTGGTCAAAATCTTGTCGGGTGCTGACATCAAAGAGCAATTGCTGCGCCAGGCCTGGACGCTGGACGACCCGTCGCCCGCCAAGCTGCAACAACGCATTGCCGCCGACCGCAAGATGTACAACGAGCTGATTGCACGCAAAAAGCTGCAGCTCGAATAAACACACGCTGAAGCAAGCAAGATCAAACCTGCCCGGGCGCCCATGCGTTAGCATCTGGCGCCCAGATTCATTCCAGAGAAAGCACGCCCATGTCTGCCACCCTGCACTATATTTTTGACCCGCTGTGTGGCTGGTGCTATGCCGCTGCGCCCTTGCTCCATGCGGCCGCACAGCTGCCCGGCTTGCAAGTGGCGCTGCATGGAGGCGGCATGATGACCGATGCACGCCGCCGCCAGATCACGCCCGAATGGCGCAGCTATGTGCTGCCTCATGACAGCCGCATCGAGCAAATGACCGGCCAGGAATTTGGCGCCGGCTACCGCGATGGTTTGCTCAACGAAACCGGCGTCTGGCTTGACTCTGCGCCACCAACCACGGCCATTTTGGCGGCCCAGCAATTGGGCGCGGATGGCTTGGCCATGCTGGAGCAAATTCAGAAAGCCCACTATGTGCGCGGCCTGCACATTGCCGAGCTGCCCGTGCTCAGCCAATTGGCCAGCGCGCTGAACTTGGACGCCGCAGCGTTTGAGGCGGCCTACACCTCTTTGCTGGGCTTTGCCACCCAGCAGCACATTGACCAAAGCCGCCGCATGCTGCAAGCCGCTGGCGGCCATGGCTTCCCTACCGTGCTGGTGCAGCGCAACGCTGATGCGGCGCTAGAGCGCATTGATCTGTCTGATTGGCTGGGTCAGCCCGGGCCGTTTGCCGAGGCGCTGCAAGCGTATTTGCAGGGCTGAAGCCAGATTCAAAACTGAGCCCTTCTACAACTGCGGCGGCCGGCCGAATCCTAGCGGACTTGCGTCTCAATCTGCGGGTTGAAATGATCGGCCAGGTGCAGCAATCCCTTCTCATTCTTCAGCCCTGCCCAAACCACCACCTGCGCCTTGGGCGTCCCCTGGTTCACCCAGTTCACAATGCAGGTGTTTCGAATCACCTGGGGGCCCAGGCGCTTGGCAGGAGCTGTATCGGTTGCTGAATTCGCCTGCAGCAGATGTTCACGCACGAGCAGGTGCAGATTGTCCGCGCCCATCATCCGCCCATGCGTGGAACAGAACAAATGCTGCGTTTTGTGAGCGTTCGGCAGTTGCTCCCGGCATGCCAGCCAATCGCCCATGGCCATCGACAATGCTTCACTGAGATGGAACTGACGACGCTGGTTGACGCCAGAGCCGTCGATTTGCAGCACAAATAGTTTGCCGTTGCTGGTATCCGCCTTGCATGATTCCAGTGTCAGCGCGCGAATTTCTTCGGGGGTGATTCCGGTTTCGTACAAGCACAACAAGATGGCCCGGTTGCGAACCGGGATGGGCTCACTGCCCGAAGCTGCGCCGAGCAAAGCCAAGCCGCTTTGCCATTGTTTGGCGCTCAGGATCGCACCCTTGGGCTTTTCTTGTGCGGGCTTTTCCCAGTGGCGCAGACCCAATGCGGGGTTGGACGCTATCCAGTGCTTGCCCAGCGCAAAATCGTAGATTCGCTCCAGCAGCCGCCAATACCGCCTTCGGGTAATGGCGCTCACACCCTCTTCCTTCTTTCTGGGCTTGGTTCCAGATTGGAGGAACCACAGCACAAGCTCTGGCGTGGCCGTTTGCCACAGCAGCTTTTCATCGATCGTACCTGGCTGGAGCGACGCCAGAAATTTGATCCAGGTATTCCAAAAATAGCGGTACGAATCTTCGTTCGATATGCCTATGCTGGAGCGGCTTGCCGCCGTACTGGAATCCAGCCACAGGTCTATTAATACCGAGGAAGGCGGAGCCTCTGGCATAGCGACGCTTGGAATCTCCAATTCCCCGCACGCAAGCTCTTGGGTTCGCTGCTTCTTGGTTAGCGCGATACTTTTTTCGGTGTTTCTGCAGGTCATGTAATCCGAATTTATACCTCTTTAAAAAGAGGCTTTCGCCTCCGTCTTGCCGTTGCCAGCACGGCCGCTCAATGAGCCGCGAAGCGTTGATGGGGTTGGGCGCCATACTCGTGCAAGCTGCTTGTGCAGTCCCACTTGCCAAATCGCGTCGAGCAGCCATCGCTGCGCTCAACCAGCAGCTCAGCGCCGCACCTGCAAAGCACCAGGGTTGACGATATTCGTTGGCCGGCCTTTGATGAAGTTGATCACGTTGTCAAAAGCGGCGCCAAAGTACAGCTCGTAGCTGTCCAGCTCCACATAGCCGATGTGGGGCGTGCAAATGCAGTTTTCCAAGCGCAGCAAAGCGTGGCCTTGCAAAATGGGTTCGCTCTCAAACACATCTACCGCCGCAATACCGGGGCGGCCGCGGTTGAGGCCAGCAATCAGGGCATCGGTCTGCACCAGCTCGGCACGCGAGGTGTTGACGAAGGTGGCGGTCGGCTTCATCAGCGACAAATCGTCAAAGCTGATGCAGCCCCGGGTTTCGTCGCTCAGACGCAAATGCACCGACAGCACATCGCTACTCTCAAAAAATGCCTGCTTGCTGGGAGCCACTTTGTGCCCGTCCGACAGCGCCTTGGCGCGTGAATTGTCTGAGCCCCACACCAGCACTTCCATGCCAAAGGCCTTGCCATAACCGGCCACCAATTGGCCGATCTTGCCGTAGCCCCAAATGCCTAAAGTACGGCCGCGCAGCACCGTACCCAAGCCAAAATTGGGCGGCATATTGGCCGCCTTGAAGCCCGACTGCTGCCAGGCACCATGTTTGAGATTGGCAATGTACTGCGGCAGGCGGCGCGCCGCGGCCATGATGAGCGCCCAGGTGAGCTCGGCCGGCGCAATGGGCGAACCCACGCCCTCTGCCACCGCCACACCGCGCTCGGTGCAGGCTGTCAAATCGATATGGCCGCCCACGCGCCCGGTCTGGGCAATCATCTTCAGGCGCGGCAGCTTCTCGAGCAAAAGGCGATTGATATGGGTGCGCTCGCGGATCAGCACGATGATGTCGGCATCGCGCAAACGCACCGACAGCTGGCCCAGCCCTTTGACGGTATTGGTATAGACCTTGGCCGAATAAGCGTCCAAACGCGCCGCGCACTGCAGCTTGCGTACCGCATCCTGATAATCGTCCAAGATCACAATATTCATACGATGACCAATCCTTATGGGCCAGACCGTCGTGGCAGCGCACCGTGCGCGCCCCTGGCCATGCGGGCTATCGTCAACACACAAAACTCGCTGGGATTTGATCGTAGAAACCCGTTTCGGAGCAGCATGGGCAACCGCATAAGCTATGAACATCATAGCATCGAATAGTCAAAAGCTGCCAACGCCTACGCCAGCACATGCGATTTACCAACAAGCAGGCCGCCAGCCCAGCGCGCACGGCAATTGTAAGCAAGCGCAACTGCAGCCCATTTCGTCATCGCGGCGCAGCAAATCTGCGTTGATCAGGGTGGCTATAGCCAGCGAGCGCTGTTGCTTTCGCAGCAAAACTGCGCAGTTTGACAGGCACAAACCTAGCGCAGATCAACGCTGATTGCTATAACTATTGCTCATTCCACCTTGTTTTGCTGGTTGACAAACCCATGACGAAAACGGCCGCCCGCTCCCGCAACTGCTGCTCCAAGCACATGCTCGAAAGAACCATGGACGAATGGGGCGGCGAGCAGGATCTGTGGGTGTTTGCCTATGGCTCGCTCATCTGGCGCCCGGAGTTCGAGTTTCTGGAATGCCGCCACGCTCGCGTCTTTGGCTGGCACCGCGCGCTCAAAATGTGGAGCCATGTGAACCGCGGCACCCCCGAATGCCCCGGCTTGGTGTTTGGCATGTTCTCCGGCGGCAGCTGCCGCGGCATGGCTTTCCGCATTGCCCGCCAGCATGTGCCCGAGATGATGCCCCGCCTGTGGAAACGCGAAATGGCCACCGACGCCTACGACCCCAAGTGGCTCGACTGCCAGACCGAAGACGGCAACGTCAAAGCCCTGGCCTTTACCCTGTCCAAAAGCAGCCCACGCTGCACCGGCACGCTGAGCGAAGAAGACTACCGCCGCATCTTCGCCCAATCTTGCGGCATCTACGGCACCACGCTGGATTACGCCCAATCCACCTACACCGCGCTGCAACAACAAGGCATTCAGGACCACGCCCTGGAGCGCCTGCTGCGCCTGTCTGCACACAGCGCCTGAGGGCCACACACGCCTTGCGCCGCTGCCCGCCTGCTTGGCGGGCTTTTTTGTGCCCGGCTCCAGTACTGACTGCACGCCTTTGCGGATGCAACACAGTTGCCGAGCCCTGAGATTGCGCTGTAACAAGCTACGGCAACATCGCAAACCCAGCCCCAAGCCATTGGCTACCATGCAGCAAACAGCCCAGTGCTACACCGCTTGGGCCGGAGTATTCGCAAAAAACAGAGGGGGAAGCCATGGCACTGCAGGCCTTGCGCGACTATTGGGAGCAAACCACTGAGCAAGACTGGGAGCCCGCCAACAAAACAGCGGCCTGGGTGCTGGCTGCGGTGGCGGCCTACGTGTTGTGGCAACACCTGGGCACCGAAGAGCACTGGGTATTTTTGCTGGACCATGCCAACCTGGCCATCCACGAAGCCGGCCACCCACTCGTCGGAATCTTCTCGCAGCACCTGTCGGTCTATGGCGGCACCCTCTTCCAATTGCTGTTTCCGCTCCTGTTTGTGCACCACTTTTGGCGACAACGCCAAAGCCTGGGGTTTGCTGCCAGTTGGCTGTGGTTTGGCGAAAACCTGCTGAATGTAGCCCGTTACATGAAAGACGCCCGCGCCCAGCAACTGCCCCTGGTAGGCGGCGACCACGACTGGACCGAGATTTTCAGCCGCTGGAACCTGCTGGCCAGCGATGTACGAATTGGCGGCTTCTTTGGTTTGCTGGGTGTCGCGGTTTGTTTGCTGGCTGTTGCTTGGCTTTTGGTGCGCGCTATCAAGGCCGAATAGGCAAGTCGCAGGAAGCATCACCGCACCCTGCTTGCGCCACGCAAATACAAACACCCTGCGTCTGAAACCTCATTGAATAAGGCATCAGACCACAGGGTGGTCGGGGTTAGGTGTCTCGGGTGCAGAGGCTAAAGCATGGCCTCTGACGTGAGCAACGGCTCCCTGTAGGAGCCGTTTGCTGGGGGCACCGCCGGGCTGGCGTTGCCGGGGTGTGCGGTTTACAGCGCTGCGGGTGCGCGCTTGCGATCACGTTCGTCTTCTGGCCAGATGCTGAAAACAGTGCTTGCAGTCATGAAAAATCTCCTAAAGATGAGACTACAACGAGCGGCCTCGAAAGCGCGTTGACAGCTCCTGTAAAAAAATGAACTGTTTACCAAATGTTTACACAAAGCACTTTTACCAGTATTTAATTAATGAAAACAGGCCTTCTGAACGCGAGATGAACAGGTCAATTTTTCAATAATTTCTTTATATATCAATAGATTGAACAACAATCAAAGAAAGTAACTTAATATATCGAAATCACTGTTTGAGCCGCGTCAATTACAACAATTCGCCAGCTTATTGACGATTTTTTTGTCATTTTTATAGATAGATGTGGTTAATTTTGGTTTTTATGGTGATTCATGATGTCAATTTGACGAAATTCAGTAGCACTTATGAAGCACGAATCACCACTTGCGGCTGCACCTGCCAGCCATGGTTGAGCGGCCCTTGGCCTTGGCCGGTGTGCACGTCGGCGCCCGAGGCGATGGCGCCCAGAATGTATTGGCGCGCCAGCTGTACGGCTTCGGGCAAGGCATGGCCCAGCGCCAGCTGGCAGGCAATGGCTGACGAGAGCGTGCAGCCCGTGCCGTGGCCGTTGTGGGTACGGATGCGGGGCGATGCCAGGCGCAGGCGCGTGCCGTCGGCCAGGGCCAGCAGGTCAACCACTTCGTCGCCTGGCAAGTGCCCGCCTTTTACCAGCACGGCTGGCGCGCCCATGGCCAGCAGATCTTGCGCGGCCTGCTCCAGCTCGTGCGCACCGCCAATGCGGCGGCCCAGCAGCAAACTGGCTTCGTCGAGGTTGGGCGTGATCAGTGCCGAGCGAGGAAAGAGCTCGCGCACCAGCTCGCCCACGGTGGCTTCGGCAATCAGGCGGTCGCCACTGGTGGCCACCATTACCGGGTCGAGCACCACTTTGCCGAGCTGGTAGCGGTCGATGGTGCTGGCCACCACAGCCACCACTTCGGGCGCGTGCAGCATGCCAATTTTGACGGCATCGGTGCCAATGTCTTGCAGCACGGCATCGAGCTGGTCTTGCAGAAACTGGGCAGGCACGCCGTGGATGCCGCGCACGCCCTGGGTGTTTTGCGCGGTGAGCGCGGTGATGGCCGTCATGCCATAGCAGCCGAGCGCGCTCATGGTCTTCAAATCGGCTTGGATGCCGGCGCCACCACCGCTGTCCGAGCCCGCAATCGACAGCACGCGAGCATAGCGTGGCAGCTGGGCGGCAGGGGTGGGGGTCGAACTGGTCATGAAAGCATCCAAAAAATGAGCAGGCAACACAGGCCTGGCGCGGCAAAATTATCCACGATTGCAGCTGCGGCTTGACGCAGCACAGGCGGAGCCCCCGCCGCGCTGTGCTCTAATGCCGAGTTGAGACGAAACAGGGGTGTCCCTGCGTCTGGCCCGCCGGGCCAGCGCAGCGCGGCTGAGATCAAACCCTTTCACCCGATCCAGACCATGCTGGCGTGGGGAGTTTTCGAAAACCGCATCCGCTGTTTTGTCTGTTGCGCGCTGGCCGTCGTTTGCGCCAGCCGCCGATAGGCAACCATGACTTCTCAAGCTTTGATTCCTGCCCCTGCCCGGCTCGCCATTCTTGGTGGCGGCCTGCTGGGGCGTCTGCTGGCGCTCGAGCTTTCTGCCCAGGGCTATTCGATTGATCTGTACGACCGTGGCGGCCCCGAGGCCGAGCACGCCGCCGCCCGCGTGGCTGCAGCCATGCTGGCCCCGCTGGCCGAATCGGCGGTGACCGAGCCTGGCGTGGTGCGCATGGGCCACTATGGCCTGACGCGCTGGCCCGAGCTGATTGCGCAGCTGGCCGAGCCGGTTTTTATTCAGCAAGCGGGCACCATGGTGGTGTGGCACCGCCAGGACGCGGCCGAAGCCCAGCGTTTTCGCGGCATTTTGGAGCGCACGCAAAACACTATCCCCGAGCTGACGCCCTTGCAAAGCGTAGACCGCGCCGCCATCAACGCACTGGAGCCCGGTTTGGCTACGCATTTTCAGCAAGGCCTGTATCTACCTGGTGAAGGCCAGCTCGACAACCGCCAACTGCTCGCCGCCCTGGTGCCCACATTGGCGGCGCGTGGCGTACGGCTGCACTGGCACGAAGCGCGTGAAGTGGCCGATTTTGCCCTCGGCCAACCAGGCCAGCCTGATTGGCTGATTGACGCGCGTGGCCTTGGCGCCAAGCCGCAATGGCCAGCCTTGCGCGGCGTGCGTGGCGAGGTGGTGCGCGTGCATGCACCCGAGGTGGATTTGAGCCGCCCTACCCGCCTGATGCACCCGCGCTACCCTATTTATATAGCGCCCAAGCAGAACCACTATTTTGTGATTGGCGCCACCGAGATCGAATCGGACGACATGTCGCCCGCCAGCGTGCGCTCCACCATGGAGCTGCTGAGCGCCGCCTACACCGTGCACAGCGGCTTTGCCGAGGCGCGCATTCTGGAGATCAACACCCAGTGCCGCCCCACCTTGCCGGACAACCTGCCCGCCATCCGCCAAACGCAGCCGCGCGTGCTGGAGGTGAACGGTCTGTACCGCCACGGTTTCATGATCTCGCCCGCCGTGCTCGACAGCACGGTGCAGCTCATCCAGACCGGTGCAGCACCTTTGGCGGCGCAGTTCGACATGGCCGTCAGCCTGCTCTGACCTGCGCGCCCCCGCACAGCCCCTATGATTGGCACCTGATATGACGATGCAAATCCTTTTGAACAACCAGACCACCGAGCTGCCCGCCAACGCTACCGTGGCCCAGGCGCTGGCGCAGTTGCAGCCGCGCCCGCCTTTTGCCGTGGCGCTGAACACCGAGTTCGTGCCCAAGTCGCGCTACGACAGCCAGGTGCTGCAGGCTGGCGACAAGCTTGAGGTGATCTCGCCCGTGACCGGCGGCTGATTTATTTTTGACGGCTGCCAGTGCCTTTCTCTTTGCCGGCCAAGCAGCCCATAGCAAGACATTCCATTCGCATGACTGCCATCTCTACCCCTGACGACGCCCTGGTGCTGTACGGCGAACGTTTCCAAAGCCGCTTGTTGCTGGGCACTTCGCGCTACCCTTCGCCCGCCGTGCTTGAAGCGGCCGTGGCCCGCGCCAAACCGGCCATGGTGACCGCATCCCTGCGCCGCCAAGGCAGCAACGCGGCCGAAACCGGCAGCGATTTCTGGGCTTTGCTCAAGCGCCTGAACGTGCCCGTGTTGCCCAACACCGCTGGCTGCATGCGCGTGCAAGAGGCCATCACTACCGCGCAAATGGCTCGTGAGGTGTTTGAAACACCGTGGATCAAGCTGGAGCTGATTGGGGACGATTACACCTTGCAGCCCGACACCTTGAACCTGGTGGAGGCTGCGTCCATCCTCATCAAAGACGGTTTCCAAGTGCTGCCCTATTGCACCGAAGACCTGGTGCTGTGCCAGCGCCTGGTGGATGTGGGTTGCCAGGCGGTAATGCCCTGGGCTGCGCCCATTGGCACCGGCCGTGGCCCCGTCAACCCCTACGCCATGCAAACCTTGCGCGAGCGCCTCGATGTGCCGCTGATCTGCGATGCCGGCCTGGGCCTGCCCAGCCACGCCTGCCAGGTGATGGAATGGGGTTTTGACGGCGTGCTTTTGAACACCGCGGTAGCACTGTCGCAAGACCCGGTGGCCATGGCCGGCGCCTTTGCCGACGCTACTGCCGCTGGCCATGCGGCCTTCCGCGCCGGCGCCATGCAAGCGCAAGACACGGCCCAGCCCAGCACACCGGTGTTGGGCACGCCTTTCTGGCACCAGTCCTGAACCCAGAGTATCGAGAGAGAGCAGCGCCTGCCTCGCAAGCGCTGCGCCGGGAAAACCTATGAGCACCAGCGCCACCACCGTCGAACAAGCCATCATTGCCGCGCACCAGGCAGCATTTGCTGAGTTTCCGCCCCAGCCCGCGCCCGCATTGACGAGCGAGCAACAACAAAACCCGGTTTACGCGGGTGCGCTGGCCGCTTGCAGCCAGCTTGGCTTTATCGCTATTGATGCGGATTGCATTGCCAATGCCTGGGCTGCACAAAGCCAGCGCACCGGTCAGTTTGACGCTAGCGCTTGGCCGAGCGCGGCAGCAGATTTTGGCTTGCTGCCCGCCGGTGGTGCCAACGCCTTTGCCGCTTGCCCGCAAAAGCTCGGTCTGTACGCGGTGCTGCCTACGGCCGAATGGGTGGGCCGCATGGCCCGCGCCGGCGTGCCCACGGTGCAATTGCGCTTCAAATCTGAAGACCCCGCCGCCATTGAGCGCGAGGTAAAAGCGGCGGTGGCTGCCGTGCAAGGTACCCAGGCACTGCTTTTCATCAACGACCACTGGCGCCAAGCCATTGCAGCTGGCAGCTACGGCGTGCACCTGGGGCAAGAAGATCTGGATGCGCTCAGCGCTGCCGAGCTGGCCGAGCTGCGCGCCAGCGGCGTGCGCCTGGGCGTCAGCACCCACGGTTACGCCGAAATGGTACGCGCCAGCCAGGCGCAGCCCAGCTACATCGCCATGGGCGCCATTTTCCCCACCACTCTGAAGAAAATGGCCACCGTGCCACAAGGCGTGGCGCGCCTCATGCACTATGCCGGGCTGACGCGCAGCTACCCGCAGGTGGCCATTGGCGGCATTGGTGCGCCGCAGTTTGCGCAAGTGCTGGAAAGCGGCGTGGGCTCGATCGCCGTAGTGCGCGCCATCGTTAACGCCACCAACCCAGAGCAAGCAGCCGCCGAGCTGATGGCTTTGCTGGCGTAAAAGCCAAACAAGCCAAGTCGAGCGACGCCCTTCAAATCACATACAGCAGTGCTGCATCGCGCCGCGCCGCTGCAGCTTGTAAAAAACTGCGCAGCTCGGCTTGCAAGCGCACCAGCTGGCGCAGGGTTTCCAAAGCGCCCAAAGCTGCCTCGCCGCCCTCTGCAACCGCTTGTTCCGCCCATTGCGGCTGACAAGCTTGTACGCGCTGCGAGAAAGCACTGGCGCTGATCGCCTCCAGCCGCGCTGCGCCATCAACCACGCGATCGGCCGGCCACAGCCAGCAGTGCAAAGCCGGTGTGCCTTCCAGCGCAATGCCATCCGCCCATTCGGGCAGCACCTGCATCAGCTGCTGCCACAGCGGGCCCAGGCTTTGCACCGCGTTCGGGCCGCCACGGATGGCCTCGCGCTGCAAATACGGGTCGACGCTCGCGGGCTCGATCAAAAATCCGCGCAAGTCATAGCGGCTGAGCGCATACAGCAGGCCTTCGGTCGTCATGCTGGGCCTCCGTTTTGCGCCGTGCTGGCCGCGTGTTGCTCGGCCATGGCCTGGGCCACGGCGATGGATTTTTTCAGCTCGGCGATATGCGCCAGGTTGTCCGGGTCGCACACCTGGTACAGCATCAAGGCTTTTTGCAGGTGCGCCACGCGGGCAGCAGGCTGGTTCACATCGACCATGAAGCCAGCAAACACCTCGTAAGCCCGCGCAGCCGCCAGTGAGTAACCGCGGTAGGCGCGTTGCTGAATGCGCAGCGATTGCTCGATCAGCGGCTTCACCTGCGCGGGCTGGTGGCGCACCGAGAATGAGGCATAGCGCGTGAGCACATCGGAGACGGCTTCGCTGTCTTCCACCACTTCGCCCAGCTTGGCAATGTGCGCGGCCGCGCTGTTCCAGCATTCCAAGGCTTGCGGAATGTCGCCCGCGCGCTCGTAGTTCAGCGCCAGGCGCTGCAGCAGCCCGCACAGTTGCGCAGCGCTGGCTTGCTGGGCTGCAGCCAGTGCCAGTGCTTGGCGGTAATACTGGTTGGCCTGGCGGTGGTCGCCAGCGCTGTAGGCCCAGTCGCCCAAGCGCTCCAGCGCTTGGCGCTGCACCGGGCCGGGCACGGCGTTTTGGCCGGGTGCGCCTTGCTGGGCCAACTGCAGCAACTGCATGCCATGCGTGTGCACCTGCTCGGGCTGGCCCAGGCGCTGCGCAATCTCCATGGCGTTAAGCAGGTGCGCGGCCAAATCGGGTACATCCACCGTTTTGGCAGATTGGCGCAGCGCTATCGTCTGAGCGCACAAGGTGCTGGCCTGCGCCCATTCACCAGCTTTCATCAGTGCTTCGTACTGCGCCGGCTGCACCTGCGGAGCCGGGCTGCCAGGCGCGGCCTTGAGCTGCGGGTTGCGCAGTTTTTCCAGCCAGTTTTTGGCCTGCTCGGTTTGCACCGACAAGTGCGCAAACGACGACGCCAGGTGCACGCCCATTTGCAGTTTTTTGCGCGCCGCGTCGAGGTACTGCGTTTGGTACAGCACCATGCCGTGCAGCAAATAGGCCTCGGCCAAATGGGCATCGTGCTGCGGGCGGCGGCTGCGCTGCTGCAGGTATTTGACCAGGCGCTCAATCGCTGTCAACGCCGCTTGCGGGTGGTTCTCTTGCAGGCCCAAGGCAATTTGCTGCTTGGCAAGCTTGATGGCGCGGGTTTTCTTGCGCGCTTCGGCATCATCGGCGGATGCGGCTTCCTCCACCAGGCTGCGCGCCTGGGCATCTGCGGCCTTGCTTGCAGCCGTGCCAGCAGATTTGGGTGCGGGTGAATCGGAATCAACAAACGCGGCCAGGCTGGTGTCCATCTCTTCTTCCACGCGGAAGTAGTCGAACAGCCAGAAGCCATCACGAATCAGCCACAGCAAGATCGGCCCGATCAGGTACGGCGCCCAGCGCGCAAAGGGGCCACCCCAGATCCACAGCGCCACCATCAACGCCGTCAGCAACAACTGCGCCACAGCGCTGGCGTAACGGTGCAGATAAAAACGGTGCGCGCCCAGCCAGCCTGCCGCTATCAGCAAGCGATAAGCCAGACGCGGATTCTTTTCCCCCATCCCGGAAGTCCTCTCGTCACCGCGCCAGGCGCAGCTGGTATTTGTTGTTCTGTGGCGGCCGGCACCTGCCGCCAGCGCCCTGTGGCGGGCGCTCCAATCTGCAGGAAGTATAGCGATTGTGGCTGCCACAACGCTGGCCGCCAGCGCAACTGTGCACCGCCTGCCACACCGACCATTCCGGCTTGAAAACCCCGCCAAGCCGCGCTAGGCCAGCGCTTGCGATGCCCTTGGCCGGCGCACGCCCAGGGTCTGAGCGCAGCGCGAGCAGCAGAAAACGCCGCAGTGGCTGACAATTGCTTTCCAAGCGTTGCAAGAACGCCCGCAGCGACCAGCCCGCGCTGGTGTAGGCAGCAACAAAAACAGGCACCGTCGCAGTGCCTGTGAGAAAAACCGACCTTTGCCTGCTGGAGATTGCCTACGGTCTACTCGGCGCTGGCAAGCGCCATCTCTTGCGCAGGCCGGCTGGGCTTGGTGCGGGCCAGCTGCATCACCTCGTGCGGCGGCAGCGTTTTGAGGCGGTGGTCGCTCCACACCTGGCGCCAGCGGCGGGCGCCCGGCATGCCTTGGCGCAGGCCCAGCATGTGGCGCGCAATGCTGTACCAGTGCGTGCCGTGCTCGGCGGCCTCGCGCTCCATGTAGCGCACCATGTCTTCTTCCACCGATTCGCGGGTGCTGGTACTGGGCTCGGCGCCGTAGTACAGCTCGTCCCAGCGGGCCAGCCACCAAGGGTTGTGGTAGGCCTCGCGCCCCACCATCACGCCGTCCACCTGCTCCAGTTGCGCGGCCACGGTGGCGTCGTCGGCAATGCCACCGTTGATGGCAATGGTGAGCTGCGGAAAATCGCGCTTGAGCTGGGCCACCACGTCGTAGCGCAGCGGCGGAATCTCGCGATTCTCCTTGGGAGACAAGCCCTTGAGCCAGGCATTGCGCGCATGGACGATGAACACATCACAACCCGCTTCGTGCACGGTGCCGACAAAATCACGCACAAAATCGTAGCTCTCGACCTTGTCGATCCCGATGCGGTGCTTGACGGTGACGGGCATGTCCACCACATCGCGCATCGCCTTCACGCAATCGGCCACCAGGTCTTTCTCGTTCATCAGGCATGCGCCAAACGCACCGCGCTGCACGCGCTCGCTCGGGCAGCCGCAGTTCAGGTTGACCTCGTCGTAACCCCATTGCTGCGCCAGCTTGGCGCAAGCGGCCAAATCTGCCGGCTCGCTGCCGCCCAGCTGCAAAGCCAGCGGGTGCTCTTCGGCATTGAAGCGCAGGTGCCGCGCCACATCGCCGTGCAGCAAAGCGCCGGTGGTCACCATCTCGGTATAGAGCAAGGTGTGGCGCGTGAGCAGGCGGTGCAGGTAGCGGCAATGTTTATCAGTCCAATCCATCATCGGCGCGACGCTCATGCGCCAGGGACTGAACGGGAGGGTTTCCTTCATGGGTGGGAATGCAATCTGGGGATACGACGGGGCGTTATTTTAAAGGGCAAGCGCTCCGCAGGCCTTGGCGGCTGCGCAAGCCCTCACAAGACCAGCGGCTGCCAGCTGCCATCGGCGCCCTGCTCCAGCAGCAGATGCGGGTTGAACTGCGGGTTCTCGAAGCGGTCGCGAAGTTTGCCCATGGGGTAGCCGCGCGGGTTGCAAACCACCTGGCACTGGCGCACGGTATAGGCGCAAGAGCTATGCGTGTGGCCATGAATCCACAGGCCCATTTGCTCGAACAGGGGCTCGGGCAACTGCGAGCCAAAGGCGGCGGTGCACAGGTCTGACAAATATTCTTTGGCTGTCGATAGCTTGTGCGGGTAATGGTGCGTCACCACCACACGCTGGCTGGCAGCGCCGGGGCGCGCCAAAGCCTGCTCCAGCCAGGCCAGGCTTTTGCGGTGGCGGTCAAAAGTCTCCTCCGGGTTGCAGCCCTGAATGGCCCGGTAATCGGCCATATAGCGCCGCGCCTCATTCATGGCCTGACGCATTTGGTAAATGCCGAAGTAGGCAAAATCCGTCCACAAGGTGGTGCCGAAAAACTCCAGCCCGCCGAAGTTCAGGCTGTCGTTCTCCAGAAAATGCACTTCGTGGCGCAGCGCGGCTTCGCGCATCTCGTCCAAAGTGCGTACCCAGTGGCCGTCGTACAGCTCATGGTTGCCCGAGATCAGCACCACCGGTTTGTCAGCAAAACTTTGGCGCGCCCAGGCTGCCACTTGGGCACCGGCATGGATGTCCCCGGCCAGCACCACCACATCGGCAGCCGCTACCACCTCGGGCGCGGGCACGAACGGCGCAAACTCCACATGCAGGTCAGACAGCACCAGCAGTTTCATCCCCATGTTTTCAACCTCATATCTCGGCGCTGATGGTGGCACCGCACTCGGCCATGCTGCCACGCTGAACAGCGGCTTGCCTCACTTCTGCTCCCAAGGATCGCCTGGCACACGCCAATCAAAATCGCCAGCGCGCAGCACGCGGCCATCGGCATCGCTCACACCACAAAAGCCTACGCCATGGGCAGCGAAGCCAAGACGATCTGTATGGTCGCTGTAATCCAGCCGGTCATGGTGGTGGCCGTGGAAAGCCTTGCTCACCCGCAGGCTGCGCGCCAGCTCGTCAATAGCGGCAAAGCCGTTGGGGTGCGCGCTGGGCGCCTCGTGGCTCACCAGAATATCGGCTTGCAGGCCAGCAAACGCCTGGAAATCCGACGGGAAGATCGAGCTGCGGTGCCGGCGCGGCACACCGCCGCGCCACAGATTGCCCTTGCCGCAGTGCTCGGCAAAATCGCTTGGGCTCTCATAAGCCCAAGGGCCAGGCGGCATCCAGACCTGGCCGCGAAACACGCCGCCCAGCCCGGCAATGCGCTGGCCGTCGATCTCTACCACACGCCCATGCAGGTTGCGCTCGGCCAGCTCGGAGCCGAACAAATGGTCGTAATCGGCATTGGAATCGGTGTCGTGGTTGCCATGGATGAACCAGATGGCCGTGCTGCCCACAATACCCGCCAACTCTTCGTGCAGCGGCCGCTGCGCCTGCAGATCACCCAAAAACACAATGGCTGCAGGCTGCGCTTGCTGCACCACCTCCAGCACATGCGCAAACCGGCCGTGCGTATCGCCCAGAAACAAAATCATCTTCCACCCTTTTTCGCCAGACACTAGCACAAAGCGGGCGCCAGCCGAGTAGGGAGAAAGCTGTTTGGGGCCCTGCGATTGGAACGAGGGCCAGTTTGGCGCAAACTCGCCAGTCTCAGCCATCCCCCATTTGCGGGATAGGCAGCGCCAAGCCGGCTGAGCACAATGGGTTTCCACTGCCCAAGCACTCTTTCAGGAAGCACCATGCGACATCTAGCCGCCGCCATCATCCTGGCCCTCAGCGCCCTGCCTCCGCTGGCTCTGGCCCAAAGTGCCGATCGCCCCGGCCAGAAAGCGTTTCAAGCCGGTGACCGCTGGGAATGGCGCCAGCTTCGCCGGTGGCTTGCCGGGCGTGGCCGCCATGGCTGTAGTGCCGGTCTTCCAGATGTTTATGTCTTTTAGCGAGCCAGCGCAATGGAAGTAAATTTGCCAGACAGGTGGCGCCCGCAGTTCATGCGTTGCTTACAGTCCCAGCGGGCACCCTGCATCACTCCGTGGTTTCAATATGGGCCTCGCGCACCAGCTGATTCCATTTCCGGTAGCTGGTTTGCACCACCTGAGCGAACTCTTCAGGCGTGCTTTCCCAAATCTCGACGTACTGGTTTTTCAGCTGCGCCTGAACGTCTTCAGTGGCAAGAGCCTCGCGCAGCGCAGTATTGAGTTTTTTGACGGTAGCCGGTGGTATTTTGGCGGGCCCCACAACACCCCACCAGAGCTCGCCGCCAGCATCTGCATAGCCCTTGACACCGGCTTCATCCATCGTGGGCACATTCGGCAAAAAGGGCGAGCGCGCTGGGCTGGTCACGGCCAAAGCCCGCAAACTCCCGCCCTCAATGCGCGCCATGGTGGTGTTGAATGTATCGAACATGAAGCTGGTGTTGCCGGCCAACAGGTCGGTCAAGGCTGGTGCACTGCCACGGTAAGGCACGTGGGTCATCTTTCCGCCAGTCAAGGCCCGCAGCAATTCGCCGGACAGATGATTGGACGAGCCACTGCCGGCCGATCCAAAGGTGACGTTAGCCTCAGCCCGCTTGCTCAGCGCCACCAAACTGGCCACATCGGTGATTGGCGATTTCAGGTTCACCAGCAAGACATTGGTATAGCGACCAAACAAACCAATGTTCGAGAAAGACTGAAGCGGGTCGTAACGGATCGACCGGTTGACGTTGGGCACGATGGTCTGCGTACCCACACTGCCAATGCCAATGGTGTAGCCATCTGGCTTGGCACGAGCCACAAAATCCATTCCCATGGCACCACCTGCGCCGGGGCGGTTTTCCACCACAATCGTCGTGCGCAAAATTTCGCCCATCTTTTTTGCTACGGGGCGCGAGACTATATCCATGGGCCCGCCAGCGGCAAACGGTACGACCCAAGTAATCGGTCTGTCGGGAAACTCAGCCTGGGCCCAACCGCTCCATGCGAGCGCGGCCAGGGGCAACATGAAAACCATGCGTCTGTGCTTCATGAGCTTTGTCTCCTGCTTTATTGAAAGTTGGTGCGCGCAGCACGTGCTTCGCTGCTTTGCCCGCAAATCAGTGCCTGGTCGACGTCCATATAGGTACTGACGTAGTTGAGGGCATTAGCATGGGCATTGACGCTTTGCTTGCTCATCTTCACCACGTGCGAGGGCGACTGTGCCACCTGGGCGGCCAATTTCTTGGCATGCTCGACGGCCTGGCCCGCTGGTACAAGCCAATCTGCCAATCCCCATTCCTTGGCCACGGCGCTGGACATCTTTTCGCCCAGCAGCATGATTTGCTTCGCACGCGAAGCGCCCACCATGTTCACCAAGCGCGGCACGGTATGCCAAACGAGCGGAATGCCGATTTGCACCTCCGGCACATAGAGAAAGGCGTTGTCAGCCATCACGCGCCAGTCGCAAGCCAGGGTCAGCGCAATACCACCGCCTACGTTCAAGCCTTCGACGGCTGCAATGCTGAGTTGCGGCAGGTCTTCCCAGGCTTTGCACAAGCGCGCACCGGTGGCCGCTATGTAGCGGCGCTCGTCCAGCGTTTTTCCATCAAGTGCCCAGCGCTCAGGGTCCTTCAAATCCACACCGGCAGAAAATGCCTGGGGACTGCCCGTCAACACAATGGCGGTGATGTCAAAACGCGCCTGAAAGCTGTCGGCCACCGCAATCAGCTCTTTCATCGCTTGCAATGACAGCGCATTGCGACGCTCGCCCCGGTCATAGGTCACCACGGCTACTGCGCCAAATTCTTCTACCTTGATCATTGTTGTCTCCTGCTTGTAAATGAGTTAATTCAAACCTGTCTGACAGCATCTGCTGCCAAGGCTTTGTTGATGCTTGCCTGGCTGAAGCCAAAGCGCTGCAACAACTCCAAGCTGTGTTCGCCAATCCGTGGCGGAGGCAATCGCAACTCGCCAGGGGTACGCTCCAACTTGATCGGAATGCCAGTGACCCGCACCTTGCCCAGGCTGGCGGACATTTGCCGCGTTTCCGTGTGCGACAAAGCCAAAGCCTGCTCTACGCTCAGCATGGGTGCGCAGGGCACGCCCAATCCCATCAGGCGTTGAAAAAGCGTTTGGCTGTCAAACAGGCTGAGCAAGCTCACCAACTCGGCGCGCAGCGCATCTCGGTGTTGCACGCGATCCCGGTTCTTGCGAAAGCGCTCGTCGCTGGCGAGCTCCGGTTTACCGAGGACTTCGCATAACTGCGCAAATTGGCGGTCGTTGCCGATGGCGACAAACAACTTTTCGGTCTTGGTGGGGTAGAGGTCGTACGGCACGATATTGGGATGACCGTTACCTGTGCGCGCCGACTGCCCACCATTGAGTGCATTGCTGGTGTGGGGGTGCAGCAGACCCAAAGCCGTATCAAACAACGTCACCTCCATGGACTGGCCCTGACCCGACCTTTCGCGCTCATACAAGGCCAGCAACACGCCAATCACAGCGTTCATGCCCGTGGTGGTATCGACCAGCGGAATACCAATACGCACGGGGTCTAGCGCCGGGTCCCCGTTGATCGACATCAGGCCCGAAAGCGCTTGGATGGCCGCGTCATAACCTGGCAGACCGCCGAACTCGCCCTCTTCGCCAAAGCCGGAAATCCGGCAATGAATAAGCCTGGGAAACTTGCTTGCCAAGGCTTGCGGACTATCGATGCCCCATTTGCGCCAAGTGCTGAGTTTGAAGTTTTCGACCAACACATCCACCTGGCCCAAAAGCTGGAACAGAATTTCCCGCCCCTCAGGGGTGGAGAGGTTGACCGCCAGGTCCTTTTTGTTGCGGTTCAGACCGATGTAGTACGGCGCATCGCCATCGATAAACGGTGGCCCATATGCGCGGGTGTCATCGCCGTCGTACGACTCCAGCTTGATCACCTCTGCCCCATGGTCGCCCAATATCTGCGCGGCAAAAGGCCCGGCGAGCACCCGCGATATATCCAGCACCACGACGCCCTTCAAGGCCGATGGCTTGGTTGCAGTATTCATTTTCTCTCTCGCTTCAGTTTCTCAACATCAATCCACCATGGCACCGGAGGCCTTGACAATGGGCGCCCAACGTTCGGTCTCAGCTCGGATGAACTGGCCAAAGCCGTCTGGCGTACCTGGTTGCACAACCACGCCCATGATGCTCATGCGCTCTTGAAAATCTGCACGCGCCAGCACTTTCTGCAAAGCACGGTTTACGGTGGCAATGACCTCAGGAGGCGTTTTGGCCGGTGCAATCAGGCCGTACCAGGAGGAGACATCAAAATCCGGGAAGCCCGACTCCGCCATGGTCGGGATGCTTGGTGCGGATGTCAGGCGCTCTTTGGTGGTGACGGCCAGCGCACGCATACGGCCTGCTTGCACGTAAGGCGCTACCGTGGGCACGTTGTCGAAGATGTACGAAACCTGCCCCGCCATCACGGCAGTGCCAGCCGGAGCGCTGCCGCGATAAGGAATATGGGTCACATCGATGTTGGCAGCCGCCTTGAACATCTCACCCGCTATATGCACTGAGGTGCCACTACCCGATGAGCCGAAAGTGAGCTTGCCGGGATTAGCCTTGGCGTAAGCCACCAACTCCTGCACGCTGTTGGCCGGCAACTGCGGCGTTACTACCAGCATGCTGGGGATCTTTCCCACAAGACCAATCGCTGCAAAATCACGGTTCAATTCAAACCCGGGCTTGGCATACAAGGTTTGATTGATGGCACTGGTCACTGCAACCATCAGCAAGGTATAGCCATCGGGCTTGGCTCGCGCCACGTAGGCAGCAGCGATATTGCTCCCAGCTCCAGGCTTGTTATCGACTACCACCGACTGCTTGAGCTCTGCACCGAGTTCCGTTGCAATCACCCGTGCCATCACATCGGTTGGGCCTCCAGCGGCAAAACCCACTTGCAACGTGATTGCGCGATCAGGATAGGCTGCTTGCGCCACACCTGCACCACATCCCCAGCCAATGCAGCCAATAGCTGCATACAAAGCTTTCTGCGCCCAGGGGCGCTGCCAGTATCTGTGCATGTTTGTCTCCGGTTAAAAAAGTTCTTTTGGCCTAAAGATGGTACAAACTACGCACTAGATACATAAACAAGGTGTACAAATAATGAACACCAATACTCTCCATGGCAAACCAGAATCAATCGCTCTTGAAGGCAACCGGCCCTTCCACCCTGCTCAAGGGTCTGAAAGTGTTGAGCTTGCTCAAAGAGGTGTGGCCTGAAGGCCTGGGCGCCACTGAAGTCAGCAAACGCACCGGCCTGGATCGCGTCAATGTGCAGCGCCTGTTTTTGGCATTGGAAAGCAGTGCTTGGGTGCGCCGAGATGCAGCCGGTAAACGCTTTTATGCAGGTGAAGAAGCCGACGGACTGGCCACGCGCCTCTGGCTACCACCCAAGTTGAATCAGGACTTGTTGGTGGCAGCTATGGAAGGCATGCGCCAGCTGGCCAAACACCTGGGCGACGCAGTTTTTCTGACAGGAATGGACGGCACAGAGTCGGTCGGCATTCATCGAGAAATTGGCAGCTACCCCATGCAAATACTGGCCAGCTACCCTGGCAAACGTCACCCGCTCGGCGTTGGTTCCTCAGGCATGGCTTTGCTGGCCGCCTTGCCTGAGAACAGAGCGAAATCGGTAGTGAAAGCCAATTCAAGCCGCCTGGAAGAATATGGCGGCATCAGCGCAGAAATGATCCACCGCCTGCGCACAAACACTATCCAACGCGGCTATGCCGTGATGCAAAACTACGCAGTCAGCGGCGCGCTGGGCGTGGCTTGCGCGTTGAGCAGTGAGGACGGTGAACCCATTCTTGCCATGAGCGTCAGCGCCATTACCGACCGAATGCCCATCCGACGCCAAGCCGAAGTAGCGCGCTTGCTGCGCACCGAGTTGGATAAGTTGAAAGGGCTCGTTGAGCACGCTTAGCGCAGCTGAGATCGGGCTACTTCAATAATCCCGCGACCGATACGCGAACCTGCTCGGAATACCCGCTCTCAACGCACCCGCCAGCCTTGCAGCATCAAATCCAACGCCCGCAAAGCTTCGTCCAGGCGGTTGGTGGGTGCGCCTTCTTCGGCAATCCAGAAGGCGGCTTCTATCAAGCAGCCGTTGAGCAGCCGGGCCAGCGCCTGCGCACTGGCGGGCACGATGACGCCCTGCTCCATCAGGCCCTGCAGATAGCTGGCCATGTACTGCACGCATTGCTGGTATTGCTCGCCCTGCTCGGTGCTGGTGAGTACGGCGCGGGCGTCTTGCAGCACGATGCGGCGGATTTCCGGCTCTTGCGCCATGGCCAGATAGGCTTTGCAGTAGGCCAGAAAGCCTTGCCAGGGGTCGGCATGTGAGCGCTGCACCTGCTCCAGGCGCTCGTCCATTTCGGCATCCATCTGCGCCACCACGGCCACCAGCAAACCGGGCTTGCCGCCAAAGTGGTGGTAGAGCGCGCCCCGCGTCAGGCCGGCTTGCGCGGTCAGATCGTCCATCGAAGCCTGGGCATAACCGTGCTCGGCAAAAGCCTGGCGCGCCGCAGCAATGAGCTTGGCGCGTGTGGCTTCAATCATGCTGGCACGACTTTGGCGAACCTGGGCCATGGCGAACTCCTGATGTCATTCACATACAAAACGTATGCCAATGATACACAGCCAACGGGAGCACGTAGAATGCAATTCGCATACACAACGTATGTCAATTGAATGACCTGAGGTTTCCATGTTCCAGACCTACCGCCAACTGTTCAACGCTCCGGGCAGCGCCGGTTTTGTGCTGGCCGGCCTGTTGGCGCGCCTGCCTTTGTCGATGACGGGTATCGGCCTGATCACCATGCTCTCGCAGCAGCGCGGCGCCTACACGTTGGCGGGCATGGCGTCGGCGTGTTTTGCGCTGTCGATTGCCATTTTGGCGCCGCGTATTTCTGCGCTGGTAGACCGCCACGGCCAGTACCGGGTGCTGCCTTTTGCGGCAGCGAGCAACGCCATCTCCATGTTGGCACTGCTGGCCTGCGCACACTGGCAAGGGCCCGATTGGTTGCTGCTGGTGCTGGCAGCCGCTGCCGGCAGTTTGCCCAGCATGCCAGCCATGGTGCGCGCCCGTTGGACAGCCATTTACAGCGGCCAGCCGCAGCTCAAAACCGCATTCGCGCTGGAAGGCGTGCTGGACGATATCGCCTTTATCGTGGGGCCGCCTTTGTCGGTGGGTTTGAGCATGCTGCTTTTCCCCGAGGCCGGGCCGCTGGCTGCAGCGCTGTTTTTGATTGTTGGCGTTGCATTGTTCGTGATTCAGCGCAGCACAGAGCCACCCGTGCGGGCGAGAACAAGTATCGACAAAGCGCCTTCCATGCTGCGCCAACCTTTGGTGCGTACCTTGGCGCTTTTCATGCTGGCGCAAGGCATTATTGTGGGCGTGATCGATGTGGCCAGCGTGGCTTTCGCCACTGCCCAAGGCCAGCCCGGCATGGCCAGCGTGGTGCTGTCGTTTTACGCGCTGGGCTCTTGCGCCATGGGTTTGGTGTTTGGCACGCTGCGTTTGCAAATGCCGCTCTCGCGGCAGATTGTGTGGGTGGGCGCATCCGTCGCCATCTCCGCCTTGCCCTTGCTGTTGGCCAGCAATTTGTTTGCGCTGACGCTGGCTGTGCTGCTGGCTGGCATTACTTTCGGCCCCACGATCACCGTTGCCATGGCGCTGGTAGAGCAGCAAGTGCAAGCCCACCGCCTTACCGAAGGCATGACCTGGCTGTTGACGGGCCTGGCCACCGGCGTAGCGCTGGGTGCAGCGGTGGCGGGCTGGATTATTGACGGCTGGGGCGCGCAAGCTTCTTTCGGGCTGACTCTGCTTGCCGGCGTTGCCATGTGGCTGTGGGGCGTTCAGGCCGGGCGGCATGCCGGCAACCATGGGCTTGCGCAAGCGCGCTGACACCGGTTAATCCAGGCCCATGAAAAAGGCCCCGCGTGAACCGAATATTCACACGGGGCCTCGGTTTCGCGGCAAGTGTTGCAACTTGGTCAGCCGCCCAAGTCAGCCACCCAGATAGGCCTTGCGGATATCTTGGTTGCGCAGCAGGTTGGCGCCGCTGTCTTCCAAGGTGACGCGGCCGGTTTCCAGCACGTAACCACGGTCGGCAATCTGCAGCGCCTGGTTGGCGTTTTGCTCCACCAAAAAGACCGTCACGCCCTGCTCACGCACGGCTTTGATGATCTCGAAGATCTGCGCAATGATCAGCGGCGCCAGGCCCAGCGTGGGTTCGTCGAGCAAAAGCAGGCGCGGCTTGCTCATCAGGGCGCGGCCAATGGCCAGCATTTGCTGCTCGCCACCCGACATGGTGCCGGCGCGCTGGTCGGCGCGCTCTTTGAGGCGCGGGAACAGGCCGTACACGTAGTCAGTGCCTTGGGCGATTTCGTCCTTGCTCAAAAAGAACGCGCCCATCTGCAGGTTCTCTACCACGGTCAGGTCTTTGAAGACGCGGCGACCTTCGGGCGATATGGCAATGCCTTTGCGCATGATCAGGTGCGAGGGCTGGCCCACCAGCTCTTCGCCTTCGAACTTGATCGAGCCGCTGCTCGCCAGCGGGTTGCCGCAGACCGTCATCAGCAAGGTGGTTTTACCCGCGCCATTGCTGCCGATGAGCGAGACGATCTCCCCTTGGTTGACGTGCAGACTGACGCCGTTGACCGCACAAATCGCACCGTAATGCGTGCTGACATTATTGATTTCCAACATCGGCTGCATCACGACTCTCCCAGGTACGCCTTGATCACGCGCTCGTCATTGCGGATCGCTTCGGGCACGCCCAGCGCAATCGGCTTGCCATATTCCATCACCAAAATGCGCTCGGACACGCCCATCACCAGGCTCATGTCGTGCTCAATCAGCAGCACCGTCACACCGAACTCCTTGCGCAGGCGGTCGATCAGGTGCTGCAGCTCCACCTTCTCTTGCGGGTTCAGGCCGGCAGCGGGCTCGTCCAGCATCAAGAGCTTGGGGTTGGTGATCATGCAGCGCGCAATCTCCAACCGGCGCTGGTGGCCGTAGGCCAGGTTGCCCGCTTCGCGGTTGGCGAAAGCGCGCAAACCCATCACATCGAGCCACTGCACGGCCTTCACCTGCGCTTGCTCCTCAGCCGCTTTGTAGGCCTTGGTTTTGAACAGACCCGAGAGCAGGTTGCGCTTGACTTGCTGGTGCTGCGCCACCAGCAGGTTTTCCAGCACCGTCATGCCTTTGAACAAGCGCACGTTCTGGAAGGTGCGCACCACACCGTGGTTGGCCACTTCGTGGCTGGCGAGGCCGGCAATCGACTGGCCGCCCAGCACGATGGAGCCTTCGGTAGGCTTGTAAAAACCGCTGATGCAGTTGAACACCGTGGTCTTGCCAGCACCGTTGGGGCCGATGATGGCGAAGATCTCCTGCGGCTTCACATCGAGCGCCACATGGTCGACTGCCAGCAAGCCGCCAAAGCGCATGCACAGGCCGTCCACCTTCAACATGGATTGACTCATAAACACTTCTCCGTAGTTTGCATTGCCGTGTTTACGGTCACTGTTTCAACTCTTCGTGGTGGCGCTTCATCGGGAACAAGCCCTGCGGACGCCAGACCATCATCAAAATCATCACCAGGCCGAAAATCAGCATGCGGTATTCCGAGAACTCGCGGGCAAACTCGGGCAGCACAGTGATCAAAATGGCCGCAATGATCACACCCAGTTGCGAGCCCATACCGCCCAGCACCACGATCGCCAAGATCAGGGCCGATTCGATAAAGCTGAACGACTCGGGGCTCACGATGCCTTGGCGCGCAGCAAAAAATGCGCCGCCAAAACCGGCAAACATGGCGCCCAGCGTGAAGGCGGAGAGCTTGATCTTGGTGGGGTTCAGACCCAGCGATTTGCAAGCCACCTCGTCCTCGCGCAGCGCCTCCCAGGCGCGGCCGATGGGCATGCGAATCAAACGGTTGCTGATCCACAGCGTTACCAAGGCCAGCACCAGCGCCAGCAGGTAGAGGAAGATCACCATATGCATGGTGTTGAACTCCATGCCCAGCAACTGGTGCAGCGTTTGCCCGCCCTCTTTCGATGCCGAGCGCGTAAGCTCAAAACCGAACAAGGTGGGCTTGGGAATGCTGGAGATGCCATCGGGGCCGCCAGTGAAATCGACCAGATTGACCAAGAGCAGACGGATGATTTCGCCAAAACCCAAGGTCACGATGGCGAGGTAATCGCCGCGCAGGCGCAGCACCGGGAAGCCGAGCAAAAAGCCGAACAGCGCAGCAGCGGCACCCGACAGCGGCAGCGCCTCCCAGAACGACCAGCCAGCCCAGTGGAAAAGCAGCGCATAGGTATAAGCGCCCACGGCGTAGAAGCCGACAAAGCCCAAATCCAGCAAGCCGGCAAAGCCCACCACAATGTTCAGGCCCAAGCCGAGCATCACGTAAATCAGCGCCAGCGTGGCAATGTCTACCGCGTTGCGGCCGCTGAAAAACGGCCAGACGATGGCGGCCACAATCACCAACCACATCAGGGTGGTGCGCGTGCCGCTGCTCATGGTTGGCAGGCTGGGCGCTTTGATGTGCGCCATCTGTTTGGCCAGCATGGGCTTGATCAGCTGCAGCACCAGCACAATCACAAAGCCCCAGATCACCAGGTTCCAGTGGGGCTCAATGTAATTGCGTGCGCCTTTGCGCTCCAGGTGCAGGCCAAAAATAGGCAGCACCACCAGCGCCGCCAGCACGGCGGAGATCAGGGCGTTTTTGAAATTGGCTTTCATCAGACCTTCTCCACCTCGGGCTTGCCGAGCAGACCGGTGGGACGGAACAGCAAGATCAGCACCAGCAGGCCAAAGGCCACGATGTCCTTGTATTCCGACGAGATGTAGGCTGCGGCAAAAGTTTCCGCCACGCCCAACAACACGCCACCGAGCATGGCGCCGGGAATGCTGCCGATACCACCCAGCACCGCCGCCGTGAAAGCCTTGATACCGGCCACAAAACCGATATATGGGTTGAGCTTGCCGATGGCCAGCGCAATCAGCACACCGCCCACCGCGGCCAGCACAGCACCCAGAATAAAGGTGAAGGAAACCACCTTGTTCGTATCAATACCCAGCAGATTAGCCATCTGCATGTCTTGTGCGCAGGCACGCGATGCGCGGCCCATGCGCGAATGTTTGATATAGAGCGTAAGCGCAATCATCAACACCACCGCCACCACAATAATCATGATGCGGGTGTAAGGCACAAACACTTCAAAATCACCCATGTGGAAGTTGAGCGCACCAGGCAACAGCGAAGGCACGGCCATATCGCGCGCGCCCTGACCCAAAGCCACCCAGTTTTGCAAAAAGATCGACATGCCGATGGCCGAGATCAGCGCCACCAAACGTGGGCTGCTACGCAAAGGCTTGTACGCCACCTGCTCGACCGCATAACCATAAACGCCGGTGAGCACCACCGACACCAGCAACATGGCGCCAATCACCACAAACACCGGCAAGCCGCTTTGCGTGCCAATGGCCGACAAGGTCACCAAACCTATGTAGGCGCCGATCATATAAATCTCACCATGGGCGAAATTGATCATTCCGATAATTCCATACACCATCGTGTATCCAATGGCCACCAGCGCGTAAATAGCGCCCAGCGACAAACCATTGAACAACTGCTGTATGAACTGGGGCAAAAAATCATTCATACCATACCGCCTCAATCCCGTTGGCCGCGGTGACGGCCAAAACAAGAAGGCATGGCTCTATGTTTCAGAGCCATGCCCTTCTCTCTTTCACTCAGCCTTGCTTACTTGGTGGCCGCGGTCTTGCTGCCATCCTTGTGCCAGTTGAACACCTGGAAGTCGTAAGCCTTCAGGTCGCCCTTGGCATCCCAAGCCAGATTGCCCAGCGGGGTTTCGAAAGTAGCGGTGTGCAGGTGCTTGGCCACCTTGGCGCCATCATTGCCCACGGCCTTGATGGAATCGGCGATCACCTTCACAGCGGTGTACGAACCCATTTGGAACGAGCCCGAAGGATCACGCTTCTTGTCCTTGAAAGCCTTCACCAGTGCGGCGTTCTTGGGGTTGCTGGCGAAATCGGCCGGCAGCGTGACCAGCATGCCTTCGACAGCAGGGCCAGCGATAGCGTTGATCTCGGGGTTGCCCACGCCTTCTGGGCCCATGATGCGAACCTTCAGGCCTTGCTCAGCCGCTTGGCGCAGCAGCAGACCCATTTCTGGGTGATAGCCGCCGTAGTAAACGAAATCGATACCAGCGCTCTTGAGCTTGGTGATAACGGCCGAGTAATCGCTGTCGCCAGCATTGATACCTTCGAACAGCGCTACGTTCACGCCGTCAGCCTTGAGCGTATCGCGCACGGCGGTGGCAATGCCTTGGCCATACGACTGCTTGTCGTGCAGCACGGCAACCTTCTTAGGCTTGACGGTTTGCGCGATGAACTTGGCGGCAAAAGGACCTTGCTGGTCGTCACGGCCGATAGTGCGGAAGATCGAGGTGAAGTTCTTGCCCTCGGTCAGCGCAGGCGAAGTAGCCGATGGCGTAACCACCACCACACCTTCGTTGTTGTAGATGGGAGCGGCAGCAATGGCTGCGCCCGAGCACACCGGGCCCACCACGTATTGGATCTTGGCGTTCACCACGCGGTTGGCCGCTACCGGGCCTTGCTTGGGCTCGCAAGCGTCGTCCACGATCACGGCTTCCAGCTTGTTGCCGTTCACGCCACCAGCGGCATTGATCTGCTCCAGCGCGGTATCCACACCTTCTTTGACCATATCGCCATATTGCGTCAGAGGACCGGTGGCAGGAATCACCACACCGATCTTGATGTTCTGTGCCTGCGCGGCACCCGCCAGCAGCGCACCAGCCAGACCCACAGTCAACGCCACAGTATTCAGGCGAAACGGTACCTTCATATCTCAGATCCTTTGTAGTAAAAATATTGATCACATGGCATTGTTTCGACAACAACGATCACGCAATGCGGCGAGCTTAGCGGCATACGCAAAATCCGCAACAGGGATGCCTAGGATTGGCAAAACTGTCACTTTTGTGCTAGCGTTTTTGACCCAACTGGACATGCACACAAGCGCTCTTGCAGCAAAAACCGGCTTGCTGCAGCCACATCCAGCCAGTCTGCAGGCATCTGCAGCAAACGCCATACAACTTGCACCAGCGTGGTGCGCGGGGCATGCGTGGGACTGCGGGCTATTCATCCGCTGTTTCGCGCTTTCCTCGGCTGAATCCATTGCTTGACACAGCGCATGCCTGCAGCCCCCTCCGCCGTGACCATCGCAACCCTTTTTCTTTTCGCCAGAGGGGGAAGTGATAAAGGGTCCAAACGGATCAACCGGCGAAAAGACTCTCTACATCAACAAAGTAGCTGTGCTACGCTCCAGTTGTCTGCCGCACAGGCAGCTTAGAAAAATCTCGATCTACGAGAAAGAAACCAGAGAGAGTTGTCTGCCGCACAGGCAGCTTAGAAACGCCCCAGGGGCAGCCGATGGAGTCCACGCGAGTTGTCTGCCGCACAGGCAGCTTAGAAATTTTTGTCCCCTCAGGTGATCCAGTTCCGAATGTTGTCTGCCGCACAGGCAGCTTAGAAACTGTTTTTGTGCCTACCGGCGATCCCGTGCCGGTTGTCTGCCGCACAGGCAGCTTAGAAATCGACGGCAATGAAGTAAAGCTGCGCTTGCAAGTTGTCTGCCGCACAGGCAGCTTAGAAATCCGGCACTTTGTTGTTGGCGATTTCGCTGAAGTTGTCTGCCGCACAGGCAGCTTAGAAATTTGGCCTACGGCCATTAACGTCCATCAGACCGTTGTCTGCCGCACAGGCAGCTTAGAAATACACCGTTCCCCTGAGTTCTTCGCCGTGGGGGTTGTCTGCCGCACAGGCAGCTTAGAAAAAGCGAACCCGATAAGCAAAGGCTTGATATCCGTTGTCTGCCGCACAGGCAGCTTAGAAATGATGGGAAACCTCGCCCTGTTTTTGTGCCTAGTTGTCTGCCGCACAGGCAGCTTAGAAATTGCAGATTTTTTGCGCCAGGGTGAACGCCTGGTTGTCTGCCGCACAGGCAGCTTAGAAATCTGTTACCCCAGGCGTAATATTTGTTGGCGTGTTGTCTGCCGCACAGGCAGCTTAGAAATGGGAGTGGCCCAAGATCAACCAAGGCTACTTGTTGTCTGCCGCACAGGCAGCTTAGAAACAGGCTGTCGTACAGCTGTCGCAGATCGGGTGGTTGTCTGCCGCACAGGCAGCTTAGAAATAGCAGAAACCGCAAACCGCATGTCGCCATGCGTTGTCTGCCGCACAGGCAGCTTAGAAATTCCACCGGTGGCGAAACGCCCGGACGCTGGAGTTGTCTGCCGCACAGGCAGCTTAGAAATAATTTACGCAAATTTAGCGAAAACTAGGGTTGTTGTCTGCCGCACAGGCAGCTTAGAAATTCATGCTTTGCCCTGCTACGCGGCTGTACGAGTTGTCTGCCGCACAGGCAGCTTAGAAACTCAGCATTTCTGCCTTTAACAGTTTTGCCGAGTTGTCTGCCGCACAGGCAGCTTAGAAATTCTTTGCGCTGGTAGAGGCGGCTAGGGGGCGGTTGTCTGCCGCACAGGCAGCTTAGAAAACGCGCCGCACGTGCAGGTGACGGCCCGCAAGGTTGTCTGCCGCACAGGCAGCTTAGAAATACGAACCGCCAACGGCCATTGGCGGTTTTTCGTTGTCTGCCGCACAGGCAGCTTAGAAACATGGCGGTGGCCGCGTGGCACAGAGCAACAAGTTGTCTGCCGCACAGGCAGCTTAGAAACACGCGCCGCAAATTTTCAGCGGCTGGAAAAAGTTGTCTGCCGCACAGGCAGCTTAGAAATACCGCCAGAAGCAGAGAAGCAGCCCGATCCTGTTGTCTGCCGCACAGGCAGCTTAGAAACACTTCATACCGTCCCAAGTGTTTTGGTCGTAGTTGTCTGCCGCACAGGCAGCTTAGAAATTTTCAGTCAAGTCTGCTGCAGGACTACCGGCGTTGTCTGCCGCACAGGCAGCTTAGAAAAAAATGCGCTTCAAGCTCAAAGATGCTCTGCAGTTGTCTGCCGCACAGGCAGCTTAGAAATTGCAGCGGCTGCCCCATGCGGCACGCATGCGGTTGTCTGCCGCACAGGCAGCTTAGAAATCTGCCGAAAGCTGCGTGCCCGAGGGCTATGCAGTTGTCTGCCGCACAGGCAGCTTAGAAACTGGACCCTATGCCGACACTGGCTCCAGTCGGCGTTGTCTGCCGCACAGGCAGCTTAGAAATTGATCGTCGGGTCTTTTTTGATCGAGCTGTCGTTGTCTGCCGCACAGGCAGCTTAGAAATACGGGAATCGCAAGCAGTGGCTTGCGCTTGCGTTGTCTGCCGCACAGGCAGCTTAGAAAAACAACCCGCCAGCAACGCCAGCTAATTGGCGGTTGTCTGCCGCACAGGCAGCTTAGAAACGACACCGCTGATATTTTTGAAAGAACTCACATGTTGTCTGCCGCACAGGCAGCTTAGAAATTACGGAAGGCGCGGCGGGCAGCACGCTCTGCAGTTGTCTGCCGCACAGGCAGCTTAGAAATTGCTTGTTGACTGGGTAACAGCGCCGCCGGGTTGTCTGCCGCACAGGCAGCTTAGAAATCAACCTCCTCAGACAGCGCCCTACTTCTACCGTTGTCTGCCGCACAGGCAGCTTAGAAATCGCGTTGCTGGGCTTTTCAGTGGTCACGATTGTTGTCTGCCGCACAGGCAGCTTAGAAAAATTTCGCGCTTTGTTCGATGTGCGGCTTCTGGTTGTCTGCCGCACAGGCAGCTTAGAAAAAGCACGACCAGCGCAAGAATGGCAACGAGCAGTTGTCTGCCGCACAGGCAGCTTAGAAAAGTCGAACCCCCTGTAATTAATCCGAACCCGCGTTGTCTGCCGCACAGGCAGCTTAGAAAAAGCAAAGTCAGCTTCACGCCATCAGCAGCGGGTTGTCTGCCGCACAGGCAGCTTAGAAAAGGCCGCCGTTGATGCCTTCGAAGAAGTCAAGGTTGTCTGCCGCACAGGCAGCTTAGAAATGTACGGTTTCAACAGCTTGCTTGGGGCGCACGTTGTCTGCCGCACAGGCAGCTTAGAAATTTATGCGGACACCTTACCGCTCGCAGTAGGCTGTTGTCTGCCGCACAGGCAGCTTAGAAAAGTCGAACCCCCTGTAATTAATCCGAACCCGCGTTGTCTGCCGCACAGGCAGCTTAGAAAGGTGACGCAGACCGCGTTCTCTTGCCCGTGATGTTGTCTGCCGCACAGGCAGCTTAGAAAGCCATCGATCAAATCATGGTCAATCTGCAGACGTTGTCTGCCGCACAGGCAGCTTAGAAAGAACCGGCCCACACCCCAGCACAGGAGAAAACGTTGTCTGCCGCACAGGCAGCTTAGAAAACACAACGCAGTGGTAATGGATCACGCCACGCGTTGTCTGCCGCACAGGCAGCTTAGAAATGGGGGAAGTCATCAGGCTCGCAGTAGTCAGCGTTGTCTGCCGCACAGGCAGCTTAGAAACGTCATTCGTGCACCTCAGCGGGTCTTGGCGCGTTGTCTGCCGCACAGGCAGCTTAGAAATTTGGGGGTCTTTATTTAACTGCGCTCACCCCGTTGTCTGCCGCACAGGCAGCTTAGAAAGCTTAGCGGCCCGTTCCTTATTCGCTTCTTCCCGTTGTCTGCCGCACAGGCAGCTTAGAAAATTGATGCCATCGAAGAAGTCAAGGGCCAGATGTTGTCTGCCGCACAGGCAGCTTAGAAAAGATTGCGCGGAGCAAGTCGTAGCTTTTCATGCGTTGTCTGCCGCACAGGCAGCTTAGAAAAGCTGGGAATGCAGGCTCACCGCCGCCGATTGGTTGTCTGCCGCACAGGCAGCTTAGAAAGATGGCGTATGACCCAGCAAGCGATTTGACTGGTTGTCTGCCGCACAGGCAGCTTAGAAACAGTCCGGAGGAGGCTTGCATCTATGCATTTGGTTGTCTGCCGCACAGGCAGCTTAGAAATGGCGCTGTGGCGCCGTGTTGTTAATCACCAGGTTGTCTGCCGCACAGGCAGCTTAGAAACGGCGCATTCGGGTTGTATTTTGGATTCGGCAGTTGTCTGCCGCACAGGCAGCTTAGAAAGTGCAATACAAGCGCCCCGGCTTGCGATGAAGGTTGTCTGCCGCACAGGCAGCTTAGAAACGCTTGTACTCAATGTCAAATGAGTACAAGCCGTTGTCTGCCGCACAGGCAGCTTAGAAATGAGGCACATACGGGACGCTCAGCGATAGCGCGTTGTCTGCCGCACAGGCAGCTTAGAAATGAGGCACATACGGGACGCTCAGCGATAGCGCGTTGTCTGCCGCACAGGCAGCTTAGAAATGAGGCACATACGGGACGCTCAGCGATAGCGCGTTGTCTGCCGCACAGGCAGCTTAGAAATGAGGCACATACGGGACGCTCAGCGATAGCGCGTTGTCTGCCGCACAGGCAGCTTAGAAAGAAGGAGGATGCGGATTTGTGCGAAAAGCACCGTTGTCTGCCGCACAGGCAGCTTAGAAAAGTTTCAGCGGATCGCCTTGCAGGGTGATGCCGTTGTCTGCCGCACAGGCAGCTTAGAAAAAAAACCACCATCACCCGCCAAACGGGCGACCGTTGTCTGCCGCACAGGCAGCTTAGAAAAGATCACCTTGACTGGTGAGTTCCTTCGCAAGGTTGTCTGCCGCACAGGCAGCTTAGAAATGGGCGGCGCTTGCTGAAATGGTGCAGTATCTGTTGTCTGCCGCACAGGCAGCTTAGAAAATATTGCGCGTCAAGTCATCTGCGGGCGAGGGGTTGTCTGCCGCACAGGCAGCTTAGAAAGTTATAGCCATCAGCATTTGAGCTACCACTAAGTTGTCTGCCGCACAGGCAGCTTAGAAATCACGTTCACGGGCGCCATTCAGGGCTCCTTGGTTGTCTGCCGCACAGGCAGCTTAGAAAATGAAGGTTTGGGAATCTGCATTGAGCAAATTGTTGTCTGCCGCACAGGCAGCTTAGAAAAAAAGACGGTGACATAAAACCGAATGCTGGTGGTTGCCTGCCGCACAGGCAGCTTAGAAATCAAGGGTTTGAGCGAGGAAGAAGCCGCCGCCGTTGTCTGCCGCACAGGCAGCTTAGAAAGTCACGAGCGTTATCTGCCACATTCCACCTTTGTTGTCTGCCGCACAGGCAGCTTAGAAAATTCAGTGGCCGACGCTGTGTCTCCGGGCCCGGTTGTCTGCCGCACAGGCAGCTTAGAAATGGCTGAGCGAGAACAAGGGCAAGCTGTATGCGTTGTCTGCCGCACAGGCAGCTTAGAAAAACAGCGCCTAAAATTTTGTCGCCTACTCCGCGTTGTCTGCCGCACAGGCAGCTTAGAAAAATGGCCGTATGCATGGGCAGACGAAATGCTCGTTGTCTGCCGCACAGGCAGCTTAGAAAGAACCTGATCCCCCTGGAAGGTCTGGCACAGCGTTGTCTGCCGCACAGGCAGCTTAGAAAACCGGAAATACCCTCCTGCAAAAGCTCTGGATGTTGTCTGCCGCACAGGCAGCTTAGAAATGGGCGTCGTAGCGCACTTTGTTTTGCGGGCCGTTGTCTGCCGCACAGGCAGCTTAGAAATTGCGCTGGCGGTTGACTTCATTGAATCGGCCGTTGTCTGCCGCACAGGCAGCTTAGAAATGATTGCCAAGCTGGCCGACCAGAATGCAGCCGTTGTCTGCCGCACAGGCAGCTTAGAAAAATCTGGACGAAGAGGGCGACGGCAGCCGACGGTTGTCTGCCGCACAGGCAGCTTAGAAAATGGGACGCAAGAGCTCCATTCACCGGCTGCCGTTGTCTGCCGCACAGGCAGCTTAGAAAATCGGGCGAGGGCTTCCCCGAAACCAGCGCTGGTTGTCTGCCGCACAGGCAGCTTAGAAAGTAGGAGAAGTGATAGGAGCGCTGACGCACGAGTTGTCTGCCGCACAGGCAGCTTAGAAAGCGTGGCAAATGGGTCTTTGAGCGACAGAATCGTTGTCTGCCGCACAGGCAGCTTAGAAAATGCCAACGCGACCGCCACATCGACAGAGAGAGTTGTCTGCCGCACAGGCAGCTTAGAAACTAATCTTGAAGAACGCGATGCGCTGTTGATTGTTGTCTGCCGCACAGGCAGCTTAGAAATTGAAGGCAACAGTATCGGACAGCCTGAGGCCGTTGTCTGCCGCACAGGCAGCTTAGAAAATGTATGCAGACCCAATCCACATTCGATCGAAGGTTGTCTGCCGCACAGGCAGCTTAGAAACGAAGCCAAAGCCTGAGATCAGCACAGGCCACGTTGTCTGCCGCACAGGCAGCTTAGAAATTCCAATACCTCATAGTTGACGGAATTTAACAGTTGTCTGCCGCACAGGCAGCTTAGAAAAACACCCTCGCTAACGCGTCGCCGTGGGACAAGTTGTCTGCCGCACAGGCAGCTTAGAAACAATGCGTTGGCTTTGTCCGGCACGGCCGGCGGTTGTCTGCCGCACAGGCAGCTTAGAAAGCTGAGAGCCTGCCGGCACGGTTGCAGACAACGCCACCCCGAGTTTGCGCCCTCCCCATGGCGTGCACCTTGTCTTGGGCAGCGTTGCTTTGCGCCACGGCATGCTCTAGACTTGGCCCGTTCTCTGTAGAGTCGCCCAGGGTCACACCGTGGGGTGGCGCGAGGGTCGCTCGAGAGCCAGCTTGCTGCGCTCTTGTTGGCCGGTTTGAGCGGCTGCAGGTGCAGCCACGCCCAATTCTGTCCTCGCGAAGCAAGCGCGATTAAAAGCAAGGGCAGGTAACTCCCCCCTGCCCCACTCTCTCAGCGCACAAACCCGATTGAGGTCTGCTCCCGCACTTCGGGCTTGATGCGGTGTTCGGCTTCCAGTTGCTCGATGAACTCTTCCACCGAGAACTCGGCCGCCAGAATGTCGCACTGCCTTTTAACCGCCGCAAAATCGCCAGGGGCGAGCTGCGACAGTTTGGCCAGGCGGCGGCGGACTTCGGGCGTGAGCTTCTGCTCATCACCGGCCAGCGCCTCGGTGACGAACATCCTCTCCCGCTGCTCGGCGGTGAGCGGCATGAACTTGATTTTGAAGGTAAAGCGGCGCAGCGCGGCCTGGTCAATGCGGTCCAGCAGGTTGGTGGTGCAGATGAACACGCCATCGTGGCGCTCCATTTGCTGCAGCATTTCGTTCACCTCGGTCACCTCGTAGCTGCGTTGCGCACCGCGGCGGTCCATCAAAAAGCTGTCGGCCTCATCCAGCAGCAGCACGGCTTTTTCCTGGGTGGCTTCGGCAAACATGGCGGCCATGTTTTGCTCGGTTTCGCCCACATACTTGCTCACTAGATCGCTGGCTTGCTTGACGATGAGCGGCTTGCCCAGATGCTCGGCAATGAACTCGCCCAGCGCGGTTTTGCCGGTGCCGGGCGCGCCGTAAAAGCACAGGGCACCGTGGCCGCGCGCTTTCAGCGCATCGACAATGCGTGGGATCTCAAAGCGGGTTTCAACGTTGAGCATGCCCAGGTCGTAGGTGGTGACTTGGCGGCGGCCTTTTTTGCCGCCGTCGGGTTTACGACCCAGCGCGGCATCAGAGTTTTTGAGCTGGCGCTCGATCAGGGCTTCGAAGGCTTCTCCACCCACTTCCGGGCCCGCGTGTGCCAAGTCGGCAAAGCGCACGGCGGTGCGGATTTGCGCGGGGGTGAGGCCCTTGCGCTCGGTGAGCTTGGCCACAAAAGCCTCGCTCACCGCCACACCGTCCAAGGTTTTGCGGATGAGCTGCTCCCGCGCACCGGGCGGCGGCGATTTCAGCTCCAAGTGGTAGGCAAAACGGCGGCGAAAAGCCGGGTCGATCTGCTCGATGCGGTTGGTCACCCAGAGCGTGGGCACCGGGTTGGATTCCAGAATCTGGTTGACCCAGGCCTTGCCATTGACCAAGTGACCAATGGCCGGGCTCGGAGCCTGCTGCTCTGCACGCGCCAACAGGCCCGCCGCGTCCACGCTGATGGGCGGGAACACGTCTTCCACTTCGTCAAAAAGCAGTGCGGCAGCTTCGGCGCCTTTGAGGAACACCTGCGCGATTTGCAACGAGCGATAGCGGTCGCGGCCCGAGAGGCTGTTGCCATCGCGGTCGGCATATTCCACCTCAAACAAATCCAAACCAGCTTCCCGCGCCACCACTTTTGCCAGCTCGGTTTTGCCGGTGCCGGGCGGGCCGTACAGCAACACGTTCACGCCCACGGCCTTGGTCTGTTTGGCTTTGCGCAGCAGGTGGACCAGCACTTGCACATCGTCACCGACAAACTCAAAGTCGTTGGCCTTGAGCTCGCTGGGCACGGCGGGGCGTGTGAACACGGCCATTAGCTCGGCTCGGTTGCGGTACTCGCGCATCAGCACGGGCGGCAGTTTTTCGCTGACCTTCATGAGGTCGGCCAGGTCGGTAATGCTTTGCTCGGACAGCAGATTTTCCACCAGGCCAATGCGCTCCAGCCGGCCACCGGCGCGCAAGGCCTCGGCCACTTCTGAGGCGGGTACGCCAGCGAGATCGGCGATAGCCGCGTAGGCCTCCGGTGCGTTGTTCACCTTGAACTCCACGAGCACGCTACGCAAGTCACGCTGGTGGCGCGCCAGCGTGCCGTACAGCAGCAAAGCGCGCTCGGCCTTGTTCAGCTGCAGCAGGTTAGCGAGCGAATCGATGTTTTTCTCGACCAGGGTCGACTGTTTTTTGAGCGCATGGCTCAGCCACTGCGCCGTGCTGGTGAGCAGGGTCAGCAGGTCTTTGGGCGCATCTTTGGCGTATTCATCCATGTAGTAGAAAAGCGAGCCCTCTTCATAGGGGCCACGCCAGACGCCATGGCGCTCCATGAACTCCGCATTGCTGAGCTGCTCTTGCCCACGCCAGACCTCGTTGTCTTTGCAGCGGCGCGCCAGAAAGCCGCGCACGCGGGCCAGTACCGCCTCGGGCCACATCAGGTGCCGGCCGGCCAGGGCCATCAAACCATTGATGTCGCGACGCACATTGAACTTGGAGCCCTGCTTGGTGGCCAGGGCCAACACAAAATGGGAACACATCAAATCCAGCACAGGCGCTGCCTGCAAACCGGGCGATGCAACCATGCCCGCTGGTTCCTGAAACTCAATGGCGCGTTTAGGCATTCAAGGATCTCCTTCTGAAGCTCCGGACAAGTTCCCCCATAACGCGATCCGAAACCCGCAAGATGACAGACAGAAGCCACCTGAAGCCGGTACTTTCGCGCTGGAATGTCAACTATTTTGCAGGTTTGCGGCGACTGGGGGAAGAGCATTTAATGCACATCAATGAAAAACCGCGAAGTAGTTATCAAATGCTATTTTTTGCAATGAACGAACGCCTACTCCGCCCATGCTGATGCGTGTTTTTCTCCAAGTCACAAGTGGGTAATTGGCATTGCGGCAAACCTCTCTGATCAATCGACAGGCTCAGACTTTGTATTGACAAAGTAAATAAAATCACCTACTATCCATGAACATTCAGTACGAACTAAACGGCGAGCTGTTCGTCTGGAACCAAGAGAAAGCCGAGCTGAACTGGCGCAAACATGGCGTGCAGTTTGAGGAGGCTGCGGCGGTTTTCTTCGATCCATTCTTCGTGCTCACAGACGCATCGCGCAACGATGAGGCGCGTAATGCGGCGATAGGCTTCGACTCCCAGGCCCGCCTTCTGTTCGTGGTGCACGTCGAGATCGAAGACACCTGCATTCGCCTCATTTCCGCGCGCCGCGCCGATCCCCACGAGGAGAAAATCTATGTTGACTGAACGCCTGAAAAACCGCCTGAACAAGGATCGGCCCATGACCTCGATCACCATGCGCATTCCGGTTGACGTGGTCGACTCGCTCAAACTCATTGCGCCACAGCGGGGCTTCTCCGGGTACCAGACACTCATCAAGTCGTACCTGAGCGAGGGCTTGCGCCGTGATGAGCGGCAGTTTGCAGCCGTGGCCCACGCTCGGTTGATCGAAGCCCTCAAGCGCCAAGGCGTCCCGGAAGAAGTCATTGCCCAGGCCGAGCGCGAAGCAAGCACGGCCTGATGCAAACTCCCCAGCCGACTTGGCCGCGTCTGCTGATAGCTCAACAAAACATCAAACCACCGCCGTATTGAACGATTCTGGCCGCTGCGCGAGCAAATGGGACAAGCGCTGCAGGCCCGCCTGCAAACGGCCACGGTCTTTGATGCTGCCCAAAGAGATGCGAATAGCATTGACGGGCTCGCCGCCCGCAGCAAAGGCATCCGCCGGCGTGACGGCAATGCCGTCCCTGTCGGCAGCACGCGCAAGCTGTGAAGGGCTCCAATACCTCGGCAGCTCAAGCCACACGTGCAGGCCATCGCCAGCACCGGTGTAGCGCCCAGACAGAATATCTCTGGCCATCCAATGGCGCAGGCGCGCCTCTTGGCGGATTCCTTCCATCAGGCCATTTGCCGAACCGTCGAAGATCCACTGCGTGGCCAGTGCAGCCGTCAAAGGCGCAACCATCAGCGCGAATGACCGAAGCGCCACCAGAAAACGCTCGCGCTCATGCGGATCCCGAATCAGCACAAAGGCAACCCGCAAGCCGGGCGTCAAACATTTCGACAAGGTGGCGATGTAATACACCTGCTCCGGCAACAAGGCGGCAATGGGCGGCGGCGGCGCATCGGCCAACAGCCAATAGGGATCGTCCTCAACAATCCTCACCTTGCAGCGCTTGGCGACGCTCGCAATCTCTTTGCGCCGGCGTAGCGGCATGGTGACAGCCGTCGGGTTCTGCAAGGTCGGGTTGAGGTAAACCAGCTTGGCTGGATGCAGGCGGTAGGCTTGCTCCAGCATCTCGGGCAGCATTCCGTGCTGGTCTGCCTCCACAGCGATGATGCGCCTGCCGAACTGGTTTGCTGCAGTGCGTAAGCCCGGATAAACCGTGGGCTCAGTCAGGATGGCATCGCCAGGCTCCGTCAGCGCCAGAATCAGGGCTGCAATCGCCGCTTGCGCACCCGGACAAACAACGACCTGCCCGGCATTCAACTCACCAAACATCGGCTCCAGCCATTTGGCACCCGCTTGGCGGTCCGCATCGCTGCCTCCACCCAAGTGGTAGTTCATCAGCAATTGGGCGTCCGCCCGCATCAATACCTGGGACAGCCCTTGCTTGACCAGGTCGTCACAGTCCACACCATCCGGCGGCGGCGGCGTGTTCATACTCAGATCAAGGGCCGAAGCGAGCTCCACCTTCGGCGCGGCCACGTAGGTACCCCGGGCACCGCGCCCTTCCAACAGGTGTCGGCGCCGGGCTTCGTCGTACGCGCGTGTTACCGTTGTCAGATCAACTTTCAACTGCGCTGCCAACAAGCGCTGCGGCGGCAAACGGTCGCCTGGCTTCAGCGTCCCGCCCGCCACCGCTGCCTGCAAGGCATCCGCAATCTGCAAAAAACGGGGCCCGCCCTGGAACACCAATGGCGGCAACCAGAGTGGCAGATCTTCCGCTTGTATGGATTTTGACTGGGACATTTTGTCTCTATGTATGGATATTGCTTCCCAGTACTATGCACCAGAACGTACAGCCACAGCATGCTTGCAGGCCGTGGCTGGCGTGTCCGCACCGACCTTCATGAGGCGGTGCTTTCCACGATAGAGCAGCCATTAGTCAGCCGGAAATACCCAAATGATCGATTGGATCCCTGTAGTCTTTGTCACCTTCAAGGTGCTGATGTTCGGCACCTGTATGTTCTTCGCCATCAAGTGGCACTTCGACCAAGGTAAACACGGCAAAGATAAACGCGCCGTACTGCGCGCAGGCGGCATGGTTGCCACCGCCTTCCTGCTGGGGCTACTGATCCTGGGCTCCATCGCCTTCGTACTTGCCAAATCGTTCGGGCTGGATTTGAGCTGATTGGCTAAATGGGTGGCCAGCCCGGGACAGTTTGGACGCGTGGGGGCGTTGTTGCATAAATCGTTGCTCTTCCAGCGGTAGGCTTGCTGCATGAGTCAGCCCCGCAAACCCCGCTATAGAACCAGCAACTGGAAGCAGTACAACGCATCCCTCAAAGCTCGAGGCTCTTTGACGGTGTGGCTGGACAAGGGTATGTGCTGGTTTGCCACGGCAAGTGGCAAACGCGGACGCAGTCGGAAGTTCTCTGATGCAGCAATCCAATTTTGTTTGACGCTCAAGAACCTGTTTGGCTTGGCACTGCGGCAGACCACGGGTTTTGCCGAGTCGGTGCTGCATTTGTGTGGGCTTGCTTGGCCGGTACCTGACTTCAGCACGCTGTGCCGGCGCCAGCTCGATTTGAATGTACAAGTGCCGTACACACGCAGCCAAGCGGGACTGCATTTGCTGGTTGATTCAACGGGAATCAAGTTCTTGGGTGAAGGCGAGTGGAAATGCAAAAAGCATGGCCCTGAGCGTCGTCGGCAATGGCGCAAGTTGCACATTGGCATTGATGCCCAGACGCTACAGGTCAGGGCTATCTGCGTGACATCCAACAACGTCAGTGATGCAGCAGTGATACCGGATTTGCTGCAGCAATTGCCCGAAGATGAGGTGCTGGAGAGCCTAACGGGCGACGGCGCTTACGACACGCAACCAGTCCATGAAGAAGTCATCAAGCGAGGAGGTATTCCCATTATTCCTCCTCGCAAGAATGCTCGAATACGCAAAGG